>JBFYZD010000103.1:0-23563 GCA_041309685.1 Gemmatimonadales bacterium | reverse complement strand
TGGAGGCCAGCTTCCGGTGGAAGCGCGTGGTGCGCCTGGCCGCCGTGCTCGTCCTGTCAGGGTGCGGTCGGGAGCCGGTGGAGGTGCCGCCGCTCCGTCTCGTGCTTCCGGACTCGGCCATTGCAGAGAGCTTCGGCAGCCTCGATGGCCCTGGCGATGTCGGGGCGTTCACCTGGATCACCACCGCCGCCCTCTCCGGGTCGGGCCGATTCCTGGCGGTTGGGAACTACACGGATCCCTTTGTGCACGTCCTGGACCGGAAGACCGGCGAGTCGTGGGCGTTCGGCCGGCACGGCCAGGGGCCGGGGGAGCTGATCATGCTCTACTCGATGGAGTTCGCCGGGGACTCCCTGATCCGGCTTCTTTCCTCGTCGCGCCTGGAGGAGTTCACCGCTGCCGGAGACTGGCTCCGTGGTTGGAGGCCGGCCGACCTGGGCTTGCGGGCCGTGGCCTTCGAGGGCGCCTGCTCGGGGCGCCTGTTCTACCACGGGAACGAGCGCCATCGTCGCGCGGCGGACTCCACCGCATGGCTCTTCGAGGCGATCGGTCCGGCAGAACCACCCCGCCCGCTTCTCTTCCAGCCTGGCGTGGGTGTGTCGGGATCGGGCCCCTGGGTGTGGCTGCAGGGCTCGGCGCGGGGGGTGGCCGCGTTGCATCAGCAGGGGGAGGTGGAGACCCTCTATTGGATTCCGTGTGACAGCGCTGCCGTGGTCATGGACCGGTGGGGCTTCTCGGTGTCCGCGGGGCCCGGCGAGTTTTCCTCCGGGGCGAAGGGGAGGGGGTACATTCTTCCGGACACCCTGTTCTGGGGACTGGCTGTCGAAAACGAGACGATCGTGTACGCGCTCACGTTCAAGGACGGTGAGGCCAGGGTAACCTCCCTGATGGTCCGGGAGCGGGGGGCGTGCGCATCGCTGGAGCTGTTCGGCTCCTGGACGCTCTTCGACCTCCACCGGGACCTCATGCTCCTCGCCCAGCACGATCCCTTCCCGGCCGTCAAGGCCGTGAGTTGGAGGTGGGTGCGGGAGCACCTCACCGCCTCCCGGTGCCCCACGTAGGGGGCGTGCGCCACGCCGGGCACCATGGAATGGTGTCACCGGCGTTCCTGCGACTCCACTCCGGGGTGGTATTGCCGTCTCCGGTGCATAGGCTACCACTGCACCGGCGGCAACGGAGAACGGTACCTGACCCCTCCCCCGCCACGACCGAGCCAGCCTGTCCCTCGTCAGCCTGCCGTGGATCGCCTGCGTGGTCTGCCTCCCGGGCTGTGGCCGCGAAAGCCCCCGTGTGGACTCTGCCTTCACCGTGCGTGACAGCTCCGGTCTGACCATCCTGGAGAGCCGGGACGCGGAGCGGTCGCGGGGGACCGTATCGAGGGTGGCGACGTCCGACCTGCGCGGGTTGCGTGAAGCTATCTCACGGCTGCGATTCGAGAGGAAAGTCCTGATCCGTTCGATCTGGCGAGATAGTCCCTGGCGGCTCCTGGCGGTCCTCCCTGGTGGCGACTGTCTCGCCGGGTTAAGGTTCCACGACCTCGTCGGGATGGGGCGAGGGCGCTCCTCCCGACGCTGCCCCCAACTCATGTGCGTCCTCGGGAGGTCTCCATGACCCTGCCCCAGATGGTTCGGCGACTCCACTTCCTCGATCCCCGCCTGATCCTTCTCCTCCTGCTCCTCCTGGCGCCGTCGAGCGCGGCCCGAGCCCAGAGCCTGGTGGTCCGGGGCGGAAGGGTCTTCACCGTGTCCGGCGAGGTCATCGAGAACGGGATGGTATTGGTTGAGAACGGGAAGATCGTCCGGGTGGGCAGGTCCCTGCCCATTCCCGCGGGTGCCCGGGTGCTGGAGGCGGCCGTGGTCATTCCGGGGTTGGTGGACATGCACACCCACGTGGGAGTCTACAGCCTGCCCCAGGTGACGGAGAACTCCGACGGCAACGAATCCACCGATCCCATCACCCCCCAGGTGCGGGCGCTGGACTCCTACAACTTCGACGATCCCGCCATCGCGGTGGGGCGGGCGGGGGGCGTCACCACGGTGGTCTCGCGGCCTGGAAGCGCCAACATCATCGGAGGCACCAGCGTGGCGGTGAAGCTCAAGTACGGCCCGCCCCAGGAGGTGGTGATCAAGGAGATCGCCGACCTGAAGATGGCCATGGAGGGGAACCCCGTGGGCGCCTACGGCGGCAAGGGCCAGATGCCAGCCACCCTCATGGGGGTCTACCACCTGGCCGAGAAGGCCTTCATGGAAGCCCAGGAGTACCAGAGGAGCTGGGAGACCTACCAGGAGGACAGGGCTGCGGGTAAGGAGGCGACTCCGCCCGCCCGGGACCTGGGGAAGGACGCCCTGGTCATGGCCATGAAGGGCGAGATCCCCACCCACATCCACGTGGCTACCGCGTCCGAGATCATGTCCGCCGTCCGCCTGGCCGACCAGTTCCACCTCCGACTCAGCCTCTGCCACTCCTACTACGCCCATCTCCTGGTGGACGCTCTCCAGGACCGCAAGGAGGAGCTGCACATCAACATCGGTCCACCCATGTTCTTCAGCTACTTCGACGACCTGCTCGCCTTCCGCAACAACCCGGCCATCATGGCCAACGCCGGCTACAGGGTCTCCCTCCAGACCGATGCCCTGGGGGGTGGGCAGCAGAACCTGCGCCACCTGGCCGTCCTCGCGGTCCGCTACGGAATGAAGGAAGAGGACGCCCTGCGGGCCATTACCCTGGCGCCGGCGGAAGCCATGGACCTCCAGGACCGCCTCGGCAGCATCGAGGTGGGCAAGGACGCGGACCTGGTGCTCCTGGACGGCGAGCCCTTCGAGCTCCTGACCTCGGTCGAGAAGGTGGTCATTGACGGGAAGGTGGAGTACGAGCGCCCTGCCGGTGAGGCCACTCCCCGGATCGAGGCGGTCCCCGGCACCGACCGCAGCCTCAGCCTCCCGGACGGGATCGGAGAGGCCACCAGGTTGGCCATTCGGGGCGGGTTGGTCCACACCATGGCCGGGGAGCCCATCGAGGGAGGCACGGTCCTGGTGGAGGACGGCAAGATCACCCAGGTGGGCCGCGACCTTCCCGTGCCCCGGGGCTTCACGGTGATCGACGCCCGGGACTTCGTGGTCATGCCGGGACTGGTCTCCGCCCGGTCCCACGTGGGGCTCGAGAGCAACTGGCGGCGGCAGAGCCACATCGACGAGAGCTCCAGGCCGGTGGTCCCCGCCATGGAGGTGAAGCATGCCGTGGAGCCCCACTCCCCCAACTTCGCCCATGCCCGGGAGCTGGGGGTGACCACGCTCATGGTGACGCCCGGAAACCAGGAGGTGTTCGCCGGGCGGGGCGCCGTGCTCAAGGCGGCCGGCGTGGTGGTGGACGAGATGATCGTCAGGGACCGGGCGGTGATGGTGATGGGGCTGGGGTCCTCGGCCAGGAGGGAAGGAAAGATGCCCAGCACGCGCATGGGGATCGCGGCCCTGGCCCGGGAGACGCTCATCAAGGCCCGCGAATACATGGAGAAGGTGGACGCCGCAGGGGGGGCCGCGGATGGCAAGGCCCCCAAGCGCGACCTGGACATGGAGGCGCTGATCCCCGTGCTCAAGGGGGAGACGCCGCTCCTGGTCCATGCCGAGCGCAGGGACGACATCCTTACGGCGGTGAGGATCGCCGACGAGTTCGGGCTGCGCATCATCCTGGATGGGGCCACCGATGCCTACAAGGTCGCGGACGTGCTCCGGGAGCGGGACATTCCCGTGATCGTCGAGGATCTCTTCCGGGGAGCTGGCAACGTCGAGGACCAGGGGTTCGATCCCCGTGCTCCGGCCCGCCTCGCCGAGGCCGGCGTCCGCATCGCCTTCCGCGCCCGCATGGAGTCGGGGTGGTTCACACCGGGCCCCGCCTCTCCCGGGGGCGACATGCTGGAGATCGCCGCCTTCGCCGTCCGCAACGGCCTGGATCCCGATGTGGCGCTCCGGAGCGTGACCCTCGACGCGGCCCGCATCATCGGGATGGACGGCCGGGTGGGAAGCCTGGAGCCCGGCAAGGACGCCGACCTCCTCATCCTCACGGGGCACCCCTTCCGGACCCTCTCCATTCCCGAGGCCGTCTTCATTGACGGGAAGCTGGTGTACCAGCGCGAGCCCGGGGCTCATCTGCTGCCCATCCGGTCGGTGGGAGGCTGGCAATGAAGCTGTCTCGCCGGCCGCGCTCCCCGGGGCGGAGCGCCTTGCGCTTAGCCTGTCGTCCATTGCTTGCCCTCGGACTCGCTTTGTGCTCCACCCATCCTCCGATGCCCGCCGTGGCCCAGGAGGGGGTCGTGGCCCTGCGGGGAGCGCGACTCCTCACCATCACCGGGGGGACGCTGGAAAACGGCGTGATCCTCCTTCAGGGCGGTCGCATCACCGCTGTGGGGCTCGATGTCCCCATTCCCGCCGGGGCCGAGGTCCTAGATCTCTCCGGCAGGACCGTGATGCCCGGGCTCATGGACGGGTCCACGAACCTGGGGATCGCCGACTACCCCTCGCTGGGGACGGACGACAACGAAGCCACCGATCCCCTGACTCCCCACCTGAGGGTGCTGGATGCCCTCAACCCGGACAACGGGTTCATCCCGCTGGCCCGAAGCTCGGGAGTGACCGCCGCGCTGTGCGCCCCGGCGGAGGGCAACCTCCTGGCCGGCCAGAGCGCGCTCATCCGCCTGGCCGGGGAGGGGGTGGAGGAGATGGTGGTGCGCGCGCCCGTCGGGGTGCACGTCTCCCTGGGAGAAGCGCCCAAAGCCCAGTACGGGAAAAGGAGCCAGGCCCCCATGACCCGGATGGCCTCGGCCGCCATGCTCCGGCAGGTGCTGGTGGATGCCCGGGCCTACGGAGAGAAGCTCGCTCTCCACGTAGCCGCGGTGGCGGCGCACCGGGCCGGGCAGAGAGCGGAGGAGCCTACCGCGCCGGCCCGCGACGCCAAGCTGGAAGCCCTCCTCCCCGTGACGCGGGGGGAGGTGCCGCTCGTCATCAGCGCCGACCGCTTCGACGACATCCACACCGCGCTGCGGATCACCGCCGAGTTCGGCGTCAGGATGGTCCTCAGCCATGGCGCGGAGGCCCACCGCGTGGCCGGGGAGCTGGCCGCGCGCGGGATCCCGGTCCTCTGGGGGCCCGCGGATGCGCCCTATGGAGAGCTGGAGTCCCGGGGAGGGGGTCCCGGGACTCCGGCAGCTCTTTCCCGGTCGGGAGTGACGTTCGCCTTCCAGACCGGCTCCAGCCGCAACGTGGCCGGCCTCCTGGAGCAGGCCCGGGCCGCCGTGGCCCACGGGCTCCCGCGCGAGGAGGCGCTGCGGGCCCTCACCCTCCATCCGGCCACCATCTTCGGAGTGGCGGACCGGTTGGGCTCGCTCGAGTCGGGGAAGGCCGCGGACCTGGTGGTCTTCGACGGCGACCCCCTGGACGGCCTCGCCAGGGTCGAGATGGTGTTCATCGGTGGGGAGAGGATGCCGCCCGGTTCGCCGCATCACACCGGGCCAGAGTAGAACGGGGAGAGACATGAAACCACTCCCCGTCGCGGCTCTCACCCTGCTCCTCGGCGCGGCGGCCCCTACCTCCGCCCAGACCCCGCGCCCGCTGCTGCCCATCGACTTCGAGCGCTCCGCGGAGTTCGCCTGGCTCGCCAAGCCGGTGCTGGCCCGCCGCACGCTCGACGACATGACACGCCCGGACAGCTGGCGCTTCTCCGGCACCGGCAGCCTCACCTTCCCCGCCCCGCCCCGCATGGGCGACATGCGCGTGCTGCGAGTGGACATGCAGATGTTTCGCGAGGCCCCTGCCCCCACCCGCAACCGGCTCTCCTCGGTCAACCTGCGGCGCGTGTTCGAGGGTGAGGACTGGACCGGCTTCAACCGCCTCTCCCTGTGGATCAGGCCCGAGGTGGCGGGCTTTCCCATGCTGCCACTCCAGATCGTGCTGCACAACGACGGCGCCGAGAAGGTCCCGGACGCCTACAACCGCGAAGGGATCCACTACGTCACCCTTTCCAAGCAGGGCTGGCAGCAGGTGGTCTGGGAGATCGAGCCGTTGGCTCGGGACCGGGTGATCGCGCTGGAGATCGGCTATTGGGTCAACAAGATGCTGGCTGCGCCCGGCGACACCGTCGCCTTCGAGATCGGCGACCTGGAGCTCCAGCTCGTCGCGCCCGACCACCACACCGGCTGGAGCGTCGCGCCGGGCCGGATCGCCTTCAGCCACACCGGCTATCAGACCGGATCCAGCAAGACAGCCCTGGCCAGCGACCTGGCGGCAACGGAGTTCACCCTGATGCGCGTCAACGACAACGCCCTGGGCGAGGTCCTGCTGCGCAAGCCCATCCGCACCCTCCAGACCCGTCTGGGGTCCTTTCAGGAGATGGACTTCTCCGAAGTGGACAGGCCAGGCCGCTACGTCCTCCGGGCGGGTGAGGCGACCACGCAGCCGTTCTCCATTGGCGACGATGTGTGGTACGGCACCGTCTGGAAGGCGCTCAACTTCTTCTACGGCAACCGCTGCGGCTACGATGTGCCCGGTTCGCACCCGGTGGACCACCTCGACTGGTTCGCAAGCCAGGGCGACGAGCGCGTGGTGATGAGCGGCGGCTGGCACGACGCCGGGGACCTTTCGCAGGGCCTCATCAACACCGGAGAGGCCACCTACGCCATGTTCGCGCTGGCCGAGCGGCTGCGGGAACGCGGCGGCTATCCGGCGCTGGTCGAGCGCCTGCTCGAGGAGGCCAAGTGGGGCCTGGAGTGGGTGCTGCGCGTGCGCTTCCCGGGCGGGTACCGGGTCGCCTTCGGCAGCCACAACCTCTGGACGAACAACATCGTCGGCGACGCGGACGACCGCGTGGTGGAGGCCAGGAACAACCCCAACGCCAATTACATCGCGGCGGCCGCCGAGGCCCTCGCGTACCGCGTGCTGAAAGACACGGATCCCGCCCTGGCAGAGCGCAGCCTGCGCATCGCCGAAGAGGACTGGACCCACGCCATCGAGGGAGTCGAGGCGCCGTCCACACGCCACACGCCGGCCTTCGCGGCCACCCGCCTGGAGCTGGCCGGCATAGGGGTCACGGCCTCCGTGGAGCTCTACCGTGCCACGGCGGCCCACCGCTACGCGGACCAGGCCGTCGAGCTGGCGCGTACCATCGTGGATTCGCAGCAGAAGCGCCCGGTGGGCACCACCTTCCCGCTTGCCGGGTTCTTCCACACCGGCCCCGATCGAGACACGCTCTTCCACCAGTTCCATCGGGGCAACGACCAGGCGCCCATCGTGGCGCTGACCCAGCTCATCGCGGCCTTTCCCGATCACGCCGACCGGGGGGAGTGGCAGTCCACCCTGGAGCTGTACCTGGAGTACCAGAAGCGCAGCGTCCAGGCCACGGCGCCCTGGGGCGTCCTCCCGGCCTACGTGTACCGACTGGGCGACGAGGCCAGGGAGGTTCCCGATTCGGGCGCGCTGCACATGGCCACCCGGGAAGCCTACCGGGCGCAGGTGCTGGCCGGCATGCCCATGGGGGAGGAGTGGTACCTGCGCGCGTTCCCGGTGTGGTTCGCGCGGAGGGGTAACTACGGCGTCCTGCTCTCGCAGGCCAAGGCGCTGGCCGCGGCGGCCCGCTTCCTGGGCGACCAGGCTGCCCTTGACCTGGCCGAGCGCCAGGCCCAGTGGGTGGTGGGCCGCAACCCCTTCACCCAGAGCACCATGTACGGGGAGGGGTACGACTGGGCCCAGCAGTACAGCGTGTCGTCGGGCGATTTCGTGGGCTCCCTCCCGGTGGGCATGCAGAGCCGGGGCGTTACCGACCTGCCCTACTGGCCCTCGCAGAACATGTACGTCTACAAGGAGGTCTGGGTGCACTCCACCAGCCGCTGGCTCTGGCTGATGGCGGACCTCCTGGAGTGATTCCCGCCCCTCAGAACGCGACCATCTGGGTCAGCTTCAGGGTGAGGCTGCGGCCCGGGACGATGTTCTCGCCGCTGAAGAACCGCTGCTCGTTCCAGACCACCTACAGGCCCGACAGGGGGTGGTGGATGAAGTGGAAGCGGAGGTCCTCGTCGGGTGTGGGCTGCAGGTTGATGCGATTGTTGCGGGCCGGGTCTCCCATGTGGAAGAGTCTCGAATTCTCCAGGAAGATCTCCGGCTTCTTCTGGAAGAGGAGGGTAGGAGGAACACCGGGCGGCTCCTACCCCACCGGCCGGATGATCTCGAACTCCTTGGGGGGCTCCACCCCCAGGAGGTGGCGCACGAAGTAGTCCCAGCGGCGCCGTATGAAGTAGGGCTCGTTCAGGCCGTGCGCCCGATCCGGCGCGATGATGAGGTCGAAGTCCTTGTTCAGGCGGATGAGCTGGTTCACCACCTGGATGGTCATGGCCGGATGGACGTTGTCGTCCAGGTCCCCGTGCATGAGCAGGAGGTGGCCCTCGAGGTTCCCGGCGATGAGCTGGTTGGCCTGGCTCTCGTAGTTGTCACCGCCCTTGACCGTGTCCTTCTGGTAGAGGCCCTGGTAGAGGGGTCCCCAGTGCACACCGTAGGTGCGCTGGTCGTGGTTGCCCGCCCCCGAGACCGCCACCTTGTAGAAGTCGGGGAAGCGCAGGATGGCGTCGGTGGAGGCGAACCCTCCGCCCGAGTGGCCGAAGATCCCCACCCGCTCCAGGTCCATGAAGGGGTAGCGCGCCGCCAGCTGCTGCACGGCCGTGACGTGATCGGAGATCCCGTTGTCCCCCATGTTCCCGTAGTACGCGTCGTGCATGGCCTTGGAGCGGTAGGGCGTGCCCAGGTGGTCCACCTGGACCACCACGAACCCCAGGCTGGCCAGGGAGAACGTCTCGCCTCCCTCCTTGAACCCCCAGGTTCCCACGCTCCCCACGAAGGGCCCCGGGTAGATGTTCTCCACGACGGGGTACTTCCGGGCCGGGTCCAGGTTGGGCGGGAGATAGACCACCCCGTAGATGTCCGTGATCCCGTCCCGCGCCTTGGCCTTGAACACCTCGGGCGGCCGCCAGCCAGCCCCCTGGAGAAGGGTGATGTCCGCCTCCTCCAGCGTCCGCACCACGCTGCCGTCCCTCGTGCGGCGCAGCACCGACACCGGCGGGGTCTCGATGCGGGAGTAGGCGTCCACGAAGTACTCCCCGGAGGGGGAGAAGCGCACCTCATGGTTGGCGTCCTCGGGGGTGAGAAGGGTAAGGCCCGAGCCGTCGAAGCCCAACCGGTAGAGGTGGGCGTAGTAGAGGAAGTGCCCCGCCTCCCGGCCGCGGGCGGTGAAGTAGAGCTGCCGCCGTGCCTCGTCCACGTGCACCAGGGTTCCCACCGCCCAGGCGCCCGAGGTGAGCTGGGTCGCGGGGCCGCCGGCGGCGTCCATGCGGTAGAGGTGGGCCCACCCGTCCCGCTCCGACCACCAGAAGACGGTGGAGCCGTCCTCGGTCACGTAGAAGCTCTCCGGCCCCGTCCAGTGGTTGCCGATGACGCTGGTCCTGGCGCTGTCCGCCGCCAGCACCCGGCGTTCCCCGGAAGCGGCGTCCACCCCCAGCAGGACGTGCTTCTTGGCCCCACGAGTGAAGTAGTCCACGTGCAGGGTCCTGGAGTCCCGGCTCCAGGCCGAGTCCGAAGCCGCGGAGCCCCAACCCAGGATCCACACCTCCTCGGGCACGCGCACCTGGACGTTTGCGGCCGCCTGCGCCTTGGAGGTGTCGGGGTCGGCGCCGGCGGCGGCCAGATCGCGCGGCACCTCCAGGATGTGGAAGACGGGCTGGGGGATGACGGAGTCCCCCGGGAGCGCGTAGGGGCGGGCATAATGCTTGGGCCGCACCGGCGTGTAGGAGATGTAGTGCATGAGCTCCACCCCGCGCTCGTCGGGGCGCATCACGGCCAGCCGGCGCGAGTCGGGTGCCCAGCTTACCTGCGGGCGCCGGGGGCCTTCGCGGCGCAGCTCGCTGGGCGTGGGGGTGGCGGCTCCGTAGGCGAAGTACTCCTCCCCGTCGTTGGTCAGGCGAATGGTGTCGCCACCCCGGAACGGCCTGAGGTAGAGGTCATGCCCCTTCATGAACACCTCGAGCGTGGAGTCGGGGGACACCACGAAAGCGCGGGAATCGGGAAGGGTGTCGCCCACGGTGCATGCGTACGCCCGCAGGTCGCACTGGAAGCGCCTCTTGCCGGCGTTCAAGGCGATGTGGGTCTCGTCCCCCACGAACTCGAAGGACTGGAAGGGGAGCTTGGTCCCCACGAAGGCGGTGTCCCCCGCCAGGGAGAGGGCCGCCGCCAGGCGGTGCCTGTCGAAGAGGGGCGCCTGGGCGTTGCGCACCGGGTCCACCAGGACGAACTCGTGCCCTTCCTGGACGCGGGTGCGGTACCAGAAGCGGTTTCCGTCCGGCATCCAGTTGGGCTGGACGGCTCCTCCCAAGACCAGGTTCTGGGTGTTCCAGCTCAGGAGCTGGGCCGCCCGGCCATAGTCGTCGGCGGTCACGTGCTGGGCCGCGAGGGGACGGCCAGAACCGGCGATGAGGGCAACCAGGAGGGTGAGAGCAGGCAACCCCCTGAGTGCGCCGACGGGGGCATACGCTCCGACAGGATGCAGGGGCTTCATCAGAGTGACTCCAGTGCGGGGATCGGAACTCGGTTCGAATCGGGCATGGACCAACAGCTCATCCCCGCGGCTGCCGGATGAGGTACTCCTCGGGCGGGTCCACCCCCAGAAGGTGGCGTACGAAGTAGTCCCAGGTGCGCCGCACCACGTAGGGCTCGGCGGCGAACCCGTGGTTGCGGTTGGGCAGGACCAGCAGGTCGAAGTCCTTGTTCTGGCGGATGAGCTCGTCGATGACCAGCAGGCTGGCGTTGGGGTGGACGTTGTCGTCCAGCGTCCCGTACATCAGGAGGAGCTTCCCCTCCAGCTTCCCCGCCGCGTTCTGATTGGCCTGGGAGTCGAAGGTGTCGCCGCCGTCCTTCTTGTGGGTGAGGAGCCCCTGGTACTTCTCCCCCCAGGTGTAGTCGTAGCTGCGGTTGTCGTGGTTGCCGGCCGACGAAACGGCCACCTTGAATACGTCGGGGTGGCGCAGGATGGCGTCGGTGGAGCTGAACCCTCCGCCGGAGTGGCCGAAGATCCCCACCCGGTCCAGGTCCATCTGGGGGTAGCGGATCGCCAGCTGCCGCATCGCCGTCACGTGATCGGCGATCCCGTTGTCGGCCATGTTGCCGTAGTAGGCGTCGTGGAAGGCCTTGGCCCGCAGGGGCGTGCCCAGGGCGTCGATGGTGAAGACGATGAAGCCCAGCTCCGCCAGCGCCCGGCCGTTGCCGCGCGACGCGGCGCTCCCCTGCCGGAACCCGATGGGCCCGGTCTGGGGACCCGGGTAGATGTAGTCCACCACCGGGTAGCTGGCGGCGGTGTCGAAGGCGGTGGGGACGTAGAGGTAGCCGTACAGGTCGGTGACCCCGTCGCGGGCCTTCACGGTGAAGGGCACGGGCCAGCTCCAGCCGGCGGCCAGGAGCTCGGAGAAGTCGGCCTCCTCCAGAGTCGCCACCCGCGATCCGTCCGCACGGCGAAGCACGGTGACAGGCGCCGAGGTGGGCCTGGAGTAGGTGTCCACCAGGAAGCGCCCCGAGGGGGCGAAGGTGATCTCGTGGTCGGCGTCCTCGGGGGTGAGGAGCTGGAGCAGGGAGCCGTCCAGCCGCGCCCGGTAGAGGTGCCGGTAGTAGGGGTCCCGCCCCTCCTCCCGGCCCACCGCGGTGAAGTAGACCCACCCGGCCGCCTCGTCCACCTCCAGCAGGTCCACGACCATCCAGGGCCCCTCGGTGATGCGGTTGAGGAGCGCCCCGCCGGCGGCATCGTAGCGGTAGAGGTGCCCCCACCCGTCGCGTTCGCTGAACCACACCACCTCACGGTTGCCCTTCACCATCTGCCAGTTGGGGATGCCGCCCGAGCGGGCGTTCATCTCCACGAAGGTGGGGCTGGTCTCGGTGATCACCGTGCGCGTGGCGCCGGTGGATGCGTCCATGGCCACCAAGCGCAGGGTGTCGAAGGTGCGGTGCCCGTAGGTGAAGAAGAACTCCCCGCTCCCCTCCCCCCAGCGGGCGTCCTTCCAGACCAGCTCGCGGGGCGGACGGTAGGCGAGCAGCCCGCAGCAGGATGTGTTGACCATCTCCTGGGGGGGGCGGTCGGCCGCAACCCCGCTGCGGGCTTCCAGGTCGAACACATGGATCTGGTAGGTGGGGATCACCGAGTCGCCGGGCAGGGCGTTGATGTAGCTGTGCAGGACCGGCCCCTTCACGTTGGTCTCCAGGAGCGCCATCCGCCGCACACCCCGCTCGTCGAAGCGGTGGGTGGCGATCCGCCGGGAGTCCTCGGACCAGGCCAGCACGGGGGGAGCCTCCTGGTGCTGGCGGGCGCTGGTCACCACCGAGCAGCATCCCTCGGGCTGCACGGCGTAGCCGTGGTCCTTCTCCCCATCGCTGGTGAGCTGGATCTCCTGCCCCGTGGCCACCTCCCGGACCCAGAGGTTCTCCTCCCGCTCGAAGGCTACCCAGCGCCCGTCGGGAGAGGCGGTCTCCGTCACCCGGGGCTTGGGCACCGTGTCCGGGCCGGTGCAGCGGTAGGCCGTCAGGTCGCAGCTCCAGCGGACCGAGTCGGCCAGGTAGAAGCGCACCTCCCCCCCTTCCCCCGCCAGCTCGATCTCCTGGAAGGGGAGCTTGGTCCCCACGTAGGAGGTGTCGGCGGCCAGCGACAGGGCCGCGGCCAGGCGGTGGTGGTCGAAAGCCGGGGCCCGGGTGCCGCGGGCCGGGTCCACCAGGATGAACTCGTGCCCGTCCTTGCGATGGCTCCGGTACCAGAAGCGGTCTCCCTCCATCCAGCGCGGCGTCACCTCGTCTCCCGAGACCAGGTTGCGGGCGTTCCAGGTGAGGAACCGCTCCGCCCTGGCGTAGTCGGTGGCGGTGAGCTGGGAGAAGGAGGGGGCGGGGAGGGCCGTGGCCAGGGAGAGGGCGACAAGCGGGGAAGCCAGAAGGGCTCGTCTCATGGGACGCCTCGCGAAGGTGGCCGGTCAGCGACGCTGACCCGTGCGACTCAGGAGCGTCGGCGTGGGGGGGGCGGGGGCGCGCTCCCGCCTCGGCCGGAGATCGGGTGCCGGCGCGGCGGATAGAGGATACGGGGTTTGCGGCGCAAGGCAACGCCCCCCATGCCACGCAGGAGCCGGAGCAAGGGCATGCGGGGCCCTCGGCGCCCAGGGCGCAAGGTCAACAGCGGTCGGGCCGCATGACAGGGGTCACGCCCATCGGGGCGGCCGGGGATCCCGTTCACCCCCGGACCGCTCAGGAGATCATCTCCGCCGGTAGGACCCGCTCCACGATCTCGCCACCCACCAGGCTCACGTAGTAGACGTTGGCCCCCTCCCGGGTCCGGACCACCCGGCGGACCTCGTTGTCCTCGAAGTAGATCCCGGCGTCGTTGTCGCAGGCGTAGCCGGGCTTGAGTTGGCCGGTCCCGATGAGCTCGTGGTACAGGGGCCGTCGCGCGGCTTCCCCGTCGTAGTGGGGGGAATGGCTCCCCCTCAGGAACCCCAGGCACTCGATCTTCGTGACCTGTTGGGGCCGGGAGTCGGTGGTTCCCTCCTCGAACCAGCAGAGGGACCCGGCGCTGGAGCCGCCCAGCACGATCCCCCGGTCCCAGGCCTCCCGCAACACCTCGTCGATCCCCTGGGCTCTCCAGATGGCCTGCTGGTTCAGGGTGTTCCCCCCCGACACCACGATCCCGTCCATGGAGAGGAGGACGTCCTCCCAGCTCCGGTCCATCTCGTAGCTGCTGATGAAGACGCCCTGGACGAGGGGCACCACGTCCAGGGGGGCGCAGCTCTGGTACCAGCGGATGATGGCCGACTCGTTGTCCGCGGCCGCCGTGGGGAGGTAGCAGAGGCGGGGGCGGGGCTTCCCGGTGAGGGTGGCCATGTACCGGAGGAACACCGTCCCGAAACCGCCCCCGCCGATGAGGATCTTCCGGGTCGGGCTCTGTGGGGGGATCGCCCCGGGAAGGGCCAGCTCTCCCGTCCCCAGGGCCACGGAGCCCAGGGCGGAGGAGAGAAGGAATTCCTTGCGTTTCATGAGGGACCTCGGGTCGAAGGGGGGCCGTCAGCTCCGGGTGCCGCCTCGCGATGATAACGGACCGCGGGAAGCCCCATCAAGCCCGGGGCCCGCGGGGATTGAATCGAAACGGGGCGGGGGGACGAGCCATCTCGGATCGGCCCGGCGTCTTCGCCGGAGCAGGGGCGGCGGCGGGGGCGCTCTCCCAGCGGCCGGATGGGTGCTCCATCCCCTTTCCTTTCAAGTACTTAAGGCGTACGGCCGCCCGCCCCGGGGTCCCGGCACCCTCCCTGCATACTCCCCGGGCGTCCAGGCACGTCGCTCCCCCATTCTTCCCCCGTGAAGGAGGATGACACCCATGTCCGCCGCTCTCTTCCGGTCCTATCTTTCCTCCCCCGCCCTCGTCCTTCCCCTGGTGGCCCTGGTGGGCGGGTGCGCTCACGTGAAGCCCGAGCAACTGGAGACCGAGCTGTCGGGGCTGAGGGCCGAGCTCCGGGGCGAGATCTCCCAGGGAGACCAGGCCCTGGCCGGGAGGGTGACCGACCTCCAGGGCCGGGTGGACGGTCTGGCGGCTCGCACCGACGCGCTGGAGCGGGAGCTGACCCGCCTGGGCGAGGAGCTCGACGCCACGGTGGAGCGGTTCGAGGAGACCCTGCGCTTCAACATGCCCCTCTACTTCGGGTTCGATGAGGCGGAGCTCACCGAGGCCCACCGGGAGATGCTGGACCGGTTCGCGGGGGTGGTAAGGGAGTACTATTCCGACTGCACCATCACCGTGGAGGGCTTCACGGACCCGGTGGGCGGCGTGGAGTACAACCGGGCCCTGGGGCTCCGGCGGGCGGAGGCGGTGCGGGCCTGGCTGGCCGGGGAGGGCGGCCTGACGGGAGACCGGCTCCGGGCCGTGAGCTACGGGGAGGCGAGCCCCAGGCTCATCGCCCCCGGGGAACACGGACCGGGGAGCAAGGGGTGGGAGAACCGCCGGGTGGCCCTGGTGGTGGACCACGGGGGGGCCTGAGGAAGGGCGGGCCGCCTCCGCGCCGGGCGGGCAGAACTTGAGACACCGTCCCTCAGAGGGGGAGAACCGTGCGCCACAGGAAAAGCCCGATCCCGTGCTTCGTGACGCTCCTGGCGCTGGCGGGGTGCGGCGGCTCGACGCGGGTGCCCTATCCGACCGACGCCTCGTTGGTGGACGGTTTCGCGGCGGGGCGTGAGACGTTCGAGCTTCTTGCCGCCGACCCCGACAACCCGGAGCTCCTGGCCCGACTCGGGATCCGGGGGGCCCGCGTGCTCTCCCCCGCTCCCGATGCCAGCCTCTGGTTCGAGGTGTGGTTCCACGATCTGGTGGGGCCCGGGGGGTGCTCAAAGGGCTACGCCTACCAGACCCGCGCCCCGGCGTCCGTGGTGGATTCCATCGGCGCCGAATGGGGATCGTGCCCCCCGGAGCAGGTCACGCTCTTCCGGCGGCTGGAGGGGAGCTGGTACCTCTACTATTCCGCCTCCAACTGACGAGGGTGGGAGGATCCGGCGCCCCGTTGCGACGGCGCCGCCGGCTCGGTAGGATGCCTCCCCAGGATTCGAGACCGTTCCCCAACAGGAAGGTGACGCCATGTACGTGCAGGGAACCTGTGCCGCCCTCGCCGCCCGGATCCTCACCGAACCCATGCGGGCCGGCGCCTTCAACGCCCTGGTCTGCTACAACACCGTGTTCCGGCTCCTGAAGGAGTGCGACCCCACTTTCCACCCCCACAGGGCGGATCTGGTGCAACATGAGGTGAACGGCATCCTCTTCGGCCCCGTTGCCATCAACCGGGCCATCAACGTGAAGAACACGCAGCCGGTGGCCGACTCGGTGGTGGGGATCTTCAAGCGCTCCCCCGTGGGCGCCCATGCCTTCGACATCAACCACGTGGCCATCTGCACGAATGCCGCCGGGATCTGCATCAGCACCAACAACGGGCCGGTGGGGGGTGCGGGCAACTACTCCCAGTTCAACATCAAGACGGCCTTCACCTGGCGCCCCAACGAATTCCCCATCTTCAACGACCCCATGAACCCCGCGGCTCCCGCCTGGGCCCGGGAGCGCCTGGTGGTCTTCCGGCCCGTGAGCGAGCTGCTGCGCTAGCTCGCCGCTCCGGTCCGCGGGTCCTACCGCGGGAAGCGGCTCCTCCCCCAGAACCCTTCCGGCGTCTCCACCAGGTGCTCCAGGCCGGTCCGGTGCAGGGCCGCGTCGGCCTCCCTCTGGGCCATCTCCAGCACCTCCTCTTCGTTCACGCTGAGGACCTGGCGGTCCCGCATCAGGACCCGGCCGTTCACGATCACCGTCTCCACGTCGTTGCCGTTGGCGAAGTAGGCCACCCGGTACAGTGGCATGTTCAGGGGGACGAGATGGGGCTGGAACATGTCGATGAGGATGATGTCGGCTTTCTTGCCCGGTTCCAGCGACCCGATCTCGTCTTCCATCCCCAGAGCCCGGGCGGCGTCGATCGTCACCATCTCCAGCACCTTCCCGGCCGGAAGGACGTCCGGGTCCCGGAAGTGGAAGCGGTGGTAGCGCATGGCCTGGAACATGTGGCGGAACATGTCGTAGCTCCGGTCGGGCGCCACACCGTCGGACCCCAGCATGACCGTCACCCCGGCGTCCAGGAGCTCCGTCGCGGGACAGCGGCCCTGGATGGAGGCGATGGCGCTGGGGTTGTGGACGATGCGGGTGTCGGTCCGGGCGCAGATCCCGATCTCCTCCTCGGTGAGCTCGGTGGCGTGGGAGAGGAGGGCGTCGGGACCCAGGAGCCCCAGCTCCTCGTGGGCAAACTTGACGGTCCCCCGGGTGTGCCCGTCCTGGGTGAAGAGGAGCCCGTACCGTTTCGAGAGCTCCCGGGCGGTCCGGGCCTGGTGACGGAGCTCCTGGAGGGCGGCCGCGGTGAGAGGTCCCTCCTCGGGGTGGTGGGTGGGGAACATGACCGCGAGGTTCACCGTTCCGTTCCCCTTCCCGTGCCACCGCTGGATGAGTGCCTCCGATACCTCCATCTGGCGCTCGAAGGTCACCTCCACCTCCGTCGCCACATCCCCCTCCCAGTGGGCGTACGTCCTGGGGAAGGGAGGGCGCCGGGGGCCCACGGCCAGGAACCACCGCACCCCCACGTCCTCGATGGCCTGGAGGTAGGCGTCCCCGTAGCGGGGATCGTCGGTGCGCATGACGCTGTCCCCGCCGCCGAAGAGGGTCAGCCCCGTGGTGACCCCGAACTTGAGGCGCTCCACGGCGGTGAGCAGGGCGTCGGCCCGCCAGAAATCCACGGTCGATCCCCGGGCGTAGATCGTCTCCGTGGCCCCGTACCATTCCCCCGTGTCCGTTCCCAGGCTCTTCACCAGTCCGTGGCCGGCATGGCCGTGACCATCGATGAGCCCGGGCATGACCACCTTGCGGAGGGCGTCGATGACCTCCCCGGCCTCGAACCTGCCGGCCAGCTCCTCGGCGGGGCCGATGGCCTCGATCCGGTCCCCGACGATGGCGACGGCTCCGTTCTCCAGGACCCGGCGCTGGGGATCCATGGTGATGAGGGTTCCGCCCGTGATCAGGATGTCCACGGGTTGGAGGTGCGGACCCGAACGGGTGGCGCCACCGGTCCGGTCCAGGGGATTGCCCCCCAGGGTGGCCAGGAACAGAAGGCCGGCCAAGCCGGTGATGAGGATGGCCATCGTCGCGCGCTTCATGGTGAGGCCCCTTCCGGGAGATGTCGGTGACCGGGTTCGAGCGGAAGACAATGTACCTGGCGTAGAGCTACTCGGAATCCAGCGTGGCCCTCACCCTGGCGGTGAGGTCCGCCATGGAGAAGGGTTTCGGGAGGAAGTGCACGCCTTCGTCCAGGACGCCGTGGTGGGCGATGACGTTGGCCGTGTAGCCGGAGGTGAAGAGCCGCTTCATGTCCGGATGGAGAGCCATCAGCTTCTTCGCCAACTCCCTGCCGTTCATCTCGGGCATCACGACGTCGGTCAGGAGGAGGTGGATCCGGGCGCCGTGCTCCTGGGCCAGGTGGAGGGCATGCCCGGGGGTGGACGCGGAGAGCACGGTGTATCCTTGGCGCTCCAGCATTCTGCGGGTCAGCTCCAGGATCGCAGCTTCGTCCTCCACCACGAGGATGGTCTCGTGCCCCCGGGCCGGGAGCGTGGGGGGAGCGGTCCTCGACGTGGCCTCGGTTCCGGCATCGTGCCGGGGGAAGTAGATCCTGAAAGTGGTTCCCTGGCCCGGCTCGCTGTAGACGCTGATGAACCCGTTGTTCTGCTTGACGATGCCGTAGACCGTGGCCAACCCAAGGCCGGTACCCTTGCCCATGGCCTTGGTGGTGAAGAAGGGCTCGAACAGCCTCCCGACGGTCTCCTGGTCCATCCCGTGTCCGTTGTCGCTCACCGCCAGGACCACGAACCCCCCGGGAAGGGAGCCCGGGTGTTCCTCGCAGTAGGCGGCGTCCAGGACCGTGGCCGTCGTCTCGATGGTGACCTTGCCGGCCCCGGCGATGGCATCCCGGGCGTTGACGCAGAGATTGGCCAGGATCTGGTCGATCTGGGAGGGATCCATCCTCACCGGCCAGAGACCCTCCCCCGGGTGCCAGACCAGATGGATGTCCTCGCCGATCAGCCGCGAGAGCATCCTGAGGGCGGACTCCACCGCCTCGTTCAGGTCCAGGACCCTGGGGGCGATGGTCTGTCGGCGAGCGAAGGCCAGGAGCTGCCGGGTGAGATCAGCGGAGCGCCGGGCGGCGGTGCGGATCTCCCGCAGCCCGGCCACCAGCGCCTCCCCCGGACCGGGATCGTCCAGGAGCAGGTCGGTGTGCCCCAGGATGACGTTCAGCATGTTGTTGAAGTCGTGGGCGACCCCCCCGGCCAAGCGCCCGACCGCCTCCATCTTCTGGGCCTGGGTCAACTGGGCCTGGAGCCTGGTTTGCTCCTCCGCGGCCCTTCGCCGGTCCGTGACGTCCCGGGCCACCATGAGGACGTCCCTCACCTGTCCATCCCGCAGCACAGGCGTGGAATCCACCTCGACGGGAATGCGCTCCCCGGCCCGGTTCACGAATTCGGTCTCGTAGCTGTAGCTCGCGTCGTCTCCGGCCAGCCGGCGTTCCCGGCGGAGCGCCAGGCTGGGCATGTGCTCCTGGGGAATCAGGTCGTAGAGGGATTGCCCGGGCACCTCCTGGGGCTCCAGACGAAGGAATTCCAGTCCCGCCCGATTGATGTAGAGGATGCGGCCCTGCATGTCGTGAAGGAGGATGAGGTCCCGCGTGGTCTCCGCCAGGAGCCGGTATTTCTCCTCCGACTCCCTCAGCGCCTCCTCCCCCCGCCTGATGTCCACGGCCTTCCAGACCGCGTCCATGAGGAGGGTGAGTTGCAGCACGTCCGCCTCTCCGTACTCCTCCGCCTTGTTGGCCACACCCACCACGGCCACGATCCGGTCCTCCTTGAACACGGGCACCGTCAGGAACCGGGTGAGGGGTGCGTGCCCCTGGGGATACCCCTTCTGTAGGGGGTGGCCGGCCTCGAAGTCGTTGAGGAGGATGGGTCTGCGCTGGCGGACGGCCTCCCCCCAGATCCCGGTCTCTTTCAGGGCGTAGCACGTCTGGGGATCGGCGATGGTGCACTCCTTCATCACGTCCCTGGACCAACTGTTCAGGACGAACTCCTCCGCTTCCTCGTCGTAGAAATAGATGTACCCGATCCTGCTCTCGGTGAGCTCGATGGCCTCGTTCAGGGCGTGGTCCAGGAAGGCCTGCGTGGACTCCGAGCGGTGCTGGAGGATGTCCACGAGCCCCCGGAGGCGGGCTTCGTTGCGGAGGAGTTGCTCCTCCGCCCGCTTGCGCTCGGTGATGTCGATGATGAAGCCCTCGAGGGCCAGGATGCCCTCCTCCTCCCCCATCACGCCTTGCCCCTGCTCCCAGACCCATTTCTCCTCGCCCTGCGCGGTGCGGATGCGGTAGATGAGCTGGAAAACTTCCCGGGCTCGCAGGCTGGCCTGGACATCGTCCCACACGGCCTGGCGGTCGTCGGGATGGATGAGGTCGGAGAAGGACACCCGGGCGTTCCCCAACAGGTCCTCCGGGGGATGCCCGGTGAGTGGCTCGCAGCCGGCGCTCACGAAATCCATGGTCCACCGGGGGTCGTTCCGGCAACGGTACGCCATCCCCGGGAGGTTGCTCATGAGGGTGGCGAGCCGGCGCTCGCTTTCCGCCAGCTTCCGGTCCTGGCCGGCGGCCTGTGCCGTGAGCTGGTCTCCCCCCGACTTCCTGGCGCGGTTGGCTCCCCTGATCCTGGCCATGGCCAGGATCTGCGCCGCCACCTCGGTCTCGTCCAAGGGGCGGGAAAGGAACCCCTCCGCGCCCGCCGCCAATGCTCTGCGCCGGATCTCAAGGGGGGTTTCACCGGAGGTGAGAAAGAGGAGGGGAACGTCCCGGAGACGCGGGTCCGCCTTCAGCTTGCGGCAGGCCTCGAGGCCGTCGGCGCCCGGTAGGAGGGGGTCCAGGAGGATGAGGTCAGGGTTGGACCCGAGGGCGAGGGCCAACCCCTTCGGACCGTCGGGCGCAATCGTGAGCCGGGCATGCGGAACATGGGCCGAGAGAGCCGACCGCAGGGTCTGCACCTCACTATGGTTACCGCCGATGGCCAGCACGTTCAGGGCGGGAGTCTGCATCTTCACGTGCCCCTTCCAAGGGAACCGGATCCACTGCCCAAGAATAGGGAGGGAAGGGCCCGGGGGAAACGAGGAACCGTCGCGGAAGGGCCCGAGGGAGGGGAGCCGGGAGCGTTACCCCGGAAACCCCACCGTCTGGGCCACGATGATCCTCTGGTCCGCACCCAGGCCCAGCGCCCTGGCCAGGGCGTCCCGGTCCACCTGCGCCCGCACCACGGTGGCCAGCCCCTCCGAGGCGCAGAACAGGTAGACGTTCTGGGCGATGAAGCCCGTGTCGATGGCGGAGTAGAAGGTCTTCTCCTCCGCGGATTCCCGGGTGATCTTCGCCAGGTCGGCCACGTAGACGAGGTTCAGGGGGGCGGTGGCCACGAACGCCACGGTCCCGGTGAGGGCCCTGAAGTCCCCGGCCCGGACGGGCTCCAGCCGGTGGGCCCTGGCGTCGTACCGGTAGGCCCCCTCGCGGGTGGTGAGGTAGATCTCCACCTCTTGCCAGTTCACCGCCGAAGGGGCAGTCCTCCCCCCCGACTCGGGGCGGTTCACGCCGAACCCGGCCCACAGGAGGTTCGACAGCGTCTGGAGGGGGAGATCTTCGGGGCGGAAGGACCGTACGCTATGGCGATCCCGAAGGGCCTCCATGAGGGGCTTTCCACCCTGGATCTGCGGCGCCGGGAGTTGGATGGGGGCGAGCTCCTGCCCCAGGGCGGAAGGGCGGGGAAGGAGGAGTGCGGGAAGGAGGATGGCGGCAAGGGTGAGCCAACGCGTCATGGGAGTCCTCCTGTACGGGCCATGGTCCTGCGGGCTGTCTGCCCCGGTGCCTGAGGATAGGAGGGGTGGGGGCAGCCGTCCATCCTCCACCGGCGGCCGCCCGGTCGGGCCGGGTGAGCTACCCGCCGGAGTGCATCCTCAACCACTCCTGCACTGCGCTGAGAAGCTCGCCGGTCAGGTAGTGGCCCCCGGAATACTCGAAGGAGGTCACGGAGTACCCGTTCGCCAGGAAGAAATCCCGTTGGGTCGTGAACACCTGCCGACCGACGGCGGCGTCGCCGGTCCCACGGGCGATGAACATCTTCACGTCCCGCGCGGCCTCGATGTGCTCGGCGTGCACGATGGAGCCCTCCCGATCCACCTCCGGCATCGGGCCGCTCAGGGCGAGAACGCCCGTCACCACGGAAGGGTTACGCAGGCCGACCATGTAGGCCAGCGCCGCACCCTGCGAAAAACCCAGGACGAAGACCTTCCCGGTCCGGTAGCGTGCCCCGATCTCGGAGACCAACTCGACGATGTGCTCGACGCTCCGCGTGTCGTAGTGCTCCCAGAGGCTCCGATCGCTCGTCTCGAAGAACCAGGAGTATCCGCCGACGGACTTCGGGTACTCCCCCTGCGGTACGGCGACCAGGATCGGCTCCCTGGAGAATGAGGAGAACGTAGGGGCGAAACTCCCGGCCGTGCCGCCGTTCCCGTGGAGGGTGACGAGCAGGGGGTAGGCCTTCGAGCTGTCGTAGCGCTGGGGCAGCTGCAGTCTGGCCATCAGGTGCTGCGAGTGGAACACCACGTCCCCCGCAGCGCCGTCGTCCGGCAGGAGCGACCCGCACGAGAAGGTGGCGGCGCCGAAGAAGGAAAGAGCGAGGACTGTGATGGCCCTTCGATTGCACATACGGTCACCTCGTTCGCGTTCCCTCGGATCCACGCACCTCTCCTTCAGGTACGTCGGCGTCACCAGGGGATTTCGCGTCAGGGAGGAGGGGCGAGGGCGCAGCCCCCCCTCCTCGAGGTGGGATGGTTCCTTACCCGCTCACGGGGGTCAGCCACCGGGCGTACTTGGGGTTCCGGCCGCTGACGATGTCGAAGTAGGCCGCCTGCACCTTCGTGGTGATGGGCCCCGGCTTGCCGCTCCCGATCTCGATCCGGTCCAGCTCCCGGATGGGCGTCACCTCCGCGGCGGTGCCGGTGAAGAACGCCTCGTCGCTGATGTAGACCTCGTCCCGGGTGATGTGCCTCTCCTCCACCTTGAGGCCCAGGTCCTGGCAGATGGCGAAGACCGTGTTGCGGGTGATCCCGTTGAGGGCCCCGGCCGCCAGGTCGGGAGTGTAGACCACTCCCTTCTTGACGATGAACACGTTCTCCCCCGATCCCTCGCTCACGAACCCGTGCACGTCCAGGAGAAGCGCCTCGTCGTACCCGTCGCCAGTGGCCTCCAGGGTGGCCATGATGGAGTTGGTGTAGTTGCTCACCGCCTTGGCCTGGGTCATGGTGATGTTTACGTGGTGGCGGGCGAAGCTGGAGGTCTTGACGCGGACGCCCTTGGCCAGGGCCTCCTCTCCCAGGTAGGTGCCCCAGGGCCAGGCGGCCACCATCAGGTGGATCGAGTTCCCCTTGGGGTTGACGCCCATCTTCTCGTCCCCGATCCAGGCCAGGGGGCGCAGGTAGCCGCTCTCCAGCTTGTTGGCGCGCATCACCTCCAGCTGGGCCTCGATCACCTCGTCATAGGTGAAGGGAAGCTGCATGCGGAGGATGCGGGCGCTGTTGAAGAGCCGTTCGGTGTGCTCCGGGAGCCGGAAGATGGCGGGCCCCTGGGGGGTCTTGTACGCCCGCACCCCCTCGAAGACCCCGCAGCCGTAGTGGAGGGTGTGCGTCAGTACGTGGATCTTCGCGTCGCGCCATTCTACGAATGCGCCGTCCATCCAGATCTTGCCGTCGCGGTCCGACATGGACATGGGCGTCGTCATTGCGGTCACCTCGGTGGAAGGGAAGGGGACACCCCAGGGCCCTCCAGGGCCGAAAAACGTCCGGGAAAGGTGGGGTGGAGAGGGACAGGCAGGCAAGGTCGGGGGGG
>JBFYZD010000102.1:0-4624 GCA_041309685.1 Gemmatimonadales bacterium | reverse complement strand
GTGGAGCCCATCCAGGGGGAGGGAGGGTCCATCGTCCCCAGGGACGGCTTCATCCAGAGGGTCCGGGAGATCTGCGACCGGTACGGCGTGCTCCTGATCTTCGACGAGATCCAGGCCGGGTTCTGCCGCACCGGACGCTTCTTCTCCTTCGAGCACTTCGGCGTGGCGCCGGACATCATGACCATGAGCAAGGCGTTGGGCGGCGGGGGGTTCCCCATCTCGGCCATCGCCTTCCGGGAGAGGCTGGACACCTGGCCTCCGGGCAAGCACATCGGGACCTTCCGGGGGAACATGATCGCCTACGCCGCGGGGGCGGCGGGGATCCGCTTCCTGCTGGCCCACGAGGTGGCGGCCCACGCCACCCGGGTGGGGGAGATCCTGCTGGGACTGCTGAAGGAGGTGGAGAGGGACTCCACGGTGGTGGGGGAGGCCCGGGGGAAGGGGCTCATGCTGGGGGTGGAGATGGTGGAGGACAAAGCCACGAAGAAGCCCGCGCCCGAGCTGGCCCGCAGGGTCCGGAGCGCCTGCCACCGGAGGGGGATGCTCATCGAGGTGGGGGGCCACTACTTCAACGTGGCCCGCTTCCTCCCCCCCCTGGTCCTGACGGAGGCCCAGGCCCGCAAGGGGGCGGAGATCTTCGCCGAGGCCGTGCGGGAGGTGGAAGGTGAGCGGTGAGGGGGGAAAGGGTCCCACCACTCTTCTCCAGGGGGGCACCGTGGTGGCGGGCGGCACCGTCACGCGGCAGGATCTCATGATCCAGGGCGAGCGGATCGCGGCCCTGGGGGATCTGGCCGGTGCGTGCGCCGACCGGGTGGTGAACGCCGCCGGCCTCCTGGTCCTGCCGGGAGGGGTGGACACCCACGTCCACCTCAACGACGTCTTCATGGGAACGGTGAGCGTCCACGACTACCTCACCGGGACCCGGGCCGCCGCCTACGGCGGCACCACCAGCATCATCGACTTCTCCAACCAGGTGCCCGGCGGCACGCTCTCCAGGACGCTGGCGGACAAGCGGGAGGAGGCCCGGGGGAAGGCCCTGGTGGACTGGGGCGTCCACCCCGTCATCACCCGGGCCGACGAGGCGACGCTGGCGGAGATCCCCGAGCTGGTGCGGGCCGGGTGCCCCACCATCAAGTGCTACATGACCTACCGTTCCGACGGGCTCCTCATGGAGGACCCGGAGCTGGCCCGCATCGCCCGGCGCCTCGGTGAGGCCGGAGGGATGCTCATGCTCCACGCCGAGGACAACGACGCCATCGAGGCCAACGTCCCCCGGCTCATCGCGGAGGGGAAGACGGCCCCCATCTTCCACGCCCGCTCCAAGCCTCCCGAGGTGGAGACCGCGGCCATCCGCCGCATCGTCGCCATCGCCCGGGAGACCGGGGGACGCTTCTTCATCGTGCACCTGGCCAGCCCCGGGGGGATGGAGCTCGTCGCCGGGGCCGCGGAAGAAGGATTGGACATCCGCGCCGAGACCTGCGCCCACTACCTCTTCTTCACGGAGGCCATGCTGGACCGCCCGGACGGGATCAAGTGGATCTGCTCCCCACCCCTTCGGGACGAGGCCACCCGGCAGCTCCTCTGGGAGGGGGTGGCCGACGGGCGCATCCGCATGGTCACCTCCGACGACGCCGCCTATTCCTGGGAGGCCAAGCTCCACGGCAGGAACCGCTTCGACCTCTGCCCCAACGGGATCCCGGGGATCGAGCCCCGCTTCCAGATGCTCTTCTCCGAAGGGGTGGCCGGGGGGAGGATCCCGCTCCTTCGCTTCGTCGAGATCGTGTCGGAGGTCCCGGCACGCCTCTTCGGGATGTATCCCAGGAAGGGGACGCTGGAGCCGGGCGCCGACGCCGACGTCGTCCTTCTGGACCCCGAGGCCCGGTGGGTCATGGGAGAGGATACGCTGCACATGGCCACGGACTGGTCCGCCTACGAGGGGATCGAGGTGACGGGGAAGATCCGAAAGGTGTATTCCCGGGGGGAGCTCCTGGTGGACGGGGAGGAGTTCCTGGGTACGCCGGGACGAGGCCGCTACCTGCACCGGAGGTTGGATGTCCACTGAGAGCCGTCCCAGCCTCTTTTCCGGCGCCTCCCCCCGGGAGGTGGCGGCCGACCTGGCCCCCCTGGTGGACTTCCGGGAGGAGGGTCTTCCCCTGGAGGCGGTGAGGACCCTGGTGCAGGAACGTCTCCTCCCCCACCTCATGCGCTACGACCTCCCCTCCTTCCACGCCCTGTTCAACGCCTTCCCGGAGGAGGGAGCGGCCTTGGGAGCGGAGGTGGCGCTCGCCTGGAATCAGGGCGTCACCAACTGGCAGGTGTCTCCCGGGGGAGCGGTCCTGGAGGAGCTCTGCTGCCGGTCCCTCTGCCGCCTGTTCGGTCTGGGCCCCGAGGCCGACGCCACCGTCCTCTACTGCGGGAGCTACGCGAACCAGCAGGCCCTCTACCTGGCGCTCCAGCGCCGGGCGGAGGAGGCCGGATTCGACTTCGCCGGGAAGGGGCTCGCGGGGTTCGCCCAGCCCTCCCGCCTGGCCGTGGTCACCTCCCAGGATGCCCACTTCTCCCTGAGGCACGCGGTCCGGACCCTGGGGCTCGGGGAGGAGGCCCTGGTCACCGTTCCCGTGGACGGGCGCCGGCGCATGGACGCGGGCCACCTCCGGGAGACGCTGAAGGCCGTCGAAGGCGAGCGCGAAGTCTTCTGCGTGGTGGCCACCGCCGGCACCACCTCCACCGGGGCCGTGGACCCCATCGACGACATCGCCGACCTGTGCGCCGAGCACGGCGCCTGGCTCCACGTGGACGGGGCGTACGGCCTGGCCTACGGCCTGGTGCCGGAATGGGCTCCCCTCTTCCGGGGGGTGGAACGGGCCCACACCGTCTCCTGGGACCCCCACAAGCAGATGGGCGTCCCCATCCCGTCCTCCATCCTCTTTGGCCGGGAGAGGGAGATCTTCCGCCCCATGGCGCTCTTCAGCCACTACTGGAACCGCCCCGACACGGAGGGGCCGAACCCGGGGGTGAAGTCCATACCCACCACCCGCCCGCTGGCGGCCCTCCCGCTGGTCACGTCCATCCTGCATCAGGGCCTCGGGGGCGTGGTGGAGCGGCTGCGGAAACCCCTGGACGCGATCCGCGGCCTGCACCGGGAGCTGCTGGCCCAGCCCGACGTTGAGCCCCTCCACGAGCCGGATACGGGGATCCTCTGCTTCCGCCTGGTCCCGCCGGGGGTTCCCCTCCAGGAGCTGGACCGGCTTCAGGAGTACCTCTATCAAGCCTTCCTGAGGGAAGGGCGCCGTCTCATCTCCATCACCCGTCTGGACGGCAAGGCAGCTCTCAGGGCGGTAGCCATCTCTCCAGGGGTGACGGAGGAGGCCCTCCTTGAGACCGTCGCCGAGGGGCGGCGCATCGCCGAGGGGTTTCGCTGATGGACACCATTCTCGACGCCGCCGCCTGGCTGGACCGGCTCCTCTGGGGCCCCTGGACGCTGGTCCTCATCGGAAGCGTCTCGGTGTACCTCACCGTTCGCACCCGGTTCTTCCAGCTCAGGGGGCTCGGGCTGATCTACCGGACGACCTTCGGGAGCCTGCTTCGGGGATCGCCCTTCTCGTCGCGGGCTGAGGCAGCCGATCCGTCGGCCCCGGACCAGGAGAGCCGCAAGGGCCGCATGACCCCCTTCCAGGCCACCTCCACCGCCCTGGCCAGCACGGTGGGAATGGGGAGCATCGCCGGGATCGCCGCGGCCCTCTCCATCGGCGGCCCCGGAGCCATCTTCTGGATGTGGCTCCTGGCCCTCCTGGGGACCATCACCAAGACGGCCGAGATCACCCTGGCGGTGCACTACCGGGACATCGACGAGACGGGGCGCATCCGGGGCGGCCCCATGTACTACATCCGCCGGGGGCTGGGGTGGCCGGCGCTGGCTTCCCTCTTCAGCCTGGGGATCTTCGTCAACGCGCTCTGCAGCGCCACCCTCCTTCAGGCCCACACGGTGGGGCGCTCCTTCCTGGCCTCCTACGGGACCAACCCCTACCTGGTGGCCGGGGCCATGACGGTGGTGACGGCCATCGTGGTCATCGGAGGGGTCCGGCGGATCGGCCGGGTGAGCGAGGGGCTCGTCCCGCTCATGTCGCTGGTGTACGTGGCGGCGGGCCTCACGCTCTTCTTCGTGAACTGGCGGTCCATCCCGGAGGTCTTCGGGACCATCTTCGCCCATGCCTTCGCTCCCATCCCGGCCGCGGGAGGGTTCGCGGGCGCCGGAGTGATGCAGGCCATCCAAGCCGGCGTGGCCCGGGGGATGTTCTCCAACGAGGCGGGGCTGGGTACCGCTCCCATGGCCCATGCCACCGCCGAGACCCCCCACCCCTTCCAGCAGGGGATGTGGGGGGCTTTCGAGGTCTTCATGGTGACCTTCGTCATCTGCACCATCACCGCCTTCGCGGTGCTCTCCACCGGGGTGCTCTCCAGCGGGGAGTCGGGGATCGAGCTGGTGATCCTGGCCTTCGCCTCGGTCTTCCCCCGGGCGGTGGCGGGGAACCTCCTCTCCTTCTGCATCCTGGCCTTCTGCCTCACCACGCAGATCGGGTTCTTCATCTATTACGATACCGCCACCGCGGACGTCTTCGGCAAG
>JBFYZD010000101.1:0-15526 GCA_041309685.1 Gemmatimonadales bacterium | reverse complement strand
GTTCGACCTTCCTTCTCTGCGCCCTTTCCCTGGCCATCGCCCCCCCGGCCCGGGGCCAGCAGTTCCCCGTGAACGATCCCGTCATCAAGGCCATCTGGACCGAGGGGATGGAGCATTCCCAGATCTACGCTCTCGCCCAGACCCTGGCCGACTCCATCGGCCCCCGACTCCCCGGAAGTCCCGCATTCGACGCGGGCCGGGACTGGGTCCTGGGTCGCTTCCAGGCATGGGGCATGACCGGCCGGACCCAGCAGTACGGCACCTGGGAAGCCTGGCAGAGAGGGGTCACCCACGTCGACCTCCTCCAGCCCCGGGTCCGCGCACTGGACGCCACGATGCAGGCCTGGAGCCCCGGCACGAACGGGCCGGTCACGGGCGAGGCCGTGGTCGTGCCGCAGCTCTCCACGGGACCGGAGCTGGAGGCGTTCCTCCGGACCGTCCGGGGCAAGTTCGTCCTCCTGGGCCCCGCAGAGCCCACCTGCCGGCCTGCGTCCGACTGGGAGGAGTGGGCCACACCCCAGTCCCTCGAGAAGATGCAGGCCCAGCAGCAGGAGGTTCGTGACGCCTGGAGAGGAACCCTCCAGGCCCTGGAGCTGGACGAGGCCACCCTCATCGAACGGCTGGAGGTGGCCGGCGTGGCCGGTGTCTTCACCTCCCGCTGGACCGGGAACTGGTACGCCTACACGATCTCCGCAGCGAGAAACGCCGTGGCTCCCAACATCACCTTCTCCTGCGAGGATTACGGGCTGATCTACCGGCTCGCCAGCAACGGCCAGGGGCCCGTGGTACGGGTGAATGCCGAAGCCGAGCGGCTCGGGACCGCCCCCACCTACAACATCCTCGGGGAGATCCGGGGAACCGAGAAACCCGAGGAGTACATCATCCTCTCGGCCCACTTCGACTCCTGGGATGGGGGCTCCGGCGCAACCGACAACAACTCCGGGACCGTGACCATGATGGAGGCGGCCCGGATCCTCAAGAAGGTCTACCCCAACCCCAGGCGAACCATCCTCGTGGCTCTCTGGAACGGTGAGGAGCAGGGGCTGAACGGGTCCCGGGCCTTCGTGGCGGACAACCCCGAGATCGTCCGGAACATCCAGACGGTGTTCAACCAGGACAACGGTACCGGGCGAGTCGTGAACATCTCCATGCAGGGCTTCACGGGGGTGGCTTCCTTCGTGGGCGACTGGCTCTCCGCCGTTCCCACCGACATCTCCCAGCACATCGACCTGGTCATTCCCGGGAACCCCGGGACGGGGGGATCGGATTATGCCAGCTTCGTCTGCGCCGGGGTGCCGGCGTTCAGCCTGAGCTCCCTGAGCTGGTCCTACCGACAGACCTACCACAACGGGACGGACACCTTCGACAAGGTCATCATCGACGACGTGGCCAACAACGCCACCCTCACGGCCATGCTCACGTACCTGGCATCCGAGGAGGCCGAAAGGCTCCCCCGGGATACCCGGGTGATGGGAGCGAACCCCCGGACCGGTGAACCCCAGCCGTGGCCCCAGTGCCGGGAGCCGGCCCGGGACGCCAGCGGGTATTTCCGCCGGTAGGATCCGATGAAACCGAAGCTCCTCCTTGCACTTCTCCTGGCCCTGCCTGGACCCCTCGGGGCCCAGGCGGGGCCTACCCATTCCGAGGAGCCACGGGCCCGCGCCACCGCCACCATCCTGTTCAAAGCCAGCCAGATTTCAGACCGGGGGCGAATCCATCTTGGCGGCTGGGCCGGTCTGGTTCTGGGCAACCACTTTGCCCTGGGCGGTGGAGGCCTCGCCCTCCTTGAAGCCGTGGAGCTCTCCGGCACCGAGGCCGGCACCGGCTTCGACCTCAGGATGGGATACGGTGGAATCGTGGGCCGATGGTGGGAGCCCCTCCCTGCCGGGCTCACCGGGGAAGCCGGTCTCCTCCTGGGCGCAGGCCATGGGGAGGTCACGGACCGCCTGACGGGTCGGGAGCTGGGAGCCGACAACTTCCTGGTCGGGGAACCGGAGGTGGGGTTCTCCTTCTCTCCCTTCCCCGGCCTCCACGGGGGGGCGTCCGTAGGGTACCGGATGGTCTGGGGGGTCGGCGACCTGCCCCGGGTCTCTGAGAAGGACCTGAGAGCCTGGACCTGGACGCTGTTCGTGCGCGTGGGGGCAAGGTAGGCGTATGGCCCGAAGCACGGTTGGAGCCAAACGGAAGAGCGCGAGAAGCGAACGGAAGGGAGCCATGGGCTTTCCCTTCCGGGTGGGAAGCGTGGACACCGGGTCCAACGCCATCCGGTTCCTTGTGGCGGAGTTCACCGGGCCCCGGGATTATCGGACCCTTGCCTACCAGCGGGTTCCGGTTCGGCTGGGACACCAGGTGTTCCTCACCGGGAGACTGGCCCCGGAGTCGATGCGGGGAGCCGTGGAAGCCTTCGCCTCCTTCTGCGAGCAGATGAAGGCGCTCAAGGTGGATGCCTTCCGTGCCGTGGCGACCAGCGCGGTGAGGGAGGCCAAGAACGGCCAGGAGCTGGTGGACCGGATCCGAGAGAGCACCTGCATCGAGATGGAGATGATCTCCGGTTCCGAGGAGGCCCGGCTGGTGCACCTCGCGGTGGCCAGCAGGGTGAACCTCACGGGAGGACAGTGGATCCTCACCGACCTGGGGGGCGGGAGCGTGGAGGTGTCCCTGGTGGACGACATGGGGATGCTCTGGAGCGAATCCCATACCATGGGCTCCGTCCGTCTTCTTGAGGAGCTCAGTCAGGCCAGTACCGACCCTGGTGGGTTCAAGGAGCTCCTCTCGGACTACATCTCCACCCTGAGGATTCCGGCGCCCGCCCAATACTGGTCACCCGCCGGCTTCGTTGCCACCGGGGGAAACATCGACTCCCTGGCAGGCTTGGCCGGGGCTGCCCGGAGCACCGGAGGAGTGGCGGTCCTACCGATTGCTGAGCTCTCCCGGGCCATCGATCTCCTGGCCCGCCTTTCCTATTCTGAACGTGTCACCCAGCTGGGACTGAGCGAAGACCGGGCCGACGTGATCCTCCCGGCTGCGGTGGTCTACCACCACCTCGCGACCCTCGCAAACGCGAGGGAGATCATCGTTCCGGGCGTGGGGGTCAAGGAAGGGATCCTCCTGGACCTCGTGGACGAGGTCCTTTCCCACGCCAGCCACGAGGTCAAGCAGGAGCAGCAGCTCACGAAAGCCGCCATCTCCCTTGGCCGACGCTTCATGTTCGACGAAGCCCACGGCCTTCAGGTAGCGCGCCTTGCCCTCTCCCTTTTCGACCAGACCCGGGTGCTTCATGGACTGGGGGAGGCCGAACGCCGCCTCCTTCTCGCTGCCTCCATCCTTCACGACATCGGGGAATTCATCTCCTACGCCAAGCACCACAAACACTCCCTCTATCTCATCTCCCGGTCGGAGTTGCCCCGCTTGTCCCCCAATGACATGCTCATGGTGGCGAATATCGCCCGGTATCACCGGAAGAACATTCCCAGGCCCAGCCACCCCGACTTCATGCGACTCTCGGAGACCGACAGGAAGAGAACCACCACCCTCGCAGCCATTCTTCGCATTGCCGACGCGCTGGACCGTGCCCATCTCCAGCATGTAGCCGGCGTGGAAGTGGTTGATGCCGGCAAGGAGATGTTCCTTCGTCTTGACGGACAGCGGGATTTCCTCCTGGAGCGCTGGGCCGTGGCTCAGAAGAAGAGTCTGTTCGAGAAGGTGTTCGACAGGGCCGTATCCATCGCTCTCTGAGCCCTCGGCCTTCGAGCCCGCGATCTTCCCGAAGCTCCCGGTCCTCCGCAGCCTCCTATCTTCCGTCCCGGACGTTCCTCGAGCCGGAGAGCGTTGACATTCGTTTCCCTCCCATCGTATTTGGGTCCATGTCCCCGTTGATTCCCGAGGGGGGTTTCGTCCCTTGTTCTTGATGGGGGGCCCGGGGTAGCCGAGGTTGACGGGAAGGCCATGGCCTTTGTGGAGGTGAGGGCCCCGGCGAAACGCTGACCACCGGCCGGATTGCCTCCGGCGCCGCGATCACCCTCCGCCCCCTCTCTCCTCGTGGGTCCCTCGTGAGATTCCCGATGCGCCCCCTTCCAGCCCTATCCCTTCCCCTTCACTCCGAAACCCATGGCGTGGGTGGGGATCCGCTTCTCCTCCTGCACGGCTTCGGCACCAACGGCTCCACCTGGAGCCACTGGGTCCCCGAGCTGTCCAGGGATCACCGGGTCGTGGTGGTGGAGATGAAGGGGTTCGGACACGCTCCCAAGCCCAGGGACGGCCGTTACAGCCCGCTGGATCAGGCCGAGCTCATCTACCGCCTGATCCTTCAACAAGGGCTCCTGGGGCTCACTCTCATCGGGCATTCCCTGGGTGGCGGTGTAGCTCTCCTCGTGGCGCTTCGGCTGCTCAAGGAAGACCCTCTTCGCCTCAAACGCATGGTGGTGGTGGCCGGGACCGCTTTTCCCCAACCCCTCTCCCCATGGATCCGCCTGGCGGGCAGGGCTGGTATCGGGCCCCTCCTCCTCAAGCTCCTTCCCGGCCGCATGGTCATCAGGAAGGCCCTCGAGCTGGCCTATGCCCGCCCGACCCGTGTGACCCGCTCCCAGGTGGAAGCCTACGCCGAGCTCCTGCGGACCCCGGACGGACGGTATGCCCTGGTTCAAAGTGCCCGGCAGTTGGTCCCGCCGGGGATCGACGAGGCCGTGGGCCGGCTGGGGGAGATCCACGTTCCGACACTCCTGCTCTGGGGAGAACGGGACCGGATCGTCCCACCCCGGGTCGGCGAACGCCTTTCGCAGATCCTTCCCGCCTCCATCCTGGAGATCCTCCCCGACTGCGGGCACATGCCCCAGGAGGAGCAGCCCCGGGAGGCTCTCAGCCGGGTTCGCCGCTTCCTTCAGGAGGCCGGCGGCAGGTCCAGAGACATGGCGTCTTCCGGAGGGGAACCAGCCTCGAAGCCGGAGCAGGAAAGGACCGGTTGAGCGGGGTAGCGGGGGAAGCTCCGGTGTGTCTCCCACCGCCGGCAAAGGAGGAACCGCGACCCCCGCCGGTTCCGGACCTCGCGGACCCACCGACATCCCTGGCACAGGCCGGTTCCTTCCGGGCGGATCCCCAGAAACCCCACCTGCCGCCCGGCATCCCCCCCCCGGTGGGAAAAGAAGGAGGGCGCGCTGCACCGGGTGCAGAGGCTCGACAGGGTGATATGCTCCGCCGGGATCCCATGCTCCCGGGCCCGGAGGGCCTGCTGGATTCGAAGGTCCACCGGTTGGGGCCCCCCCGGACGCGGGAGCCCAAGGGCCTCGTGGACCTCCGGCCCCACCTCGTAGCAATCCCCGCAGATGGCCGGGCCCAGGTGAAGGAGGAGGTGGGAGGGGTCTGAGCCGAGACGAGCCCTCATGAGACCGATCCCTTCCTCGAGAATCCCCTCCACCGTTCCCCGCCATCCGGCATGAAGGAGAGCCGCCGCCCGTTGGACCGGATCCACCAGGAACACCGGGACGCAGTCGGCCACGGTGATGCCCATGAGCACCCCTGGAGCACCGGTGGCATGGCCGTCGGCGTCCGGACCCAGGGCAAGGCCACGAACGCCCCCGGGGTGATGCGTGACGCTGGAACCGTGGATCTGTCGGGAATGGACCATGCCGGAGAAGCCCAGGGAATGGGCCAGATCGATCCAGGAATGGGGCGACGGAGGTGGAACGCCGACCCCGAAAAGGGCGAAGTCACCTCCGGCGGACCCACTCCCTCGACCGGTGGTACCCTGGACGAGCCAGGGGAGCCGCGTCCTCCATTCCGGGTGAACCCATCGGGTCGGGTTGCTCCCTTCCGGCACTTCGGTCACCATGCGGACCTTGTCGGGAGCGTTTGCGCAGCAGGTCATGGCCACACCCTACCCGGGGGGTTTCGGGAGGGTTCCCGACGAGAACGGAAGGAGACCGTGCCCCTCCCATCTCCCCGGAAATCCCCTAGCTTTATTGATTCTCCTCCTGGGCTGTTGGATGGGCACCGAAACTCGAGCCATGACGGACCCTCTCTTCGATCCCCAGAACGCCGGATACGTCCAGCTCCTCTACGAGGAGTTTCTGAAGAACCCCGGGTCGGTGCCTCAGCGCTGGCAGGATCTCTTCAGCCGGGGGCCAGGATCAGCAGCGGCCGCCGGCCTCCTGGTGCAGGACACCCCCTCACGACCGCCGGCCCCCACCCCGTCCTCCCCCGGAGCAGCCAGTGCCACCCTCCCGGCCCCGGCTTCCGGTGATAGGGGGATTGATCGGCGCCTCCTGGCGGTAGTGGCAAGAGCCGCCGCGTTGGTACAGGCCTTTCGGGAGCACGGGCATCAAAGGGCCCGCCTGGATCCCCTCGGTGCCGAGCCTCCCGGGCATCCCCAATTGAACCCTGCCTTCTTCGGCACCACCATGGACGAGCTGGAGGAGATCCCGGCATCCATCATCGAGCCTCGTTGGGGGGAGGAGCCCCTGGCAAGCTTGCTCAAGCGACTGGAGGAGGCCTATTGCGGCTCCGTCGGGTACGAGTTCGAGCACCTGGAGGACCCGGAGAAGGTCCGCTGGCTCTGGGAGCAGGTGGAGGCGGGGGTTCATAGCCAACCCCTCCAACCCGAGGAGAAGCGCAACCTGTTGAACCGGCTCACGGAGGTGGAGGGCCTCGAGCACTTCCTCCATAGGGCCTACCTGGGGCAGAAGCGGTTCTCCATCGAGGGCAACGACATGATGGTGCCCATCCTGGACGAAGCCATCCGGGAAGCCGTGCGCCACGGTGGCCGGGAAGTGATTCTGGGGATGGCCCACAGAGGGCGCTTGAACGTCTTGGCCCACACCGTAGGGGTGCCTTACAAGGAAATCCTCAAGGGATTCGAGGGAAAGACCGTCTCCGCCTTCCCCTCCGCCGTTCCCCAGCAGGGCACGGGGGATGTGAAGTACCACCACGGATCGGAGGGCGCCTTCCGGCTCGCGGATGGCTCGGAGGTCAAGGTGACGTTGGCGCCCAACCCCTCCCACCTCGAGTTCGTGAACCCGGTGGTGGAAGGGATCGCCCGAGCCCGGCAATTTCGAGGCCCCGAGAAGGACCGACCCCAGGAGGTGGATGCGGTGATCCCCGTTCTGATCCACGGGGATGCGGCCTTCGCGGCAGAGGGCATCGTGGCCGAGACCCTGAACCTCGCCCGGCTGAAGGGCTACGCCACCGGGGGAACCCTCCACATCATCGCCAACAACCAGGTGGGGTTCACCACCGAGCCTCACGAGGGGCGCTCCACCCGGTACTCCTCGGACCTGGCGAAGGGGTACGACGTCCCGGTGCTTCACGTGAACGCCGACGATCCCGAGGCCTGTCTCGCCGCCGTGCGCCTGGCCATGACCTACCGGGCTCGCTTCCACGATGACGTGGTCATCGATCTGATCGGGTACCGGCGCCACGGGCACAACGAAGGGGACGAGCCCGCCTACACTCAGCCCACCCTGTACAGGGGCATCGCCGGCCACCCCACGGTACGGACCCTCTGGGCCCGGCGCCTCCAGGACGAAGGCGTGTTGACTGCGGAAGAGGCTGCTGCCATGCAGGAGGTGGTGGCAGGGGTTCTTCGCGCCGCCCAGGAAGAGGCCCGCGATGAGCCGGACCTTCCGCCTCCGGTCCCCGAGGAAGAGGGTGACGAAAGGCTCCCCCCACCCCAGACCCTGGTTCCCCTGGCCGACCTGATCCGGTTGAATGCGGCCGCCCACAGCCATCCCGACGGGTTCAGGGTCCACCCCAAGCTGATCCGTCAGCTCAGGAAGAGGGTGGAGGGATTCGGTCCTGATTCAGCCCTGGAGTGGGCCCACGCGGAAACCCTGGCCTTCGCCTCCCTGCTGGAGGAGAACATCCCCATCCGCCTCAGCGGACAGGACTCGGAACGGGGGACCTTCAGCCAACGGCACCTGGTTCTCCACGACCTGGATACCGGGGTCGAGCACGTCCCCCTCGATCTCATCGGGACGGCGCGCTTCGAGGTCTGCAACTCCCCCCTTTCCGAGATGGCGGTCCTGGGCTTCGAATACGGTTACGAGGTGGGAACGGACCCGGACCTGGTCCTCTGGGAGGCCCAGTTCGGCGACTTTGTGAACGTGGCCCAGGTCATCATCGACCAGTTCCTCTCCTCCGGCCGCGCGAAGTGGGGCCAACTGGCCCGACTCACCCTCCTCCTTCCCCACGGCCACGAGGGGCAGGGGCCCGAGCATACCTCAGCCCGCATCGAGCGCTTCCTTCAGTTGGCGGCGGAGGACAACCTGCGGGTGGCCTACCCCACCACGCCGGCCCAGTACTTCCACCTCATCCGCCGGCAGGCCCTCCACCCCCGGGCCCGGCCCCTCGTGGTCATGACCCCCAAGAGCCTCCTCCGCCACCCCAGGGCCACCTCGGCCCTTTCCGAGTTGGCCCAAGGCGGATTCCGGAAGGTCATCCCGGACGCAGACGCTGCCGAACGGGCCCAGGAGATCACCCGCCTGGTTCTCTGCTCGGGGAAGGTCTACTACGACCTGGAGCTCCACCCCTTGAGGGAATCCCGGAGGCACGTGGCCATCGCCCGGGTGGAGGAGTTGTACCCGTTCCCCGGGAAGGCCCTGGAGGCCACGGTGGCCTCCTACCCGAAGCTGGCTGAAGTGGTTTGGGCGCAGGAGGAGCCGATGAACATGGGAGCCCTCTTCTTCATCGGGCCCCGGCTGCGCTCCGTGGTTCCCCGGAACATCACGCTCCGCCACAGCGCCCGGCCCAACCGGGCGAGCCCCGCCGAGGGGAAGAACAAGGACCATCTGGCGGAGCAGCAGAGGATCGTGGAGGAGGCGCTGGGGGTGGGAAAGGGTTGAGGCGGGCCTCCCGAGAGGTCGGGAAGGCCAAGCAGTGGTGCGCGGTCGCCGCGACCGGGGCCCATTCTTGGTCATGGGTACCCTGCACCTGCGCCGGGACCTGACCTACCCCAAGGCTACGGGGGCCGCCCCGCACCTGGAGCCGCCCCCGTTCTTCGTTCCGACCATGGGCCGCGATCTACCCACGATCAGGACAGTCCCTGGTGATCAGGCCCGCTTCAGCCAGGCCTTCAGCATCCAGAGATCCGCCTCCAGCCCGTCGCGGATCCCGTCCAGGATGTTCGCCGTGGTCCGGTCGCCCGACTCCTCGGCGGCGCCGATGGCCCCGTCGATGGAGCCCCGCAGAGCCAGGAGATCCGCGATGATCCGGTTCACCATCTCCTTCCCTTCGGGGATCTCCTCGTCCTCCTTGAGGGTGGCGTGCTTGAGCATGGCGCCGAGCGTGTGGTACGGGACCGTGTCGAGGGCGATGATCCGCTCGGCAATCTCGTCGATGAAGAGGACCCACTTGTCATAGAGCTCCTCGAACTTCACGTGGAGCTCGAAGAACTTCTGCCCCTGCACGTTCCAGTGGTAATGCCTGAGCTTCTGGTAGAAGAGCGTGGTGTCGGCAAGAAGAGCGTTCAGGGATACGGCCACCGATGTGCTCATTTTCGATCTCCTGACCTCGGTTTCAAGACCTCTCCGGCATGGTTGCGAGGGCTGGTACACCCGACTCGCCCGCTGGTTCAGCCTCCCGGGAACACCACCGGACTCTCGTTTCCGTCCTTCCCCACAGCTGCCACCCCGAAGAGGTAGTTGTCGATGATCACGTTCTCCAGAGTGTGGCCGTCCACCTTTCCCGCCCACCGGAAATGCTCCCACTGGGGAGCGGTCGTGTCCCGCCAGTAAACCTTGTACCCGGCCAGGTCCGGATCGTCGGAGAGTTCCCATGAGAGGGTCGTGGATGGGCGGCCGGAGCCCCCGACCCCTACGTTGGCCGGCGCCGGCGGGGCCGAGGCCAGGGAGGCCAGAACTGCGGCGTTGAGGGCCGTCATCCTGGTCGCGTACTCGAAATCCACCCACTCCACGACGTCCCCGTACTCGATCCCGTTCTCCACCCGAATGTCCTGGTGCTGCCGGTCGTAGTTCTCGTGGGTCTCCATGATCCGCACCCCGGGGAACCCGGCGTCATTGAAAGGCCTGTGGTGACCCCCCCGGCCAAAGCGGTCGAGCCGGTAGATCATCCTGGCGTCCAGGGTGGGGAAGTAGAGGTCCGTGATGCGGTCCACGTACCGGGCAATCTGCCGGGAAGGGCCGTCCACCTCCCCCCCCCGGGTGCGCCGGGCCTGGTAGTCCCGCAGGGAGTCCGTGGCGGGCACGGGTTCGGAGAACACCCGGAAGGTGGTATTGTCCTTGACGCCGTCGATCCCTTCGGTATTGCCGATCATGTCGTTGTTCAGCACGGCGATGATATCCCACCCCTCCTCCAGGGCCACCGCCGCCATCTTCTGCCCTCCGTAGAGCCCCTGCTCCTCGCCCGACAGGCCCGCGTACACGATGCTCACCGGGAAGGAGTGCTTCGTGAGGATCCGGGCAGCCTCCATGGCTCCCGCCATGCCCGTGGCATTGTCGTTGGCTCCGGGAGCGTCGGTCACACCGTCGTTGCCGTTGGAGGCCCGGGAGTCGATGTCCCCGGACATGATGACGTACTTGCCGGGGTAGCGCGTCCCCCTCTGGATGGCCACCACGCTCACCACGGCGGTCTCGGTGGGAACCCGGCGGGACGGGGGTACGGTGAGAGTCTGGTAGGACACCTCCAGGCACCCTCCACAGGCGCTGGAGATCTGGTCGAACTGGGCCTTGATCCAGCGCCGGGCCGCCCCGATCCCCCGGGTGTCGGAGAGAGTGTCGGAGAAGGTGTTACGGGTGCCGAACCCCGCCAGCGTCCGGATGTCGGCCTCCATCCGCTCCACCGATGCGGCCGCGATGATGTCGTAGATGCGGGAGTCGATCTGGGGAGGCGCGGTCACCTGGGCGAAGGCGCTCAGAGGAAGGCCGAGGAGGGGAGCCAGGGCGAGGGCAATCTTGGAAACGAGGGTACGCACGGGTCTTCCTCCGGGGCAGAAGGGTTCGGGGCGGCTCAGGAAGGAAGGTGCGACCCGGCGGCACCTCATACAAGCCCCCGGGGGGGCTGGAACTTTCGAGGCCCGGACCACCTCAGCGCGGGCGGGGTAGTGGCCCCCCGTCAGTCCCAGACCAGCAGGATCTTTCCGAAGTTCCCGTTCCCCTCCATGAAATGGTGGGCCTCCGGGGCCCTACCCGCCGGGAAGCTGGAGTCCACAATGGGCCGCACCGTCCGGGCGGCGAACAGGGGGCAAACCCGGTGCTCGAACTCCCGGGCCAGGGCGATCTTCTCTTCCAGGGGCCGGGCACGGAGCACGGTGCCTTTCAGGAGGGCCCGCTTCCCCATGAGGAGGCGAAGATCGATCTGGGCTCTACCACCGGAGGGCACCCCTACCACGATCTGTCGCGCCCCCGGTGCCATGATTTTCAGATTCCCCTCCAGATAGGCCCCTCCCACCAGGTCCAGAATCAGGTCCACCCCGATTCCCCCGCTGGCCTCGAGCACCCTCTCCGGCCAGTCCCCATCCCCCAGGATCCCCACGTCAAGCCCAAGCTCCAGAGCCCGTTTCAACTTGTCCCTGGTGCGGGACGTTCCGATGGACCGGACCCCGGCGGCCTGAGCCAGTTGCACCGCGGCCGTTCCCACCCCGCTCCCCACCGCGTGGATCAGGACCGTCTCCCCTTCCGAGAGGCCCATCTGCCGGAAGAGGGCGTCATAAGCGGTCATGAACACCTCCGGGATGGCCCCGGCCTCCTCCAGGGAGATCCCCGCGGGCACCCGAACCGCCGTCCGCTCCTGGACGGACACGAACTCAGCATACCCTCCCCCGCCCACGACCCCCATGACCCGGTCCCCGGGACTCCACAGAGTCACTTCCGGCCCCGTCTCCTCCACCGTCCCGGCGTACTCCAGGCCGGGGATCTCCTGGGGGGAGTCCGGGGGGGCCGGATACCGCCCGACCCGCTGCAGAAGATCCGCCCGGTTCAACCCCGAGGACCGCACCCGCACCAGGACGTCCTGGGAGCCCACCCTGGGTCGGGGCACTTCCTGCACTCGAAGCACTCCCGGGTCACCGAACTCCGTGATGACCACGGCCCGCATGGTGTCCGACATGGCCTCAGCTCTCCTTCACCCCTTGGGATTGGAGGGGGTCTTCGCCAGCTTTGTCTCAAGGAACCCCATTACCATCATACCCTTTCCATTCCCTTTCAACCCACCCCCCGTCAACGGACCCAGGTCGCTCTTCCAGTCCTCCCCAACATGGTTGAGAGTCCGCCCATGAAGCTGCCATTCGAGCTCACCCGACCCCTGGCCTTCCTGGATCTGGAAACGACGGGCTTGAGCACAACGTCGGACCGCATCGTCGAGCTGGCGGTCATCCGGGTCTCCCCCCAGGGGGACGTCCTGGAGAGGGTGCGAAGGTTCAACCCCGGCATTCCCATTCCTCCCGAGGCCACCGCCATCCACGGTATCACCGACGCCGACGTCGCCGGCGAGCCTCCCTTCGCTGCTCGGGCGCGAAGCCTATTGGAGCTCCTGGACCCCTGCGATCTGGGCGGATTCAACCTTCGGCGGTTCGATCTCCCCTTGCTCCTGGAGGAGTTCAAGCGCTCCGGGGTTCCCTTCTCCGCCCAGGGCCGTCGCCTCATCGACGCCCAGGTGGTCTTCCACAGGGAGGAACCCAGGGACCTCTCCGCCGCGGCCCGACTCTATCTGGGCAGGGAGCACAAGGAAGCCCATACCGCCCTGGGGGACATCCGCACCACGGCGGCGGTCCTTTCCGCCCAACTCCAGCGTTACCCCCATCTGCCCCGGGACCTGGACGGGCTTCACGCCTATTGTGACGAGGTGAGCCCCTTCCAGACCGAAATGGACCGCTGGTTCCTGCGCCGGGGGGGAGAGCTCCTCTTCCGGCGGGGCAAGCACAAGGGGGAAGCCCTTTCCCGAGTGGCGGCCGGGGCGCCTGACTACCTCCGGTGGATGCTGGGAGCCGAGGACATGGACGAGGAGGTTCTTCGTGCGGTCGGGGAGGCGCTGAACGGCAAACCAGCGGGTTGACGGCCCGGGAGTGAGCGGGGACGGTATGATCAGACCCTCGGCTCAGGGGGCGAGAGCCCCTTTCGGTGACCGGGACCGTCACCGGGTCCCGGGATTCTCCCCGGGGCACTATGTTTCCTTTCTCCGGTGGGCGGCCCCCCACGATGCCCAGGGAGGTGCACCTTGGAAAGCATGAGACCTTCCCCTGTGACTCTCCACCTGCCGGCAGAGGCTCCGGTGCGAGGGAGGATGGACGCCGCCTGATGTACACCCTCCACTCCTGGCTCCGCTACGTCGTGTTCCTCCTCGGGCTGGCCTCGTTCGGTTACGCCCTCTGGGGGTTGGCGGCGAAGCGCCCCTACCAGAAGCTCATGTGGGATCTGGCCAGCGGTTTCACCGTGAGCCTCTACGTTCAGGTCGTCCTGGGCTTCCTCCTGATCTTCACCTACCGGTTCTTCAGCGGCCCTTTGGGCCTTCACATGGTCCTGAGCATGGTGGCGGCCGCACTGGCTCAGATGACCTACTCCGCGAACCGTAGGCGCCCCCGGGAAGAGCGAGCGTACGGGACCCACGTGTGGGGAGTGGGGGTCGCCCTTTCGCTGGTCCTGGCCGGGATCCTGGTGATCCGGAACTCCGTCTTCGGTTAGGGTCCCCGGGAAGCCGGCCTCCTTGGGGGGGGCCACCCCGCCCGGTTCCTTCTTCCTTCCACCAACCAACCCCCTCCCGGCAGGGACCGGCGGCGGCGGGTCCCACCTCAACCTCCGGGGCCTCCTCGGGTGTCCCTGGAAAAATGTCCTCCGGGCCCGCACTTTCCCCGGAGCGGGTTCCTCAGCAGGGCCTTGGAGGTTCCCGAGCGACAGGACCAAGGGTTCGTCAGGACCCCGGCACATTCGGGGTATCACCCAATGGAGGCACCCATGACCCCACATCCCCCTTCGCGATGCTCTTCCCAGGGGCCCTTTACCGCCCTGGCATTGGCGATGATTCTGGCCCTTCCCCCGGCCTCGGCCCTGGCTCAGGGCTCCAACCCGGACTCCATCCTGGCTCTGGAAGCCTACATCCGGCCACCCGAGGCAATCGCGGAGGCGGTCCTCGCCCCCCGGTACCTCAACTTCAGCTTCAGCAACGCCAACGCGGATCAGAGCTGGTTCCTGGAGGCCGTCGATGACGGAATGCCCTCCATCTCGGCCCTGTCCAAACCCTTCCATGAGCTCGGCGGGACCTTCATCGACTTCGGCGCCAACCGGAATCGGACCCTCACCCTCCGTGGAAGCGCCGGCCTTCGTCTGCGTTCCCTCGACGGCACCATCCGGGACATCCAAGTGCCGGAAGGGGCACGCATCTCCAACGCCTCCTGGTCCCCCGGCGGCACCCAGGTGGCCTACTTCGCCCACACCCCCACCACTACCCATATCTGGGTGGCGGAGGTGTCCAACGGGCGCTCCCGGCAACTCACCCGGACTCCCGTCCTCGCCACCGCCGTCACGGGATTCGACTGGACTGAGGACGGGCGGTACATCGTCACGGTCCTCGTGCCTGAGGCCCGATCCCCCATGCCGGCCGTCCCGGAAGTCCCCGAGGGACCGGAAGTGAAGCTGACAGAGAAAGGGAAGAACAGCCTCCGGACCTACGCCAGCCTCATGAGCGCCCCCTGGGAGAAGGACCTCCTGCAGTGGCACACCACCGGCCAACTCGTTCTCATCCAGGTGGACAACCGCCGGGTGATCCCGGTGGGAAGCCCCACCATGATCCGGAGCGTGAACGCTTCCCATGACGGCGAGTATTTCCGGGTCACCCGAACCGTGCCGCCCTTCAGCTACATCGTCCCCGCCGCCAATGCCGGGCGGGTGGAGGAACTTTGGGACCGAAACGGCACCGTATTGGACACCCTTAGCTCGGCAGAGCTGAATACCGGGATCCGGGCCGCTCCCCAGGCACCGGGGGCAGATGCACGCGAGCCAGAGGAAGGCCAGGACCCCCGGCGGAGCATGGCCTGGGCTCCGGACGGGAACGGGCTCATCTACCTGGAGCAGGAACCGGCCCCGGACACCACCGCCACGGACACCGCGGCTGCCCCGGCGGGCCGACCCACCGCCCGGCCGGCGGCCGCCACCGCCCAGGAAGGTGGCCAGGAGCGTCCTCGGCCACGGCGCATGGACCGGGTCGTCCGCTGGGTACCCCCCTTCGACAGCACCAGCACCGAGGTCCTCTACGAGACGACCACCCGCATGGCCTCGGCAAGCTTCTCCGAGGACATGCGGATACTCTTCGCCACCGAGCGCACCGGCCAGACCACGCATTCGTACGCCGTCTTCCTGAACGACCCCGAGGAGAAGCACACCCTCTACCGATGGAACTCCGAAGACTTCTACGAGAATCCGGGGAGCATCCTCTCCAATGGCGCCCTCGGGGGCACCGGAGGCGGGCCGGGCGGTGGTGGGTTCGGGGGCGGCGGGGCCGCTCCGGAAACCGTCCGACTCTCCGCCGACGGGGAGCACGTGTTCCTCCGGGGAACGAAATACGACGAGAATCCCGAGGAGGTGGCCCCCTT
>JBFYZD010000100.1:0-12678 GCA_041309685.1 Gemmatimonadales bacterium | reverse complement strand
GTTGCCGTCCATGGCCGAAGGGGGTAGGCCCCCCCGCCTTGCCCCCCCTCCCCCCCTCCTCTAGACTTCGGCTCGCTTCGGATTCAAGTGGTCCGGAGGCCGGTGGTGTCCCGCCCCGCGGCGGGTGACGCATCGCCCTCTCCGGACCGCCCGCCCTTGAAGAAGAAGAGCCAGAGGCATGGAACCGCTGATCGTGGTCATCGCCCTGGGCGGGAACGCCCTCCTCCAGCGGGGGGAGCCGGTTTCCGCCGAGGTCCAGCGCAAGAACATGAGGACGGCCGGGGAGTCCATCGCGCAGGTGGCGAGGGAGCACCACGTGGTCCTGACTCACGGAAACGGGCCCCAGGTGGGGCTCCTGGCCCTGCAGGAAGCCTCCTACTCCGACATCTTCCAGAACCCCCTCGACGTCCTGGGCGCTCAAACGGAAGGGATGATCGGCTACCTCATCGAGCAGGAGCTCTCCAACCGGCTCCCGGGGCGGGAGATCCTGACCCTCCTCACCCGGGTGGAGGTGGATGCCGCCGACCCGGCCTTCCAGAACCCCACCAAGCCCATCGGTCCCGTCTTCGAGCCCGAAGAGGCCCGCCGGCTGGCCGCGAAGCTGGGGTGGACGCTGGCTCCCGACGGGAAGGGGCTCCGGAGGGTGGTTCCCTCCCCCCTCCCCATCGACATCATCCCAGCCAGGATCTTCCGGCGCCTTCTGGTGCGGGGCGTTCTCGTGGTGTGCGCGGGAGGGGGAGGAATCCCGGTGATCTGGGATCCGGAGAAGGGATGGGTGGGGGTGGAGGCGGTCATCGACAAGGACCGGACGGCGGCCCTCCTGGCCGAGGAGGTGGGAGCCGACGCCCTGGTCATGCTCACCGACGTTCCGGCCGTCCAGGTCGGATTCGGGACCCCCGAGGCGAGGCCGCTGCACCGGACCACCCCGGCGGAGCTCCGAGCCCTCGGGCGGGAGTTCCCGGCCGGATCCATGGGGCCCAAGATCACCGCCGCCATCGATTTCGTGGAGTCCACAGGGGGCTTCGCCGCCATCGGGTCCCTGGCCGACGCTCCGGCCATCGTGCTGCAGGAGGCGGGGACCATCGTGCTGCCGGACTGAGGGGGTCGAGGGCACCACCGCCTGGCCGACCTCCCTCTCTTCGGTGACCTGTTTCAGGAGGTGCCGGAGCCCGGTTGTCATCGCACGGCAAAGCGTCCCAGCCGGGCGCCACGATCACAGCTCCCGTAGCACCGCATGTGGCCTGCTGCCCGAAGCGCGCCACGCGGGAAAGAGCGTCGCGGCGAGACCCACGGCAGCCATGATCAGCGCGACGAGGATGAACGCGACGGGGTCGCTTCCCGGAGCGGCATTCAGGTTCACACCCTCGGCCTGACCCAGATTGGAGACCAACGTGCCAAGGCTCCTGACGAGCAGCCACGCGAGGCCGAGCCCCACGGCCAACGCAACCGCCATCAGCGCGGCGACGTCCTTCGACAGTGTCCAGAGGACCTCGGCTCGCCGTGCGCCGAGGGCGATGCGGATCCCGACCTCGCGGGACCTGCGCGACACCGCGAAGGACACCACGGCGTAGAGGCCGAGACTCGCCAGGCCGAGTCCCAGCAGGCCGAGGGCGCCCCCGAAGGCGACCATGGTGCGCTCCACGCCGAGCTCGTCGGCCACCCGCTGACTCAAGGTGGCTGCCGTGAGGATCGGCACGGACGCGTCCAGCTCTCGGACGGCCCGCTGCAAGGGAAGCAGGAGGCTCGCCGGATCCCCCGACGTGCGAACGAGTACCGTCGACGTTGTCGCGGCTCCTTGGCGGTAGGAGCGATAGACCAGCGGACCCGGAGGGTCGTGCAGCGAGGTGCGCACGTCCGGCACGACACCAATGACCTCGAACTCGGTTGGAGTGACGCTGCCCTCCACTGATCCGGATCCCTCGGAAATGCTCAAGCGTCGGCCGACCGGGTCCGACCTCCCGAAGTATCGGCGTGCCAGGCTCTCGTTTACGAGCGCCACCCGTGGGGTGTCGAGGCGATCCGCCTCGCTGAATCCGCGCCCGCGCAACAGAGGAATCCCGAGAGCGTCGAAGTACGCCGGCCCCGCCCAGATCCACGGTAGATAGGTGGACTCGCCTTCGATCGGCTCGTAGCCGTCGACGATCGCCACGCCGCCGCCGTCCCAACCCGGCGGCGGCCCTACGGTCAACGCGGCCGACTGGACACCGGGGAGCGCGGCTACGCGTTGCCGCAGGCTCTCGTGGAGGGCCGTGATCTGGTCGGCAGTGTACCCTGCGAACGCGGCGTCCGTCTCCACAAATGCCAGGCGCTCGGCGTCGAAGCCGAGGTCCACGGCCTGCGTGGCCCTGAGCGCGCGCACGTAGACTCCTTCAACGCCCAGGAACACGCACGAGAGAACGACCTGAGAGGCGACGAGTGCATGCTTCAGGCCGAACCTCCGCCCCCTGGTCGAGCCGATCTCGCCGTCGCCGCGCAGGGCGGGAGCCAGCTCGCCCCCGGTCGCACGGAGGGCGGGGGCCAGGCCGAAGGCCACACCCGTGAACAACGAGAGCGCCAAGGTGAAGCCCAGAACCCTGTAGTCGAGGCTCCCGCCGACGTCGACCGGAAGGTCCAACGTCGCCAGGAATCCCATCGTCCACTCCGCGAGAAGGTATCCGACCGCGCCGCCCAGCCCCGCGAGCAGCGTGCTCTCGACGACGAGGTGGCGCACCACCTGGGCGCGCGAGGCGCCCAGGGCCAGCCGGATCGATACCTCCTTCCCGCGGGCGAGACCGCGGACCAGGAGCCAGGTCGCGAGATTGGTGCAAACGATGGCCAGGAGCATGGCCACCACGACCATCAGGAACGAAGCCCCCGCATGCAGCATCACGTCCAGCTGCGGGTGTACCAGGACCTCGTCCGCTCGAAGCACCGAGATTCCCCGGCCGGGGTCGACCCGGGGATACTCCCGCGCCAGGTTGGCCCCGAGGGCGGTCATCGCCGCTCGCGCCTGGGTCAGGCTCACTCCATCCCGCAGGCGAGCCCGCACCAGGAGCTCGTTGCCCCTTCGTTCTTCGATCAACCCGGACGATTCGCTGACGGTGCCCGCAGCCGAGACGGGCAGCCAGAAGTCCGTGACGAGGCCCGCGTGCAGGCCACTGCTGTAGCCCTCCGGGCCGATCCCGACGACCGTTACGGGTACGCCGGCGATGCGAACGGTTCTTCCGAGCACGGACGCATCGCCGCCGAACCCCTCGGTCCAGGTGCGGAAGTTGAGGACGGCGACCACATCGACGCCTATGCGGTTCTCCTCCGCGGTGAACCAACGCCCCAGGGCTGGGCTCAGTCCATGGACCGCCGCATAGTTGGGGGTCGCGTACTCGATGAGCCCCGGTCCGATTCGATAGTCGTCCTGGTACCGGACGGGCAGGGGCCAGGTGAAGGCTGTGACATCCGAGAAGACGTCCGTGTAGCGGGCCATGTCCCGATAGGCGGGATAGGAGCTCCCGGTCGGCTCGGCGGCCCTTCCCTGGTTCTGATAGATGTTGACCAGCCGATCGGTGTCGCTGAACTGGAGCGGCCGGAAGAGCGCCCTGTTCACGACGCTGAACATCGCCGTGTTCGCACCGATCCCGAGGGCGAGCACGAGTAACGCCGGGATCGTGAACGGCCAATCCCGCGTGAGTCGTCGGATCGCGTACCGAACGTCGAACCTCAGTGTCCCCGTAACCGCCACCTTTCCCCTGGGGTCTTCTGCATCCGCCTCCGTGCGGTGCGATTCCGATTACCCCTCCCACACGACCCGGATGGACCTTGGTGCTGTCTGTCCGAACCAGCCCCGAGCCCGCGTGATGAAGCCTTTCCGTTCCAGCGTTCGGATCATCTGATTCACGGACGGCGCCGACACCAGAAAATGGGCCTGGATGTCCGCCTCGGCCGGGGATACGCCGTTGCGGTGCATGTATCGCTGGATGAACTCCAGGTACTCAAGCTGTCGGCGAGTCGGTCGCGGACCACTCCCCTGATGGGGCGACACCGCATCACGCAGGATCAGAATGAACCCGGTCTCTCCGTGTTCGATCTGGAGGTACCCTCCGTCCTCGAACCTCACCGCCAACGACCCTGATTCGGACTCTTCGAGTCCCGCGACAACGCGACCTGAGACCCGCTTGGACAACGCACCCGCACGCGACGGGGCGGTTCGTGTCGTAGCCCGAGCCATCTCAGTCCACATCCGCAGCAAAAGGTGAATCGGCCAGTGGGCCCCGGCCCTCCAACCCGAACCGCGGCCAACGGTTGTATCCTACCTCCGGGACGTTCGATCGAAACGCACGGATGAACTCGACTTCTTTCGCGTTCGCCTCCTGGTCCGATGCCGTATTGGATTCCCAGGGGATCTCCTTGCGGATTGTGAAATCCCTCAACTCAGCCGCAGGGGAATCCGCCTCGAGAAGTCGACCATCGGCGCTGCCGAAATGGTCCGCCGAACCGGTAAGGTCCTTCCCGATGTAGATCTTGCCGTTCGGATAGGTCACCCGACAAAAGACCTTCACCGCGACCTCCGTCCGCCGTGCATCGCCTCGTCACGAACTCCTCGTGTTCCCACTTCTCTTTTTCCTGTCCCATCCCGTTCATCGATGGGCCGTAACGTACGGCGAGCGCCGGCGCGGCTGGCGGAGCGAGCCGTGTTGCACGGAGCACGCGCAGGGCGCGAAGGCTGCGGTCGTCTGGTCAGTGGAACTCGACCCCGGAGCTCCCCGTCCTGACAAGACCTAGGTATTCCTCCACGGACTTCCTGACCTCAGTGAGTTCCGCAAGCACGTCTTCGAGGAGCGTCCCAGCGTACCAGTCATATAGGATTCGGAGTTTTCCCAACGCTGTCCGCGCTGGGGGCCCGGCATTGGCCCCAGGTGCAACGAACACCATTCGATCCGCGTCCCAGTATTCTGCCGACAGGAAGTAGGTCTCCCGGAACCACCCATCGATCATTTCGCCGTTATAACCCACCCGTGAATAGTGGTGCTCGTACAAGTTCGCCAGCCGGACGGACAACGCCTGGTCGCGGATTGCCGTGAGATAACCGCCGGATACCAGGGCGGAGTAAGCAGCCCGGCGGGGAAAAGCGGTTTGGACGACTGCGAGTGGGCCCCGGAGCAGGGAGTCAACCTGGGGACCATTGGAATCCGAGCCAATTCGGAAGAGGAGAGTGAGAGAATCCAAGGCCATGAGCACTTCTTCCCTTCCATCTGAGACTGCCTGGAAGTCGCGCTCATCCAGCAGGAGTTCATCGAGGACATGCACCATCAGGTCCGCAGCCTCCTGGCCGTGCTGCCTGTCCTCAGCGCATCCCTCAAAGAAGATAGCGAGGTACACTCCCAATAGGATGACGACAAACTGGAAACCGAGTTGCTCCCAGGTTATCCCTTGGGACGAGAATTTCTCCCGGAACTTGAACACAGGCAGTTCCCCCATGCGAGAGGCTGACCGGGACCAGGGATCTTCCTTCTACGTCCAGGGCCAAGACCCAACCGAGTTCCGCTAACGTTCTTAGGCGGCCGACACGGCTGAGCGAATGCGAAGCCGTGTTCTCCGGAGCGCGCGTAGCGCGCGGAGGCGGCCACCGTGTATTATGGGAAGTCGGCCTCCGTTCGATTCAGGAATCCGTCGATTCTGCTGACCTTCCATCTTACATCATGGCCCGTCCTTGTTGCCCACCCTGAAACGGTGGCGCAATGGGGACTACTCCTCCCGCAGGCATGTCACTGGTTTCTGCCAGAGGCCAGGTCTCCGGCCTTTTCGCGGAGTTCTGCAGGCACGGAGAGCAAGAATGCCTCTAGGGTGCCGAGATCAGTGGTCGAATCCCTGGACAAGGCATAGACCACATCACCCTCCAGGTCGAAGGCAGACCATGCTCGATCGAAATCGAGGGAGCCCAAGTAGATGCCATCGGAAGAAAGCAGGTGAAGGGAAGCAGGCCCCGAGCCGAAGTCCTCTGGATTCTGTTCCCAGATAGCCAACAAGCCTGTCTTGCGATCGAACCGAATGTCCCTGAAACGGTATTTGGCCCTCGGCCTTGAGCGCACCAGGTCCGCCTGTTGCTGGATCCTACTGCTGGGAACACCGCTGGCGGACAACACAGATGCCATCTCGGTCACCAGAGCTTCGACCTCCTCGTCCGTTGCTTCCTCCGGCGGGATCGGTAGGTCGATCACGCGCTGAAGGTCCCCGGAAGCAGAGAAGAACTGAATCTGGGGGGAGGTGAAACGAAGGCGAACCGGATTCCCCATGAACGTCCATGCTCTTGAAGGGATCTCCCCTGGTTCCCGGGGGTCCACGAACTCCGGGAAGCTGAGCGGCTCCACGGTCCCAACAGCATCGATTCGCTCCCATCTCGGGTCGCCTCCGAGCATACCGGAGACGGCGATGGCGTCCTCCCCCATCGGGATGGCAACGAAGACGAATTGTCCAAGGGGAGAACTGGCTAGAATCTCACCTCGAGCATCCAATACCTCCACTCGACCGTTTCCACCATCCACCACGAACAACCCGGCCGGCGTTGGTATCGCATCGATGATCCTCCCGTACTCGCCGGGACCTTCTCCGGGTTCTCCCAACGCGCTCATGGATTCCCCATCCAGGGTGAGCCGATGGATCTTCGACGCCATCCGATCAACGACGTACAGAACGTCCCCGTGCGCGTGGATCCAGTTTGGGGCCTCCCAGATATCCCCCTCCGATGGGCCCGCTGAGCTCCAGAGCATCTGGGCGGAGATCACTCCCGGAGTTGCCAGAGGAACCGGGGGATTCTCAACTCGCACAACACCGTCCACCTCCGAGATCCGGCCTTCCCATACCTCCCGATCTTCCATACATCCCAAGAGCAAGACTGAGATCAACAGGCAAATCCGACCAAGGTTGACCACTCCTCACCTCCGGTTGGGTGGTTTCCCAGGCATGTCTCACTGTCCGCCAGTCGAAATCACAACTGCTCCCGCCGATTTCCCATAACGACGGGTTCGGCCCCCCCCCGTTTCGGTCATCCCACACCCTCCGGGATCCTCCCGAACGCCCTGAACCCTCCCGAGTCCAGTGGACGCCGGTGCGGCAACCCCACCAATCCGAGGCGTTTCCCACCGCACCCCCCCGGCAAACGAACCGCCCCCAGGCCCCCTTCGGAACCCGGGGGCGTGTTCCTGCCCCACCAACCCAACCGACGGCCCCTCCGGCCCACTCCCCCCCTCTACCCCACCCGCAGCAGCCCCTTTTCGATGGGCAGCTTCCGGATCCGCACCCCCGTGGCGGCGAAGATGGCGTTGCACACGGCGGGCGGGGGCGGGGGCACGGGGGGCTCGCCCACGCCACAGGCTGCCTCGGTGCTGGGAATGAAGTGGACCTCCACCGTGGGCATCTCGTGGAAGGCCAGGAGGGGGTGGTCGTGGAAGTTGGTCTCCAACGTGGCGCCGTTGCGGATGTGGACGCCGGCCTTCAGCGTCGCGGTCAGCGCCAGGACGATCCCTCCCTCGATCTGGCTCCGCACCGCCTCGGGATTGATGATCGTCCCGTGGTCCGACACTGATACGATGCGGTCCACCTTGACCGTGCCGTCGTCGGCTACGGTGACCTCGGCCACCATGGCCACGTAGGCGGTGAAGCAGGTCCAGGCGGCGATCCCCTGGCCCTGGCGGGGGCCCATGGGGCGGCCCCACTGCGCCCTCTCGGCCACCTCCTCCAGGCACCTCAGCAGCCGGGGCACCTTCATCAGGTGGCGCCGGTACTCGAACGGGTCCTTCCCGGCGGCGTGGGCGCACTCGTCCATGAAGGACTCCACCGCGAAGCCGGTCTGGGTGTTGCCCACGGAGCGCCAGGCGCCGATGGGGATCTGGAAGTCCTCCAGGTGGTTGTCGCAGAGGAAATTGGGAAGGTTGTAGGGGTGGTCCACCGCCCCTCCCGTCGTGGTGCCCCGGGGTGGCTGGCCGTAGATGCGGTGGATCCAGGCCATGGGGTAGCCCTCGGCGTCGAGCCCGGCCTTCAGCCACTGGAGCGTGAAGGGCCGGTAGAAGCCGTGCCGGAAGGTGTCCTCCCGGGTCCAGACCACCTGCACGGGGCCGTTCACCTTCATGGCCACCTTCACGGCGTACTCGGTGTCGTCGGCGTTGAGGCGCCGCCCGAAGGCGCCTCCGGCAAGCAGGGAGTGGAAGACCACGTTGGAGGGCTCCACCCCGGCCACCCGCGCCGCCGTGCGTTGGGAAAGAGTGGCGGCCTGGGTGGGAGACCAAACCTCCACCTGGTCCCCCCGCACCCATGCGGTGGCGTTCATGGGTTCCATGGGGACGTGGTCCAGGAAGGGGGTGTCGTAGGCCGCCTCGACGGTCTTCGCGGCCCGGGCCATGGCCCCCAGGGCATCGCCTTCGGCCTTCTCCGCGTCCCCGGGTTGCTGGATCATCTCCCGGGCGCGGGCCAGGAGCGTCTCGGTGGACTGGTTGGCGTTGGGGCCCGGGTCGAACTCGGCCTTGAGCGCTTCCCGCCCCTTGAACGCCGACCAGGTGTCGCGGGCCACCACCGCCACTCCCCCCTCGATCTCGACCACGTCCACCACGCCGGGCACGGCCCGGGCGGCGGCTGCGTCGAAGCGCGTCACCTTCCCCTGGAACGCCGGGGGGCGCTCCACCGAGGCGAAGAGCATCCCCGGCAGGCGGAGGTCCATCCCGTACGTGTGCTTCCCCGTCACCTTGGGGGGGAGATCCAGCCGCGGCGTGTCCCTCCCCACCAGCCAATACTGGGCGTGGGTCTTGAGGGGGGGATCGTCGGGCACGGGAAGCGTCCCGGCCTCCTCGGCCAGCTCACCGTAGCCCAGCGTCTGCCCCGAGCTCTCGTTGATGATCGCGTGGTGGCGTGCGACGCACTCGTCCACCTCCACCGCCCAGCGGCGGGCGGCGGCGGTGCGGAGCATCTCGCGGGCCTGGGCGCCCGCCTTGCGAATGAACGTCCACCCCTGGCGAATGGTCGTACTCCCCCCGGTGGAGATGGTACGCCCCCAGGTGGAGGGATTGGTGGGGACGGGTTCCCAGACGATCCGGCTCCAGTCCGCGTCCATCTCGTCGCAGACCATCATCAGGAAGCTCGTGGAGCTCCCCTGGCCCATCTCGTGGTCGTCGTAGATCACGTGCACCAGGCCGTCGGGGGCCACCCGGATCCAGGCGTTGGGGGTCAGGTCGGCCAGGGGCCGGTCCACCTCCTCCGCGCACCCGAGTTCGAAGGGGATGTGGATGGCGATGACCAGGCCCGCCCCGGCGGTGCCGGTGGTCTGGAGGAACGCCCGGCGGGTCAGCTCTTGCGTGCTCATCGGACGCCCTCCCTCTCGGCCACCCGGATGGCCGTGCGGATGCGCTGATAGGTTCCGCACCGGCAGAGAAGGCCGGCCATGGCGCGGTCGATCTCCTCGTCGGTGGGGTGGGGGTTGTCCCTCAGGAGCGCCGCGGCCTGCATGATCTGCCCGGGGTGGCAGTACCCGCACTGCGGGGTCTGCTGATCCAGCCACGCCTTCTGGAGGGGGTGGCTCCCGTCGGGGGAAAGTCCTTCGATGGTGAGGATGGCCTTGTCCCCCACGGACTGGACCGGGGTGGCGCAGGAGCGGACGGGCTCGCCGTCCAGGTGGACGGTGCAGGAGCCGCAGAACGCGATCCCGCAGGAGTACTTGGTGCCGGTGAGACCGAGGTGGTCCCGGAGCACCCAGAGCAGGGGCATGTCCGGGGGGACATCCACGGTCTTCCGCTCTCCATTGACCAGGAGATTGAAGACGGCCATGACGCGCATCCTCCGTTGCGTGGTGGGTCGATCCTCCCCGACAACATGGGGCCGCGGAGGCCGTCTGGCGAGAGTGGAGATGGCATCGCTCGGTCCGGCTTCGACGGCCGGACCGGGAAGGAGGGGGGGCGCCGCCGGCGGCGCGGGTCGGCGGGTGGAGCCCGCCCGGGTTGGGCGGCCTTACCGGATGGTGTCGTGGGCCCGCGCCCGTGCGGCTGCCGAGTCCGCGGCGCGCATCGCCCGCCCCACGGCCGAGGCCCCGGGCACGGGCATGGTGGAGAGCAGGCTATCCCGCTGGCGGCGGGTGAGGGTGTCCACCGCCTCCTGGCGGGCGCGGGTCCGCTCGGCGCTCTCGCACCCGCTCGCCAGCGCGAGGCCCAACAGCGCCGCCGCGACCAGAACCATCCCTCTGCTCCGGGTCATCGCGTGCTCCTCTCTCACCTCAGCAGCTCGGGCGTGTACCCCGCGTCCCGTACCGCGCCCAGCAGCGCGCCGGGCTCCACCCCCTCGACCGCCGTCACCTTCACCACCTTGGTGACCAGCGACACCTCTACCGCCCCCACCCCCGTCACCTGCCCCAGGGCGCCCCTCACCGCCGCCACGCAGTGGCCGCAGGAGATGTCCGGCACCTTCATGCTGATCTCCGCCATCCCCGATCCTTCCCTCCGGCAGACGTTGTCAGGCCGTGATCCCGTGGCGGGCCGCGTACACCATGGCCTCCACGAAACGGTCCAACTCCTCCAGGAGCGTGTACACGCTGGACGTCACCCGCAACCCCTCGAACTCCGGGTGCCTGATGGCCACCGTGATGATGCGGTGCTTGTTCCAGAGCCAGTTGCTCAGGGCGCCCGTTTCCACTCCCTCCAACTGGATGTTGCCGATCCCGCAGGAGAACCGGGGGTCCTGGCTGGTGTGCAGGCGGAAACGGTCGTGCTCCAGGAGGGCGTTGGCCCAGTAGTCCCGCAGGTACCGAAGGCGGGCTTCCTTCCGCTGGCTCCCGATCCCCTGATGAAAGGTAAGGGCTTCGCCGATGGCCAGGTAGTTCGCCGCCGGGTGGGTTCCGATCTCCTCATACTTCCTGACGTTCTCGTCCATCCCCTCCGGCGCGGCCATCAGGGGCCAGAGGCCCGGGATCTTGTCGCGCTTGACGTAGAGCAGCCCCGTGCCGTGGGGGGCGAAGAGCCACTTGTGCAGGCTCACGGCGTAGTAGTCGCACCCCAGATCCGGCAGCTTGAAGTCGAAGTGCGCCAACCCGTGGGCGCCGTCCACGATGACGGGAATCCCCCGGCGCCGGCCCAGATCGGCCAGGGCCCGGACGGGGAAGATCTGCCCGGTGAGGTTGATGACGTGGCAGATGAGGATCATCCGCGTCCGGGGGGTGATGGCCTCCTCGAAGCGGCGCACCACCTCAACGGGATCCTCGGCCGGAACCGGGACCTGGATCTGCCTCAGAACCACGCCTTCCCGGCGTTCCCTCTGCTGGAAGGTGGTGATCATCCGGGGGTAGTCCTGGGTGGTGGTCAGGACCTCGTCACCGCGTTGGAGGTCCAACCCGAACTGGCAGGTCTGGAGCCCCTCGGAGGCGTTGCGCACGAAGGCGATCTCCTCCGGGTCCACCCCCCACTCCCGGGCCATCCTCTGCCGCACCGGCTCCCGCATCGGCTCCTGGATCTGCCACATATAGTAGGTAGGGGCCTTGTTGGAGAGATCCAGGTGTTTCTTCATGGCGTCCTGCACGAACGCCGGCGAGGGGCTCACTCCTCCGTTGTTGAGGTTCACCAGGGTTCGGTCGACGGTGAATGCCTGTTGCACCGGCACCCAGAAGTCCTCGTCGGTGGCAATCACGGCAGGGTCCCCCGGCACCAGGGCGAGCTCCGCGGCCACATCGGCCGCGTTGGCCCTTAGTCGGCCGGGGAGAAGGGGCGCCCCGGCCAGGGCCAGCCCGGCGGGTAGGGTGATGGAACCGAGGAACTCACGGCGAGTGGTCATTGAGCTTCCTTCCTCCTGGGCCCGGTGGGGTGCCCCGAGGGGGGGCGGTGGCGCCTGACTGAGAATAGGGCCCGGGAGACGGGATGCAACCTCTCTTTTCCGGGTTCTCCCCCCTCAAAGGCTTCCGGGACGCCCCAGCAGGGGCTCCGGGCACTCCCGGTGGGGGACCCGTCCGGAGGGCCGGGAGGAGTGCCGGGCCTCCGGGAAAATACCGAACCCTCCCTGGAAATCCGGGGCCGAAAGCCGCTAACTTTCAGGATTAGCCCGTTCCGGTGCCCCTCGGGACTCCCTGTGACCATGATGCGCGTGACCTTCCTCGGAACCGTCGCTTCCCGCCCTACCGTGGGCCGGAACGTGAGCGGGATTGCCCTTCAGAGGGAGGGGGACCTTCTCCTGTTCGACTGCGGGGAAGGGACGCAACGGCAGATGATGCGTTTCCAGACCGGTTTCGGGGTCCGGGTCATCTTCGTGACCCACCTTCATGCCGACCACTTCCTGGGAATCACCGGGCTCCTTCGGACCATGGCCCTGCAGGGCCGGGAGGATCCCCTCCGCCTCTTCGGCCCTCGGGGCTCCCGGGAGACCCTCCTCCAGGCCGTTCTCCTGGGGGTGGAACGGGTACCGTTTCCGGTGGAGATCCTGGAGCTGGCTCCCGGTGAGACCGTGCCCATGGGAGAGTACGAGGTGGCGTCCTTCGCCGTCCGTCACGGCCCCCCGGCCCTGGGATACGCTCTACGGGAGCATCCCCGCCTGGGGCTCTTCGACGTGGAGCGGGCCCGGGCGCTGGGGATTCCCGAAGGCCCGCTCTTCGGAAAGCTCCACAAGGGAGAGCCCGTGGAGGTGGAGGGGCGGACCATTCATCCGTCCGATGTGGTTGGGGAGCCCCGCAGATCGGAAGAGCGTCGT
>JBFYZD010000099.1:0-14237 GCA_041309685.1 Gemmatimonadales bacterium | reverse complement strand
CCCCCGCCCCAGGCCAGGAAGACGAGGGCCTCCGCCGCGTCTTCCCGGGACTGCCGGGCGGAGATGAACCCCGCCCGTCTCAGAGCCACCCCGCTCCGGGCCGTGAGAACGTCCACCTCGGGGATCAACTCTCGCTCGGCGAGCTGCTGGTTCCGGAAGAGGAGGGCGTCGGCGATCTCGAGGGAGCGCTGGAGCACCGCCTGGATGGCCTCCGCCTCGGCGAGGTCCCAGTAGCCCAGCTCCACCCCCGCCACCACGGCCTCCTGGGCGCGCCGGAGGTCCCCGGCGGCGGCGGTCCTCAAAGCCCTCGCGGCCCGTACGCCGGTGTCCAGCGTCCCCAACCCCTCCAGGAGGGGTTGGGAAAACGTGAAGGCCAGGTCGGCGCCGTAGCTTTTCGGGACCCCTGCGGCGGCGGGGTCCCTGGCCGCGTCCAGGGCGAGGCCCAGGCGTGTTCCCCACGGAAGGGCCTGGGAGAGGCCGGCGGACCAGCTTGGGGACCTCTCTCCCTCGGACGCGGCCCGGGTGAGGCCCCACCCCAGGGTGGCCTGAGGGTCGAACACCCCCTGCTGGATCTGGAGGCTGGCGTCGGAGAGACGCCGCCGGGCCCGGGCCACCTCCAGATCCACGTTGCGCTCCAACGCGACGGCCACCAGTTCCGCCAGGGCGATGGGCTCCCCGGGGAGGGTGGCCACCAGCTCCTGGATGGGTCGGCCCACCACCTGGGCCAGGGTGTCGGGGCGGGTCTCCTGGGCCTGGACGGGCGTCCCGCCGGCGAGGGCGGGGGCCAACGCGGCCACGGGGAACCACCGGGCGACGGAGCTCCAGGGCGAGACGCGCATCAGGCCTCCTGACGGGCCGCCAGCTCGGCGAAGAGGCCGGGCTGGGCCATGAGCTCGGCGAACGTCCCGCTCTGGACCACCTTCCCCCGGTCCATCACGTAGATGCGGTCGGCGTGCTGGATGGTGCTCAGGCGGTGGGCGATCACCACCCGGGTGGCGTGGAGCGATTCGATGCTCTCGCTGATGATCTTCTGGGTCCGGTTGTCCAGGGCGCTGGTGGCCTCGTCGAAGAAGAGGATGCGGGGCTTGTGGACGAGGGCCCGGGCGATGAGGAGCCGCTGCCGCTGGCCACCGGAGAGCGTGCCGCCCCCCTCCGGCACCACCGTGTGGAGCCCCATGGGCATGTCCCGGAGGTCGTCCTCGAGTCCAGCCATGCGGGCCGTCTCCCACACCGCTTCCAGGGGCACGGGGCTGGCTCCCACGATGTTCGTATGGATGTCCCCGGCGGTGACCTTGCTGCTCTGGAGCACGACGCCGATCTGGCGGCGCACCGCGGTCACGTCGATGGTGGCCAGGTCGTGACCGTCGTAGAACACCGAGTTGTTCTCCGGCAGGTCGAAGGCCAGGAGTACCCTGAGGAGCGTGGATTTCCCGGCGCCGGAAGGCCCCGCGATGGCGATGAACTCCCCGGGCTCGGCGTGGAAGGACACGTCCTGGAGGATGACCGGACCGTCCTCGGAGTAGCGGAAGGTCAGGTGGCTCACCTCCATGCGCCCGGTGAGCTCCCCGGGATCGGGGCGGCCGGGGTCGGCCTCCGGCTCCGCCTCCAGGATGGGGCTGGCCCGTTCCCAGAGGGGGATCAGCTCCAGCAGCGAGATGGCGGTGGAGGTGACCGACATCCCGGACGCCATGAACGATCCGAACGCGGCGTAGAACGCCAGGAACTGGCCCGTGGTGAGTCCTCCCCGCTCCCCGGCCAGGACGGTGAAGGCCCAGAAGATCAGCAGGGTGGAGAGGATGGAGAGGACCGCGTTGAAGACCTCCACGTTGTTCTGGAAACGGCCCACCTCGTACGTCAGCTCCCGCTGGCGCTGGAACTCCCGGGACCACTTGGCGAAGGCCCGGGCCTCGGTCCCGGAGACCCGGAGCTTGGCGATCCCGCCCAGAAGCTGGAGCACGAGCCCCGAGATCTTCCCTTCCGCCTCCTGCTGTTCCCGGGAGAAGCGCAGGGAGACGTACCCCGTGCCCGCCATGAAGGCCATGTTGACCACCAGGATGAGGGTGGCCAGCAGGGCCAACATGGGGGAGTACACGAAGAGGAGAACGTAGGAGCCGGCGGAAACCAGCGCGCTCAGGAGGGACCCGATGGTGGCGCTGGAAAGGGCGTTGCCGATGGCGCTGATGCTGGAAGCCCTCAGGGCCAGGTCCCCGGCCGTGAAACGGCGGAAGAAGGGAAGGGGGAGGCGCACCAGGCGGTCCAGCACCGCCATCTGAAGGCCTGCGCTCACCCGGGCGTGGAGGCGGATGATGGCCAGCGACCGGGTGATCTCGAAGGTCGTGCCGGCCAGCGCCGCCACCGCCAGGGCCGCGAAGACGCTGATGAGCTGCCCCCGGTCGGCGCTGGGAATCACCTGGTCGAACACCACCCCGGTGAGGATGGGAAGGAGGAGCCCCAGGCCGGCGCCGAGAAGACCCACGAAGGCCAGGGTCCGGAGGTCCCCCCAGGCCCGGAAGGCGACGTATCGGGCCACGTCCTTCAACTGGATCCTGGTGGCGGGGAGGGACCGGTAGAACTGGTATCCGAAGGGCGCGATGCCTGCCGCCGTCTCTCCATCCACGGGCGTCCGGTGGCCCGTGCCGGGGTCGGCCAGGAGGTAGCGGCCGGGCCCTTCGCTCAGGAGGGCCACCGGCGCCATCACCGTGGCCTGGCTCTCCCCATCCCCTCCGGCCTGATCGCCCTCTCCGTCTCCCGGCTCCTGGGCCACCAGCCCCAGGAGGGGGCCGTTGTCCTGGGTCCACCACCCGGGCGAGAGCACCACCCGGCGGTACCCCACCGCGGAGGCCCGGCACACGGCCCTCAGTTCGTCGTCCAGGCTCTTTCGGACCTTCTCCCAGGACGGAGCCGGGACGAAGCTCATGTGGAGCTCCTCCCCTACTAGTCGACAGGCCGTGAGGAGGGGGCCGCCCGTGGTGTCCAGGGGCGGGCGGCGCTCCGGGGAGAGAACCTCGGCCAGGGACTCCAGGGCGGCCCGGTTGGCGTTCTGATCCAGGAGGAGGCGGCGTCCCAGCCGCTCCCGATCCAGCGACCGGTCCCGCTCCAGGACCAGGTCGGCCCACTCCAGGGCAATGCGCTGGAAGGTCCGGAGACCCTCCCACAGCTCCTCGCCCTCCACGTCGGAGGCCGCCAGGGCCCGGATCCGGGTGCCACCGGCGGCGCGGACCCAGGCCCCGGAGGCCAGGGGGAAGGCTCCGTTGTCACCGCCGAAGAGGAGAGCCTCCTGTCCCTCGAAGGAGAGGAGGCCGCTCAGCACCTTCACCCAGGACACCCCCCTGCGGGTGGCCAGGGCCGAGCCCTCCCCGACTTCCAGCTCCTCCCCGGGAGCGAGGAGTGCGTCGAACCGGGGGCTCCCCCGTTGGGACAAGGCCGAGGAGAAGGCCAGGACATAGCGTTCCAGCGCTTCCCGCACGAACGCCTCGCGGCCCCCCGCCACCAGACGGTCCAGCTCCATGAGCCGGGCGGTGGTCCCGGGGATCCCCACCGCCAGGAGCCCCACTTCGTCGGCCCAGGCCGGCTCCATCCCCAGGAGGAGGCCGCCGGCGGGGACGGTGAAGAGATGGTTCCGGGCGCCCTCGGGACGGTCCCCCACCACCCGCACGGCGAAGACGTCCACCTTCCCTTCCGTGACCAGCCAGACCGAGGAGGGGTCCTCCAGGAGAAGGGGCGCGTTGGCCCCTGACGCCACCAGGGTCCCGTGGGTCTCGAAGAGGCGGAGGAGGGCTTCGGCGTCGCCGCCTCCCGGGCGGGCGCCGCGGGAAAGCACGGCCCCCGGAGCCTCCTCGGGGTGCCGGGACCCCCGGTTTCCCGTCGGCGGCCCGCTCATGCCTGGATCAGCCGGGCGTAGAGCCCCTCGGGTTCCTTCATGAGCCCGTCGTGGGTTCCCCGCTGCACCACCTGGCCCCGCTCCAGGACGATGATCTCGTCGCAGTCACGGATGGTGCTCAGGCGGTGGGCCACGATCAGGCAGGTGCACCCCCGCCGGCGGATGTTCTCGTCCACGAGCTGTTCGGAGAGGGTGTCCAGGGCGCTCGTGGCCTCGTCCAGGACCAGAATGCGGGGGTTCACCGCCAGGGCCCGGGCGATGTCCAGGCGCTGGCGTTGGCCCCCGCTGAAGTTCCCGCCCCCCTCCTCCAGCTTGCTGTCGTAGCCCCCGGGGCGGGAGGTGATGGCGTCGTGGATGAGGGCATCCTTGGCGGCCTGGATGACGTCGGTGTCGGGAACGGTCTCGTCCCAGAGGGTGAGGTTGTCGCGGATGGTGCCTTCGAACAGAACGATGTCCTGGTCCACGAAGGCCACGCTGGCATTGAACACCGGCCGGGGTACCTTCCCTGCCGGCTGCCCGTCGTAGAGGACCTCCCCGTGCCAGGGCTCATAGAGCCCCGTGACCAGCTTGCTCAGGGTGGACTTCCCGCACCCCGAGGGCCCCACCAGGGCCACCCGGGAGCCCGGCTCCAGGGAGAGGGAGAAGTCCGTGAGGAGGGGATCCGCCAGACGGGAGTAGCCGAAGGTGATGTTCCTGAGCTCCAGCCTTCCCGAGAGTTTCTCGGCGAGGCCCAGGTCGGAGGGGTCCGTTCGCTCCCCTACCCTGGGGTCCACCGGGTAGCGGAGGACGTCGTCCAGCCGGTTGATGTCCCCCTGGGCCTCCTGGAGCTCGGCGCCGAGTTGCATGAGATTGGTCACGGGCCCGGTGAAGGAGGCCATGAGGCTCTGGAAAGCCACCAGCATCCCCATGGTGAGATCCCCCTCCATGACCCGGTAGCCCCCGAAGGCCAGGACCGAAGCCGAGGCCAGGGAGTTCAGGAGGGACGGGCCCACCAGCATGACCTGGGTCTTCACCGCCAGCTCCTGGGAGACCACCTGGACCTTGGCCTGGTGGCCCGCCAGGGTGGTGAAGAAATCGCTCTCCCGGCTGGTGGCCTTCAGCGTCTCCATGTTGGCCAGGCCGCTCATGAGGACGCCCCCCATCTTCCCCGCCTCCTGGAGCAGCCTCCGGTTTCCGTCCACCCGCCGGTCCGACACCCAGCGCAGGACCAGGAGGTTCAGCGCCACCACCGAGACCCCCAGGAGGGTCAGCGCCCAGTCGTACACCAGCATGACCGCTCCGAAGAAGACGATCATGGCGGCGTCGATGAGCGTGGTGGCCAAGCGCCCGGAGAGGAGGTACGCCACCCAGTCGTTCAGGGCCACCCGTCCGCTCACCTCTCCGGCGTAGCGCTGGGAGAAGAACTCCATGGGAAGCCGGAGCACGTGCCAGAAGAACTTCCCCGAATTGGCGACGGCGAGCTTGGTCTCCAGGCGAAGGAGGTAGCGTTCCCTCAGCCAGGTAAGGCCGCCCCGCATGGCGGCCGTGAGGGCCATGCCCAGAAGGAGGGGCTTCACCCACGACTCCAGGTGGCTCACCAGGATCTTGTCCACGAACACCCTGGAGAACGCCGGAACCGCCAGCCCCGGGATCACCAGGGCCAGGCCGGCCAGGACGGCAAAGAGAAGGGCCTCTTCCGAGCCCCGCATGCGGGAAGCCAGGGCCCCCACCACCGAAGGCTCCTTCCCCTCGGGCTCGAAGGCGGGTCCCGGCTCGAAGGTGAGGACCACCCCCGTGTACGCCTCGTCCAGCTCCTCCATGGTGATCCTGCGGGGTCCGGTGCCAGGGTCGTTCAGGAAGACCTGGTTTCCGACGAACCCCTCCAGGACGAGGAAGTGGTTGAAGTTCCAGAACAGGATGGCAGGAAGGTGCGTGGTGCGGAGGTCCTCCATCTCCCGTTTGAATCCCTTGGCTTCGAGGCCGTATCCCCGGGCGGCGATGATGATGTTCTTGGCCGTGACGCCGTCCCGGGACACCCCGCACCGCACCCTGAGCTCCTCCAGGGGAACGACGCGGCCGTGGTAGCCGAGGATGGAGCCCAGGGCCGCCGCCCCGCACTCCACCGCCTCCATCTGGAGGAGCGTCCGGGTCCTGTGGGGGCGCCGGGCGAGGAGGGACCTGAGCCGCTCGCCCAGGCTCATGACGTTCCGAGGGCGGACTTGAAGGCGGGGATGACCAGGCTGATGGGCCGCTGCTCCTCCACCACCACCTGGACGCTCACCTGGGTGCCGCTCTCCACCGAGGAGGGAGGGCCCGAGCCCGAGGACCACCGGAAGCCGCTAGGGGTCTCGGGATCATGCAGGAGGTCCACCTCCACCAGGAAGGGAGCTCCCAGGCCGGCGATCTGCTCCACCAGGATCTCGTTGCCCAGCGTCCGGAGCATCCCCTGGCGGGTGGCGGGCTGGGGGGACACGAAGGACACGGTGCCCAGGAGGAAGCCGTACTCCTCCCTGCGCACGGTGACGGGGGAGACCTGGACCTCCATCCCCGCCCGGATGCGCTTGCCCTCCGTGGGGACGAATACCACCGCCTGGAGGGGAGCGTCCACCATCTCCACGCTCACCAGCGCCTGGCCCGCCACCACCAGTTGCCCCACGTCGGAGCGGATCTCCCGGATGTATCCGGCGTAGGGGCTCAGGACGACGCTGCTCTGCTCCAGCTCCAGGCGAAGGCCCTCGAGGTCGCGCTCCGACGCCCGGATCCGCTCGTCCACCGCCTCGATGGTCTCCGAGGAGCGGTTGGCCAGGAGGAGTCTGGCCAGGTCGTTGTTCTGGAGCTCCAGCTCCAGGCCGTTTCGCTCCGCCCGGGCGGCCTCGAGCTGCTGGAGGGTGTTCTGGACCGCTTCCGGGGTGACGAGGCCGAGTCGCAGCGCCTCCTCCTCCGCCCCCACCCTTCCCTCCAGCCAACGGACCCTCTCCGCCAGGAACTCCAGGCGGCGGGTCAGGTCGACCCTGGTGGCGTTGAGGAGCTCCGTCTCCAGGGCGTCGTTGGAGGAGGTGAAGTTCTCCCTCCGGCTCCGTTCAGCCTGGAGGAGCTCCAGGCGATCCCGGGCCTGGGTGACCCGCTGCTCCAGGAGGGGCTGTCCCACCCGGGCGATGGTGTCTCCCCGGGCCACGGCGTCTCCCACCTCCACCCGGAGGTCGGCGACCACACCCGAGGCCAGGACCTCGATCTCCCGGATTCCCTCGGCCGAGAGGAGGATCCCGGTGCCGGAGATGGTGGTGGGGAGGCGCCCGAACACCGACCAGACCAGGGCGAACACCAGCACCAGGCCCAGGCCTCCCAGCGCCACCCACCCCTGGGGGTTGGTGACCCGCATGAGGCGGTCGAGTTGCTCGGGGCTGGAGAGCCTCTCCAGCGCTGCCTGCCGGAAGATCGAAGAACGAGCCATGGAAGTTCCCTGCGCCTTCACTGGCTCAGCGTGGGGGGCGGAACCCCCCGTGGGGCTCCGGGCCAGGACGGCCGGAGCCCCACGAGACCAACGGAATCGGATCCCGCCCGGGGCGAACGCGAAGGACCGGGCTCACGCCCGGCTTCGCGTCCATGCTCGCAGAAGCTTACGCGGTGCCTCGCCGCGTCTGCAAGGAGGGGAGGGGCGGAGGAGGGGTTGGAGCCTCAGGGGAGCTTGGTGCTCCGGATCCTCTTCTTCCCGCCCGCTACCTTGGACAGGTCATCCATGGACAGCTCCTTCTTGCCGCCGCCCTTCTTTCCAGCCGGCTTGCCCTTCTGCGTGGTGGGGGCCTTCTTCTTGTCCGCCATGTTCCCTCCTCTGGCCGATCCAGGGTCCGGCGAGTCGGATCGGACGCCGTGCCGAACCTGGAAGATCACGCTACCGAAAGATACTTAGTTTTCGCAAGAAAATTTTTCGGTTTCGTTGGTATCAATGGATCATCCCCGCCGCACCAGCGGCTGGGACCAGCAGCGAAGCCCCCCGCCGAACGCGGTGACGGCGTCGAAGAGGACGGTCTCGACCCGGTGTCCGGCCATCCGCAGGGCTTCGGCGGTGCCGGGGGCCGATTCCGGGAGGAGAAGGGTTTCCGGGTCCAGGTGGAGACCGTTGGTGGCCATCCCCTCCAGGGCCTCCTTCCTGTCCACCTCGATCCAGGTCCAGCCCGAGAGGGGCTCAGGGGGCCCGGTTGGCAGGACGTCGGGGCAATAGAGCCCCAGCCCGGGGCGCACCAGGCACAGGGCACAGTCCAGGTGGGGAAACTCCCTGGCGTAGGGCACGGCATGGACCGTCCAGCGGGGGCCCAACGCCCTCGAAAGCCACTCGGCGCCGGCGGGGTTGCTTCCCCCGGGGGAAAGCCCCACGAAGACCGCGTTGCCGGCCACCAGGCAGTCCCCCCCATCCAGGAAGGCCCAGGCACCTTCCCGGGTGTGGCGCGGGGTGGGGTGGGGCATGGCGGTGGCCCCCGACAGGGCATGGGGGTGCACCCGCTCCAGGAGGCGCCGTAGGGGCGACCGCTCCCGGCGGCGCTTGGGGTCGGCGGGAGTCAGCTCGAAGAGACGGGAGCCGGCCGCCAGCATCGGGTCCCGGGGGAAGAAGAGGAGGGACTCGGTGGGCTCCCCCGGAAGAAGGGCCTCCTCGCGGCGCTGGAAAGGCGGGACCCGGTGCACCCGCACCCCCCGGGCCCGAAGCAGCCTCACCACCCGGTCCATTTGCCCCTGGCAACGGGCGTGGGCTGTGGGCATGGCTTCCTTCATGGTCATCCCCTCGAACCGCTTCGCCCGCTTCCAGAGGGAGGGCGGCACAACCTCTTCCCGCTCCGGGGGGAAGGGGGCCGGGAGGCGGTAGTGGGGGCGGCCGACAATGACCTCCCTCAGGGTGGCCCACTCGTGGGTCACATGGGGGAGGCGGGCCATGGGGGGCCTTCCTTCACCGCCGGCTCTGGTCCAACCGCCGGCACCCTTCCATGAGAATCGACTCGTTGGATCCCTGGATGCTGGGCTCGGGAAACCGGGTCTCCAGGTGGACCGTGAACTCCCCCTGCTCCTCCCATGCGATGACCCGGTAGACGGCCTCGGCCCCCGCCAGGCTTCCGCAGGCGGCGTGCACCATCTGTCCCTTCTTCAGGTAGATGGAGGCCTTCTCCTTGTCGTTCCTGGTGAGATCGATCCGGACGGACTTGAAGCCCTGGGCCAGGGCTTGGATGAGGTCCAGGAAGGAGAAGACCTCGAAGGTGGCGGAGAACTGGCCGGGGCTCTCCTGCCCCACCGGGCGCTGCTTGGAGCGGGAGACGATGGCCCGGTTGATGCGGGCGGCCATCACCTCGAACTCATGGGGGGGCCCGAAGACGTCGTCCACGCCGATGTCCAGGAGGTTCAGGACCAGAGAGGGGTCCGTGGCATCCGTCAGGACGAAGAGAAGGGCGGCCCCGTCCAGCTTCGCCACCCGGGAGAACCGGTCCACCTCCTGGGGGAACTCCTGGTGGTCGATGACGATGGCCCCGGGGGCACGGCGCTCCGCCATGGTCTGGGCGTCGGCCAGGTCTCCCGTGGCCACGGTGCTGCACCCCACCCGCCGGAGTCCCGGTCCCAGGGACCTGGCGATGCGGTCGCCTCCCACCAGGAGGACCTGCCGGTCCGTCCCGTCGGAGAGGACTCCTCCCCGGTCGGCGATGATGCGGAGGTAGGTCTCCACCAGCTCCAGAGGGGCCAGGGTGCCGGCTTTTTCCCGCAAGGCCGCCCTGAGGGCGAGCATGGCTTCCTCCGACGTGCCCCGGGGGAGGGAGACGTGGTTGTGGCGGTACCAGACCAGGGCCAGCATCTGGGCCGCCTGTCTCACCTCCTTGCTCCACCGCGCCTTGCGGCCGTCCGCCTCCCGGCCGCTGAAGAGGGCGTGGCAGGCGTCCAGGACGGAATCCAGGCGCCAGGGGAAGCGGATGCGGGTGGCCAGCTCCAGGGAGGAGGCGAAGGCGGTGAAGGGCTCGGAAGATCCCACCGGGTCGGCGCCGGCACCTGCCCGGGTCGGGAGGAGGAGGTGGGCCGCCAGGTTGAGCCCGTCGATCACGATCCTGCGCACCTTCTGGCGGTCGGCCAGAGCCTCCAGGTCCGCCGCGATCAGGCCGTAGGGAGGAGAGCCGCCCAGGATGGCACAGCGATGGTCCGCCAGCGCCTGGACGGCGGCCCGAAGGCTTCGGACCGTGACCTCATAGGGCAGGGGGTTCTCCAGGAGGGCCCCGCTCACGGAGGGGAAGACCACCACCTCCCTTTCCGGCTCCGGCACCCGTCCCTTCCGGACCCACTCCCCGTAAGCCTCCGCCATGTCCTGGGCGAGGAGAATCCCCTCGAACTCTCCCCCCTCCAGGGCCGCCGCGGCCTCCTCCGGGCTGGCCACGACCGTGAGGGCGATGCCTTCCCGCAGGAGGACCGGGGGGAGGAAGTTCTTCATGGGAGCCCCGGACGCCACCATGAGAATGGACCGGACCCTGGTCTCCTCCCCTTCCGGGCGGGCGGCCGGCGCCCCCAGGGTCTCCTCGATCTCGAACAGCTCCGGGAGCTCGATCCCGTGGGCCTGTCTCCCTTCCCCGCCCTCCTTCGGGCTCAGGAGGTGTTGGCCGATCTCCAGGATCCGGGTGTCCGACGCCAGCTGGAGTCGGGTGGCCCGGGCGCCGAAGACCTCCTTGATGCGTCCCAGGGCGTCGTCCACGTCGGGGTTCGCCACGGCCAGAGTCAGGACCTTCTGCTGACTGTTCCAGGCCATCGGGAGGATCAGGTGGTCCAGGATGATCTCCGGTGGGATCCGGGAGAGGAGGTCGGCGGGAATGTCCCGCTCGGTAAGGATCGTGGAGGGGAGCTGGTATTGCTCCGCCAGCGCCGCCAGGAGCTGCTCCGGGGTGATGAAGCCGCTCTGGACCAGGTTCATCCCCAGGCGTCCCCCGTGGGAGCGTTGCCGGGCCAGGGCCCGGGTGATCTGCTCCTGGGAGGCGTACCCGAGGGTGATGAGGATCTGGTCCAGGCGGGCGGTCTTTCTCATGGGTCTGCCCTACTGCGCTTTCTCGGGAGGGAGCTTCCCCCCGGACCTGGCGAAGGCGAGGAGGGTCTCGGGTTCCGCCGCGACGCGGGCGGCTTCCTCTCCCGTGACGATGCCGTCGCTGATCAGCTCCTTCAGGTGCTGGTCCAGGAGCTTCATCCCCTCCTTCTTCCCCGTCTGGATGACGTTGTTGACCTGGTGGCCCTTCGAATCCCGGATCATGGTCCGGACCGCCGGCGTGCCCAGGAGGATCTCCAGGGCGGCGATGCGCCCCTTCCCATCGGCTCGCCGGACGAGCTGCTGCGAACAGATTCCGATGAGGACCTCCGACAGGCTCAGGCGCACCGCCGCCTGCTGGTCCACCGGGAAGGCGTCCGCCACCCGGCTGATGGTCTGGGAGGCGGACTTGGTGTGGAGGGTTCCCAGGACCAGCAGACCCAGCTCCGCGGCCGTCAGGGCCAGGTTGATCGTCTCCAGATCCCTCATCTCGCCGACGAGGATCACGTTGGGATCCGCCCGAAGGGCGCCCCGCAGGGCATCGGCGAAGGAGAGGCTGTGCTCCCCGATCTGGCGCTGGTTGATCAGGCACGACTTGTTCTTGTGGATGAACTCCAGGGGATCTTCCAGCGTGATGATATGGTGGTTCATGTTCTGGTTGAGGTAGTCCACCATGGCGGCCAGGGTGGTGGACTTCCCCGAGTTCGTCGGCCCCGTGACCAGGATCAGCCCGGACCGGTGGTGGAGGATCTTTCTCAGCACCTCCGGGAGCCCCAGCTCATCCAGGCTGGGCACCTGGTGGGGGATCATCCGGAAGGCGGCGGCCATCCCCGGGTGCTTCTTGTAGACGTGGATGCGGAAGCGGGCGACCCCCTCCAGGGTATGGGCGCAGTCCAGCTCTCCCTTCTCCTCGAACCGGCGGATCTGGGTGTCGGTGAGGACCTCGTAGACCAGAAGACGAACCTCTTCGTCGTTGAGCACCCGGTGCCGGGCTTCCTGAAGGCCCCCGTTGATTCTGAGGACGGGCTTGTTCCCGACGCTCAGGTGAAGGTCGGAGGCGCCGGCCTCCTGCATGACCTTGAGGAAGGTGTCGATCTTCGCCATGAGAGCTCCGGAACCGTGGTTTGCTTCGTCGGGTACGCCGGGATCGCCAGGCCAACTACCTCAATGTCTCGGTTGGGGTGGTGGGGATCAAGCGGGTATCGTTGTTTCGTAGGTGGGAATGGCCGGGGCATACGAAACACTTGTTTCCCCCCCGGGGTTGGAATCATTTTATTGGAGAGTGGGTTTCCCTGCCCGGACCCGCCGGTCCGGAGCGTGCGTTTTCTGGAGGGAGACATGAAGGTTCGCAAGATCGCAAGCACCCTGCCGATGATGATGGCCGTGGCCGCGCTGCAACCCCTGGGTGCGCAGTCCACCTCCGGCCACCAATGGACGGTGAACCGTCCTGACGGACTCGGGCCCATCAGCCTGACCGAGTCCCTTACGCTCCCGGCCGGGGAGTTCCAGTTGAGCGTGAAGTACGTCAGCGACCGGTTCAAGGGACTGGGGCTGGGCTCGGATTCCCTCACCCTGAACGAGGCCCTGGCCTTCTTCACCGTGGCCCCCACCGAGATGGTGAGCCGGGGGGCCGAGGTGAACCTCATGGTGGGCCTCACCCGCCACCTCACCCTTTCCGCCACCGGGACCTTCGTCCAGAAGAAGATGAACATGGTGGTGGCGGATCCGGGGAACCCGAACCTCTATTGGATCGGGCAGACCGAGTCCATGGGGCCGGAGGACGTGAAGGTCAGCGCCCTCTACAATGTGTTCGACCAGGGCGGGGTACGGGTCCATTTCCAGGGCGGGGTCTCCATCCCCCTTGGCCTCATCGACTTCGACGACGCGACCCTCGACCCTCTCAACCCCGGAAGCGGCGTTTCCGAGGTCCAGCTCCCCTACCAGCAGCAGTTGGGGTCCGGGACCTTCGACGCGCTCCCGGGTGTCACCGCCACCGTCCAGAACGAGGTGGCCTCCCTGGGGTTCCAGGCCAAGGCCGTGATCCGGTTCACCGAGAACAACCGGGGCTGGACGCTGGGTGACGTCTACACGGGCACCCTCTGGGGGGCCTACAAGGCCTCGGACTGGGCGTCGGCGTCGGTGGGGGCCCGCTATACGAGCTGGGGGAACGTGGAAGGGTTTGACGAGATCCTCCTCACCTCCACGGACCTGGCCTACGACAGCCCGGCCTACAACGGCCTCCAGTCTGGATCCCGGATCGAGATCCCCCTGGGCCTGAACTTCTTCCTCTCCGAGGGGCGGTTCCAGGGCCACCGCTTCGGGATCGAATTCCTCGTTCCCGTGGACCAGAGCCTGAACTACACCCAGTTCCGCCGGGATTGGAACGTGGTGTTCGGGTGGCAGAAGGCGGTGTCGTTCTGATGGGTTGAGGCGGGCCGACGGCCCGCTACTCGCTGGCGGGTCTCAACCCTCCCGGCGGCGACGCAAGCGTGCCGCGCCGGCTACACCCAGCAACCCGGTCGCCAGAAGGAGAACCGCTGCGGGCTCCGGGACCACCTCGGAGGTGCCCACCTTGAACTGCACTGCCGGCCGGGACCGGAGCCCACCCTCCAGCGCCACCTCGCCGGCGAGCACGAACCCGTCCGCCAGGCGATCGTCCTGGATGGCGAAGTACTCTCCATCCAGGTCTCCCTCCAGGGCAGCGAGAAACAGGGCCTCGCCGGTGGAGAAGAAGATGCCCATACCGTCCAGTCGGGCCACCGTGCCGGTCGACGTCGCGGCTCGGATGAGAAGCGTGTTGACCGGCCTGGTGACTAAACCGCCCACGTCCGCTTGGGCGTATTGGACATCGGCCGCGATCCCGGCGAAATCGAGCGACGGGTCGTAGGCGAAGGTGAAGACCTGGGGGGAGGGAGTCCAGGAATGGTCACGAACCTCGTCGTAGGTGGCCGTGTTCGTGGCGTTGACGATCCCGATCTCCCACTCCGCAGCCCCCGGCCCGTCCCCAGCCCGCAGCTCTCCGACGAAGTATTGGACGAAGTCGTAGGTCGATCCCCATCCACCGATGAACGGGTTGGCGCACTGGTCGATCCGGTCGCAGTGGATGCGGGGCGGCTCGAAGGGGGTCTGGCCGGCGAGGGGTGTCGGCGGGACGGCCACCCCAGCCCAGAAGAGGATCGGATAGAGGAGTTGCCTCATGGCGGGACTCCCAGTGTTCGTTGGTGCGCCAGTGCCCGACCTGTGGGACATACGCCACATATCGGGAACCCTGGACCGGGGCTTCTTCAGGAGGGAAACGGCGGGGGCCTGCCCGTCTTCCGGGCCTGACCGCCGCGTCCCAGGGCAGTT
>JBFYZD010000098.1:0-3501 GCA_041309685.1 Gemmatimonadales bacterium | reverse complement strand
GCCCCGGTGAGAAACACCGAGGACACGTGAGTCTGAAGGAAGCGGACCGCCTTCACGGGCGGGGGATAGAATGAAGGAGCCTTCATCGCCTCAACCAGGCAGGCATGGTTCATGTCAGGCTCCCCTGAAGGGTCTTTGAGGCCGTCCCGAGGGCCAGGCGGGAGACCATCGGAGAAAGTGAAAAGTCGGCCTTGAACGACGCATCCGCCAGGTTGGCGGAAGCGGCGGCGGCGGTGATCCCCCCGAGGAGGCTATGGCCAATTGGCAAGACAACTGACAATCGGCCACACCCTCCCCTGCGAGCAAGTCCGGGCCCTTCTGCGCTCCCCACGCCTCCATCGCCCCCCCCTCATGAATCTCATGGCGACTCGCGGACCCCCTCTTCGGACATCCAGGCGGCCTCGAGATCCGCGGCCGAGCCCGGCGAGTACCGGTTGCGCGGCACGACCCCGAGGCCGCATGCTACCCACATGGGGCGGCGATCACGCAGTGGACGGAAGAAGGACGCACGGCCGGAAGAGCCGGACCTCCTGAGGCGCCTGGCTGAAAGGTCCTGCGAGGAACTCACCCCCGAAGCCCGGGAGGCGGGGCGCAACGCCCCCGTGTGGGAGACCGGGTATTACGGGCTCCCCGCCGTTTTTGACTCCGACCTCAAGCTGCTGCCGGTGGCCGCACCGGTGGTGGGAGGCGACCGGGTCCTGTACGTGGCCGGGGGGGCGTCGCCGGGGGCGGAAGCGGAGCCGGTGGCCGCCGGCCTGGAGGAGGGCCTCCTGGCCGCCGCCCGCCATGTGGGAGGTCTCCCGCCCCTCGTGCAGGTTCGCCACCCCGAGGTGGCCGTGGCGCTGGGGAGAAGGCTGGCGTCCCGGGGCGTGGAGGTGCGGGCCGTGGCTTCGACGCCGGGCGCCGACCTCGTGGCCCTCAGTCTGGCCCACGATCTCGTCCCTGAGATCCCTTTCCCGCCCAGTTCCTCCCCCTTCTCCTGGCTCGCCTGGGGGTACCCACCCTGGCGCATCGGCCAACTCTTCCAGACCGCGGCCCGCTTCTTTCGCGCCCGACCGTGGGATGACCTCGCTCCCGGGCCCGTTTCCTGCCTCCGGTTCCCTTCGGGTGACGTGTGGTTCGCCCTGCTTCGGGGCGCCCTGGGGAGCCGGCCGGGGTTGACTCTCTTCTCCGACGAGGCTGACCTTGAGACCCTCCGGCGTCTGCCCCGGTCGACGCTCACCCCTTCCCTTCCCCAGGGCCAGCGGGTGGACCTGGACTTCATCGCGGCGGGGGAGCTTCCTCCCCCCATGCGCAAGGAGATCTCCCGAGCCCGCTGGGAGGTTGCCTCGGCCGGCGCGCACCCGACCCTCACCCTCACCAACACTCCGGGCGGCGGGCTCCCCGCGGCGCTGCTCACCCTGCTGGAGGAGGTGCTGGGCGCGCTGGCCCGACGCCCCCGAACCCGGGCCCGCCCGGACGGCCGGCCGGCCGACCCATGGGCGGACCCCGAGACCGGGATCCGCATCGAGCCCTTCTCCCTGGACCGGCGCGGAGCCTCCGACGGCCCCGACGCCTGGAACGTGCCGGAGACGTTAAGCCCCGGCGGCCCTCAGGGGCGGGGCGCCGACCTCGCGGCCAGGGTGGGGCGGGTGACGGCCGACGGGGAGTGGTGGGAGATCGAGGCCGCGACCATCCTGCCCGACTTCCAGGAGTGGCTCCGGGCCCACGAGTTGCCGGCCGACCACGTCTTTGGGTCCCTGATCTTCCTGCGCCAGGTCCTGGGAACCTCCATCCCCCTGGCCTCCATCCATGAGAACGACCTGCGCCTGATGCTCCTGGGGTGGCTCACGACGTCTCCCGCCTTCGACGCCGTGCCCGCGGGGATGCTGGCCTCCGGCGTCGCGGCCTTCCTGCGCTACCTGGAGGACACACGAGGGATCTCCTGCCCCTGGGCCGGTCCCATCCTGGCCGACGTCCACTTCCTGGAGGGGATCCAGTCGGTGGCCGATCGGGATGGCTCCGAACCCAACCTGGCCCTCTCCCTCACGCTCCTCAGCGCCAGTGTGATGATGAAGGAACTGGGGCTGGAGCCGGCGCTGGACCTGGCCACGGGGGAGATCCTGGTGGGACCGGGGCCCGAGCCGGGCACCGAGATGGCCGGGCCGGTGGAGGACCTCTGGGGCGAGGACGATGATGACACCCCCCCTGAGCCGGAACCAGGGGCGTTGGAGCAGGCCCTTCAGGGGGAGTTGGGGGACCTGTGGCTGGTGTGGAGGGAGGAGCTCATCGCCCAAGGGGTGGTCCAGCGCCTCGCGCTGTTGGAGCGCCTCTGTGCCCTCGGGGAGGCCTGGGCCACCCAGCCCCACCCCCGCCTGGGACGCACGCCCCGGGAGTTGGTGCTGGAAGAGCGGAGGACGGGGGGAGGGTAGGGTCAGGAGGGGTCATCGCGGGTCCTTCACAGCTCCCGGCCGGAAACCCGGTCGTGGAGGTGGACCAGGCGATTCCGATGGCTGGCCGTAGGCTTCCGGGCCGGGTGGAGTGTAGCTAGATTGTAGCCAAATATGCTACAGGAGAATACGATGAAGTTCATCAGCTCCCGGGAGATCCGCAATCGCCCCACCGAGTTCCGAGCGGCGGTGGAAGAGGACGACATCGTCCTCACCATGAATGGGAAGCCGTTCGCCATCGCGGTGGCGGTCGACGAGGAGGAGATGGAGGAGACGCTCGGGATCTTGAGGCAGGTCCGGGCCCTTCAGGCGCTCTCCAGAATCCAAGCCCGGGCCGAGGAAGCCGGCCTGGGGGCCACTCCCCTGGATACGGTCACCGAAGAGGTTCGCAGCGTGCGACGGGAACGGAAGAGAAGCCGGTGAGGATCGTGCTGGACACCAATGTGCTGGTGGCCGCGCTGCTCTCCCCCTACGGCCCGCCGGCGCAGATCCTCCGACTCTGCCTTGTGGAGGAAGTGACGGTCCTCCACGACCCCCGTATCCTGGCCGAGTACCGCGAGGTGCTGAGGCGGGCACGGTTCGGCTTCGACCCACGGGATATCGTCGCCGTGCTGAGGCAATTGGAGGCCGGGGGGGAGAGCGTAGTGGCCCTCCTGCTGGCGGAGGAGCTCCCCGACCCCGACGATCTCCCCTTCCTGGAGGTGGCGGTGACGGGGAGGGCCGACGCGCTCGTGACCGGGAACGAGCGGCACTTCTCGCCGGCGGCGCGGAGGCAGGGGGTCCGGGTGGTCGGGCCGGCGGAAGCCGTCCGGATACTCGCGCGGCAGGGGGGTCTTTCCTCCTCCTGACTCGTCCGTGCGCTCCTGCGGACGCCGGATGCGGCGCGACGCGGCTGAGATGCCGCCCGTCCACCCATGCCCCCGGGGCTACTTCTTCCTCTCCGGCCGAGCCCTCTTGACTGTGCAATTCTGCGCAGCGTAAATTCGCGCTGCTGAATACTCCGCAGTGGAGAATCCTGCAATCGGAGAAGGGACAGGGTCGCCATGGACAACCCATTCCACTTCGGACGGGC
>JBFYZD010000097.1:0-11347 GCA_041309685.1 Gemmatimonadales bacterium | reverse complement strand
GAAGGGCTGTCGCCAGGGCCAGGCCCAGCAATGGTTTCGCACATCTCTGGATGCGCATCATGCTCCTCCTGCGGGGAATCTCGTTGGTAGGGATGGGAACAACTGAACCGCGCAGCCGCAGAGTGCGGATGCACGGTCTGGTTGGCACTCGTGGCGATGTCCACACATCGGGTCTGCTATCGCAGAAGCGTTCCTCGGCTCCGTCCAGGCACCGCCGGAAACCCCCTGGTCCGAGGTGGCACGGCACCCGCCGTTTGGGAGGCCGAGTCGTCTAGCAAGATGCTCTGCGGTAGAGGGAAAGGTCAAGGAGCCCGCCACGGCGGGAACGGGTGGCTTCAGGTGGCGGAAGACCCCCGCCGGCCCTGGACGGCTGGCTCTTCGAGGATTCGGGGAGACCGGCCGAGGGTCGATTGGGGGAGGGTCAGAGACCGGAAGGGGGCCCCCGGGTGGTAGCTGTGTTATGAGTTAGATGGTTTTTCTGGGTTCTTCTGCCCTGCGCTCGGTGCCCCGCAGCCGACGAGGTAGCCCTCCTCCGGAATCAACACGATAGGTGGACCACCGAGCGTCTCAAGCTTCTTGCGCAGGTGGCTCAGGTGGACGTCGAAGACCTTGGTCTCCGGATCGAACCCGATCCCCCACACCCGTTCCAGAAGCTCCGGGCGGCTCCGTACCTGGATGGGCGGCTCGGCCAAGGCCCAGAGGAGCCCGAACTCCCGGTTCGTCAGGCGAAGCCTCTTGCCCGGCTTTTCCACCGTGCGGGCCTCCAGGTCCAGGAGGAATTCGCCCACGCGGCGCACCGACCCGCTCTGGATTGCCGCTCGGCGGATCTGGGCATGGACCCTGGCCCGGAGCTCGGCCACGGAGAAGGGCTTGGTGACATAGTCGTCCGCGCCGGCCTCCAGGCCTCTCACCTTGGCCTCTTCCGAGCCTTCGGCCGTGAGCATGATGGCGGGGGTCCGGTCCCCCGCCTCCCGGAGGGTGGCGATGACCTGGAACCCGCTCATCCCCGGGAGCCCCACATCGATGAGGTAGAGATCGAACCCGCCGGCCCGGGCCCGGTGAAGAGCCTCCTCGCCGGTGGTGCACACCTCCACCGCGTGCCCCTCCGACTCGAAGGCGAATCGGAACCCCCTCAGCACCTCCGGCTGGTCTTCGACGGCCAGGACTCGCATCCGGTGGGGACCTCCAATACAACGGCAGAGCCCAGGTGGAAAGCGGAGAATCGCGGAATGGTCACCTACGCTCTCGGAACGCTGGAATCAAGTCAAGTGATCAGAGCCCCGGGGGCAGGGATCCGCCGGGCTACCGGGGACCGGCCAGCGCCGCCAGGAGCCACACCAGGTTGGCCGTGCCGTCCATGATGGGCTCGTTGGTGGAGTAGTCGCCCCAGTCGTCATGGTAGACGATGGATCCGCCGTTCCAGGCCCCGTACTCGTCCGCCCCGAGCAGCTCCACGTAGAGCAGGCCCTCGAAGATCGACCGGTACACGGGACCGTCCACCAGGCCTCCCTTCTGCGTGGCCACGCCGAGGCGCCTCGCCACGATGGAGTGGGGATCGCGGGGCGTGACGCCGTCCGCGGGAAGGCCGATCACCATGGATACGCCCCAGGGGTTGGCGCCGAAGATCCAGTCCAGGGCGGCCTGCTCGAAAGCCAGGAAGGCGGCGTCCCCGGCCATCATCCGGTACAGGCGCGCCTGGGTCGCGAAGCTCGCCATCAGGTTGTTCGAGCACCAGATGAACGGGATGCCGACGCGGAAAGCGTTGTCCGCGCGCGCCGCCACGGCCTCCAGTCCCCGGCGGTAGAACTCGGCGCCCATGCTCTTGTGCGGCGCCTCCCCGGTGCGCCAGAGCTGGTAGTGGCCGTTGTTGTGCCACGGGTACCATTCGTAGTGGCGCGCCGTGTCCTGGCCCATCCAGGGCGTTACCGGCTCCTGCGCCGCGTACTCGGTCGCGTCCCGCAGATACGACTCCTCTCCCGTCAGCTCGTGGAGCTGCGCCGCCGCCAGCTCCATGTCGTCCACCCAGTTCGCTTCCTCGTAGAAGTAGGGCGCGCGGGCGGGCGCCGTCTGGCACACACCCGGGTGGGCGCGCCCCAGCCGGTAGGCGGCGATGGCGCGCTCCCGCAGGCTGTCCGCGAGGGCCGCGTCCAGGGGTGCGAGCTCCATGCTCCCGAGGGCGAACGCGGAAGCGAACTTGCCCGCGCTCGAAGCGAGGCCCGTGGAGCGGTTGCGGTGGCCGAGGAGGCCCTGCGGCCGCCCGGTGCAAGGGTAGACCGGCCGCATGCCGCCCCTACCCCAACCGTAATCCGACGAATCCGAGACGGGCAGGTCGGGGAAGGCGTGGTCCCGGTCGTCGCCCAGTTGGTTCAGCAGGAGATCATCCTCGGGGAACATGCGCCGCAGCCATTCCAGGCCCCAGCGCGCCTCGTCCAACACGTCGGCGATTCCGTTCGGTCCCGGCAGCCCCGCGGCGTTGAAGGCGTCGCCGAAGGCATCAGGATGGTCGCGCCAGGCCATGAGCAGCATGTAGGTGGCATGGGCCGACGTGGTCACGTACTGGAGGTAGTCGGCGGCGTCCGCCCATCCGCCCGCCACCGGGATGAACTCCCCCGAGCGGGTCGGATGATCCACCAGGACGCCGTCGGTGCGGTGGTGCACCGAGTCGCGGAACAGCGGGTTGTACCCGGAGCGCTGCTGCCTCAGGTAGGAGAGGAGCGTGTCGGCCGCGCCGCGGTACGCGTCGCGGGTGACCTGCACGGTCCCGGACCTCAACCCTCCCGCGGCGATCCGGTAACGCCCCGGCTCGCGCAGGGCGGTGAAGTCGAGCCGGAACCCCGCGGCACAGGGCCCGAGCCCCCCCGCCGACTCGGCCGGGAGCGGGCCCAGGGCGGTGTCGCCCGACTCCGCCAGGACGACGAACGTCCCCACCTCCGGTCTGCGGTCGAGGGAGCAGAGCACCGCCACCTTGGGGCCGTCGGGCAGGTAGCCGAGCTGGTTCACCCGGATGGCGGCGCGCTCCGGAGCGCGATCCGGCGCCTCCGCTGGGGAGGCTCTCCCGCTCAGGCCTCCGCACCCCGCAAGCGTGATCCAGGCCGCCAGGGTAGGGGCGGCGAAACGCCCGAGGGGGCTCATCCCGAGGGAGTCGCTCCGCGTCCGAGGAAGGCCCCCACCCCTCGTTCCTCGACCTCCGTCCAGTAGGGCACCCCTTCCATCCCCACGGCCTGGTCGGGCTCCAGCTCCTCCAGGCTCCCCAGAATCGACTGGATGCCGGCGAGCTGCCGGGCCACCCGGACGTCGATGTGGATCCCCTCTTCGGTGTAGGGGATGAAGAGCCGTCCCAGCGCCGCGGCCTTCAGGTAGAACCTGTCCTTCCCGTCCACCACCAGATCGGCGGTGGGCCGTCCCTTCAGGCGCCCCTGCACGGGGTTGGGGGTCTCCAGGAGGAGAGCCCGGATCCCGGCGGCGTCCCCCCACTCCCGGTGGCTCAGGCCCCGCAGGTTCTGCGGGGAGGCCTCCAGCCGCAGGTCCAGCCCGTCGAACTGGAGGTTCATCTGGGCCACCGCCGCCACCTCGGCGCTGTTCTCGTGGAAGACGATGGCGTTGATGACGGGGTACTCCGGGGACGACTCGTGGAGGTCGATTCCTATCGTGATCCCCTCCTGGCGGATCACCTCCATGATCCCGTAGGCGATCCGCTCCGTGAGGTTCCCGTCGGCCCGGCCAGGGAAGCACCGATTCAGGTTGCGGGCTTCGGGGCCGGAGACGATCTGCCCGGCGGGGGTTTCGAAGAGGGTGGGATCGGGCCACTGGTCGATGGGATTGGTGAGCCGGGCGCCCAGGCGAAAGGTGCGCCTTCCTCCGGGCACCTCGATGACGTACCGCTGGGGGTTCCCCTCCTGGGGCTCGTTGCTGGTGAAGCCGCTGGCGTTGGACCGGGGGATCACCACCACCTTCCCCCTCCGGACCTCCAGGTTCTCCACCAGGAGGACGGCGGCGAGGAAGCCGGCAGCCTCGTTGGCATGCACCCCGCCGGTGACGAGAACATTGGCCCCGGGCTCTTCCCCTTCGTACACGAAGACGTCGGTGTCCCCCGGCGTATCCTTCACCCCGGGAAAGTAGTCGCTCAGGAGCGCCTTGCGGGTCAGCCCGGCGCTGGGAAAGAGGGCCTCCTGGTGCCGCATGGCGAGGAAGGACCTCCCGGCCCATACCCCCGCCGCCGCCCCGGCCAGCAGGAGCACCCCGGCCGTGACCCGGTTCCCCTTCCAGTCCCCGATCCCCTTCACGGTCGCGTCCCTCCCTACTTGATCATGAGGAGACGGAGAACGAAGAGCACGAGGACCACCACCGCCCCCGCCTGGTTCCAGGCCTTCTCCTCCCGCAGGACGTAGTGCGCGATGAAGACCGCGAAGAAGAGGACGATCAGGCGGTAGAGGAGATCCATGGCTTCCTCGGCTCCCAGGCCTTCCTCCCCCGGCTCACAGGAGGATCCTCTCCAGGGGGGTCGCCAGGAGGAGAACGGCGAGCCCCATGATCAGGATGAAGAGGGCCGGGACGATGCAATAAGGCATGAGCTTCATGTACCGCTTCTCCTCCACCACCTGCGCGGCGAAGATCCCCGCCAGGGCCGTGGGGGGGACCAGATCCCCCAGGCTGGCGATGGCCGACAGGGCGGTGGAGGTGAGGATGGCGTTCTTCCCGATGAGGGCCAGGATGAAGGGCACCCCCAGGATGGAGGCCGACCCGAAAGAGGAGACCCCCCCGAAGGCCACCATCCCCAGGGACATGGCCGGGTAGAGGAGCGCGGTGGGGAGGGAAAGGAGGGACACCACCGTCCACCCCCGGCCCCCCGTGAGGGTCATGATCTGGATGAACATCCCCACCCCCACCAGGATGGCCAGGATGGGCATGGCCTCCTCCACCGCCTTGCGGGTCACCGACCAGAAGTTGAAGCGCCGCCCCGAGACGATCCCCAGGAGGCTCCCCAGCATGAAGATCCCCGGGATCCCCAGGTCGGGAATGTACTGCACCAGGGTCCGCCGCCCCGCCATCAGCCCCAGCACCACCACCAGGGGGAGGTAGAGCCGCCATCCGAATTCCGGGAACCAGGAGCGGGGGAGGATCTCCTTCAGCTCCTCCAACTCCACCACCCGCACGTCCCGATATCCGATCCAGAGGGGGATGGCGATGGCCGGCGGGATCACCAGGACCAGGAGGGGGAGGGTCACCCCCACGTAGGGCATGTCCACCCCACCACCCATGATCATCACCAGGATGTTAATGGGGGGAGCCATCATTCCGAGGATGGCGGCCATGGCGATGAGGGCGCCGGTCTTGAGGTGGGAGAGCCCGAGCCTCATGAGCACGGGCGCCACCAGGGGTCCCGCGGTGAGGACGCACACGGTGGACGAACCCGTGATCATTCCCGGGAACATGACCACCGCCGTGGAGGTGAAGAGGAGGAGCGCCTTGCGCCGGTGGAAGGTCCTCAGAAGGAAGGCCGCCAGGGTGTCCAGCGTCCCGATGGCCTGGAGGACCTTCATGAAGAGGATGGCGGAGAGGATGATGAGGATGACGTCGAAGTAGCCGAAGCTCCCCTCGATGAGGTGCCGGATCGGCACCCCCTCTCCCCCCGCCAACGCCCCGGCCACGGCGGCCAGGATCAGGCTCATCCCGATGGGGAGCCTGCCCAGGGCGGCGGCCACGATGAAGGCCACCGCCATGACCAGGAAGACCAGGGATTCGGTCAAGGGCGCCGCTCCTTCCCCTGCGCCCTGCTGGTCAGCCCGCGCTCTGGAATGCTGCCTTCAGCACCTCGGTGCCGTCTGCGGTCCGCTCCACCTCGTGCAGCGGGATCTTCTTCTCCCCGCAGATGCGGGTGAAGAGCCCATCCTGGTTTCCGGACTTCAGGATGAGGGCCCACCGGGCCGAGGGGAGGTACGCCGTGATCATCTCGTCGGTGAGATCGCCCCGGCGCTGGTCCCCACCCAGGTGGAGGAGGAGGACCGGGATGTTCCTGCGGGCCGCCTCGGCCAGGAGGGCGGCCACCCTGTCCTTCTCCTTGTTGGTGTCGATCCCGGCGGCGCCCAGCCCCTTGAGGGAGGCGCCCACCACGATGGCCAGGGTCTTGAAGTTGGCCAGCTCGGCAGGGGTGGCCAGGGGGGAGAGGGTGTGCTCGATCCCGGACCGGCGGGCCAGGACGGCGGCAAGCTGGACGTCGGGGCTCTGCCCCGCCGAAGTGATGAGGAGGGGCCCCTGGAAGGGAGCCTGGGACGCCTGCCCCGAAAGCGGGGCGGGGCCACCTGCAAAGAGGAAAGCAGCCAGAATGGCAAGGATGCCAGGGGCGGTTCTATTCGTCATCTCGTCCTCCCGGTAAGACAGGTCCGAAAAGCTATTCCCGGCGCCGGAGCGTTGTCAAACCAGGGCCTCCCCAGGACGGGGGGGTCGGGCGGAGGGGATCGGGAAACCGCGCCCGCGGGATTTCGTTGCCTCTTCGGGAGGGGGACACCAGATTGGAAGGAACGAACCTAGGAGGGCTTGATGAAGGGATCCCTGTCCGATTTCCTGATGTTCGCCGCCCGAAAACCGGCGCTGGCGGAGGAGCTCGCCAAGCTCGCGGCACGGCACGGCTTCAAGATCATCGATGAGCTGGGAGACCGGGAGCTAGGACGGATCGTGGGCGGGATGCTCTCGGCCCCTCGTCAGGGCGGTAGCCGGACGCTCGCCTTTCCGGACGTCTCCAGGGCCCCCTCCCCCGGCGGACCCGTCCCCATCCCCTACCCCAACCTGGGGGGGGCGAAACCGGACGCATCGTCCAAGAAGACCCAGTAGAAGGCCCAGGGGCGGTCCCGGGTTGGCGGGATCCCGGGGACCCCCGGCATTTCAGTCCCCCTTCGTTCCGCCACCCCTTCACTCCGCCTGCAGCGCCCGCACCGGATCGATCCGCACCGCCCTCCAGGCCGGAATCAGGCAGGCCAGCACCGCCACGGCCACGAGCCCCAGGCTCACGGCAGTGAAGGTGGCGGGGTCGGTGGCCTGGACCTCGTAGAGCTGCTCCTGGAGGTAGCGGGTGAGGAGGAACGCTCCCCCGAGGCCCAGCACGAGCCCCCCGGCCACCAGGATCAAACCCCGGCCCACGATGAGGCCCATCACCCGCCCGCCCGTGGCTCCCAGGGCCACCCGGATTCCTATCTCGTGGATGCGGCGCACGACGAAGAAGGCCACCACGCTGTAGAGGCCCAGCGCCGAGAGGAAGAGGGCCACCAGGGCAAAGGCCGTGAGGGCCGTCATGAGGACCCGCGGGGTCGCCAGGGCGTCCCATACCACCTCCTCCATCGTGGCGATGCTCCCCAGGGGAATGTCAGGATCCCGGTTCCGGAGCGCCTCCCGGACGGCGTGGGTGACGGCCGCCGGGTTCCCTGCCGTCCGCACGGCGAGGCTCAGGGTGGTGGGAGGATACTGCCCATAGGAGTAGTACATCTGCCACTGAGGCTCCCCCGCGAGTTTCGTCATGCGCACGTTCCCCACCATCCCCACCACCCGGGCCAGGAGCGGCTCGGCCTCGCCCGCGTCCACCGCCACCATCCTCCCTACCGGGTTCTCGTTGCCGAAGAGCCCCCGGGCCATGGTCTCGTTCACGATGAGGGCGAATTCCGACTCCCCGCCGACCGGGTCCAGGAAATCCCGGCCCGCGCGGATGGGAATTTCCATGGCCTCGAAGTAGCCCGGGAGGACCGGACGGTGCTCCGCCAGGATGACGTCCCTGGGACCGGCAGGGGGGTTCTCCGGGTCCCAGGCCCCCACGTTGCTGTACCCGTCCTTGATGGGAAGCAGCGAGATGGCCCCGGCGGCCCGGACTTCAGGGATGGCCCGGATGTCCTCCAGGAGGCCGGTGAAGAAGGCCACGCGCTCCTGGGTCTCGGGATACCCGGCGGCGGGGAGCGACACTCTGGCGGTGAGAAGACCCTCCGCCCGGAAGCCGGGATCCACCCCGTTCAGCCTCACGAAGCTCCGCACCAGGAGCCCCGATCCGATGAGGAGGACCATGGAGAGGGCGACCTGGAGGACCACCAGCCCGCTCCGCAGGCGGGCCCCCTTTCCGCTCTCCGTGGTCCGGGTGCCGCTGGCAAGGTGGGCGCCGGGCTCCGCCCGGGCCCCGGACCAGGCCGGCATCGCCCCGAAGAGGAGGGCCGTGGCCAGGGAGAGGAGGAGGGCGAAGGCAAGCATGCCACCGCTCATCCCCAGCTCGGTGATCCCCGCGTACTCCAGGGGTATGGCCCGCAGGGCCAGCCCCTGGAGCCATCCGGCGAGGATCGTCCCCAGGACCCCCGCGACCAGGGCCAGCACCAGGCTCTCGCCCAGGAGTTGCCGGGCGAGCCGGCCCCCCGTGGCTCCCATGGCGGCCCGCACGGCCATCTCCCTCACCCGGCCGGTTCCCCGCGCCAGGAGGAGCCCCGCCACGTTCCCGCAGGCGATGAGGAGGACCAGGCCGATGGCGGCCATGAGGGTGAGGAGCATCTCGTCGTACTGGTCCACCAGGACGTCCTGGAGGGGTGCCACGTTCAGTCCCTTTTCGGTGTTGGAGTCCGGGTAGGCTTCGGAGAGCTGGGCGCTCACCACGTCCACCTGGCTCTGGGCTTGTTCCGCCGTGACCCCGTCGGCGAGGCGCCCGATCAGGGTCCAGTTGTGGAAGCGGCGGATGCCTGTCCACGGCCCCCCGGGCTGCATGGGGAACCAGAAGTCCGCGTTCTGGAAGAGGAAGAAACCCGCCGGCATGACGCCGATGACGGTGGTGGGGGTGCCCCCCACCGTGATGGTCCTGCCTACCGCCGCAGGATCGCCACCGAAGCGCCGCTGCCAGTATCCGTGGCTGATGAGGGCCACGGTGGGCGAGGAGAGGTCGGCGTCCGCAGGGCCGAACCAGCGGCCCAGTTGGGGGCTCACCCCCACGGTCTGGAAGAGGTTCACCGACACCATGCTGCTGGAGAGCCGCTCCGGCTCCTCCCCCCCGGTGACCGTCACCTCGTAGGGGAAGCTCCGCATGGCCCCCAGGGAGGAGAAGGCCTCCACCCGGTCCCGGTAGTCGAAGTAGTCCTCCGAGGACACGTTCCAGGAGATCTGGCCCGAGTAGGTGGTCCTCCCCAGGACGAGCCGGTCCGCCTCCGGGTAGGGGAGTCCCTCCAGCAGAACGGCGTCCACCACGCTGAACATGGCCACATTGGCCCCGATCCCCAGGGCGAGGGTCAGGATCACCACGGCCGCGAACCCGGGGCTCTTGCGCAAGGACCGGAAGGCGTAGCGCAGGTCGTTCAGGAGGGTGCTCATGGGTCCTTCCTCGTGGCGTTTCGTGGTGGAGGCCCCGAGCCCGCGACCGCGGGCTTCGTGGTGCGGGGTCGGCCCGGGGCGCCCCGAGAAGCGGGACGCGATGGAGAGGACCCTGCGCAGATGGCGGAGGCTGGCCCGGAACGGACCGCCCCTGCCGAGGTCACGATGGTACTCCTCCCGCAGATCCCCCAGGATGCTGTCCCCGGTCACCCCACCCGGAAGGCAGGCCCTGAGAACGGCCTCGGTAAAGCGCGAGGGTCGGGAGCCGGCGCGCCGGGATCTCACGACCCCGACTCCCCGAGCGCGCCTTCCAGCCCCTCCGACAGGCGATCGAAAGCCGCCCGGGATTCCCGGAGCGCGCGCACGCCCACCCCGGTGACCTGGAAGCGGCGGCGGGGATGCCCACCCCGCTCCGGAGGTCCGTCCTCGGCCGCCCACGCCACCAGCCCCTTGGCCTCCATCCGCTCCAGCGTCTTGTAGAGGGTGCCCCGGGACACGGCCCGGCCGGCGCGGGCATCCAACTCTGCGAGGACGGCCACGGCGTGAGCCCCCTCCTCCAGCCTCAGGATGGCCAGGAGGACCATCTGCTCGAACTCGCCCAGAAACCGTGGGGCCATGGTGCGCGCCTTCGTTCAGGAGTGGTCAACGCCGGCGACGGCGCGGGAGTCCGCTCCCGGTTCGGCCGCCGCCCTCTGTCGACAATGTCTACAGTGGATGGGACGTCCGGGGCGCGCGGGTTGTTTCAGGGCAAGCCACCCGGGCCTTCTTCCCGGCAGCATCCTGACCTCGCCCTGACATCTTCCTCACCTCCCCGGCGCCCCCCTTGATCACATTGGAGTGCGAGGGAGACGCATCATGGACATCGACAGTGGATCGGGAGCTACCATGTTCACCGCATTCCGGCAGGCGGCTTGGGTCGCCCTCCTGGGCCTCGGACTGACCATCACGGGAGGGGCCGCGGGGCCCGGCTGCGACGCCGGGGGGGACCGGGCGGAGAGCCGTTCCCTCCCCTTCGCTCACGACCTCTCCCCGGACACCACCCGCCTCTACCTCGCCCAGCCCAGACCCGGGGGCGAACCGGAGCTGTTCGCCGCGGGGACCGTCTCCACCGATGCTGGCGCGTACGGAACGGTGGTCTTCTCCCCCGAAGGCGATGAGGCGTACTGGGTGAAGGACGAGCACCCCGGGCTCTTCTTCTCCCGCCTTCAGGAGGGAGCCTGGACCGAGCCGGAGCTCTTTCCCTTTCCGGAGGGGTATCGGTTGAACTCCCCCTTCTTCTCGCCCGACGGCGGGCGCCTCTACGTCCTCGCCGCCTCCCGGGGCCCCAACGGGATGGACACCAACGACAGGATCTGGGTGGTGGAGCGGAGCGGGGGGGGCTGGGGGGAGCCCCGGGAGCTGGATCCGGCGGTGAACTCCGTCAGCAAGCACTTCCAGTTCTCGGTGGACCGGGGCGGGATGGTCTATTTCGGAGGCGAGGGCGCCGACCTCTACAGTGCGGAGCTCCGGGACGGCGTCTACCTCGCACCGGTGAGACTGGGCCCGCCGGTCAACAGCACCACCCCGGAGATGAGCCCCCACATCTCCCCCGACGGGTCCCTCCTCCTCTTCGACCGCTTCTTCGATGCTCCTCCCTGGATTCGGATCATGGCCTCCTTCCGCACGCCGGAAGGGGGGTGGACCGATCCCGTGGACCTGAGCCCGTACACCCGTTCGGAGGGGAACGACAGCGGCGCCCGCCTCTCTCCGGACGGTAGGTACCTCTTCTTCCAGAGCGTCCGGGAGGGGAGCGATCCCAACCGCAGCGTCTATTGGATGGAGGCGGCATTCCTCGACGCCGTGCGGGACCGCGCCCTGCGGGACGCCGGCCAGGCCTCCCCTCCCCCGGCCCCACCCTACCTGGGGGAGTCCCCCCCGGGCGCCACCCCCGTGCCCTTCGCCCACCACCTCTTCCCGCGCGAGCTCCACTCCTCGCCGGTCTTCTCGCCCCGTGGCGACGAGCTCTTCTGGAACGAGATGGAGGGGG
>JBFYZD010000096.1:0-6257 GCA_041309685.1 Gemmatimonadales bacterium | reverse complement strand
GGCGGTGGCCAGCCGCCCCACCCACACCAGCGTCCTCTCGCTGGCATCGGGGTTCAGGTAGCGCTGGAAGAGGTCCCGGGTGAAGTACAGAGCCCCCAGGTTCAGGTGGCTGGAGATGGTGCTGAGATGGATGGCCAGGATGGCGGCGAAGAAGACCCCGATGAGGCCGGCCGGGAGCAGCTCGAAGCCCAGGCGGAACCACCCCAGCTCGTAGTCCGCGACGTCGGCGATCCCCGGCGCCAGGACGAAGAAGGCCAGGATGCTGGCGGCCCAGAAACCGTTGCGGATCAGCGTGACGGCGCCTCCCGCCCAGATCCCGTAGGAGGCGTCCCGCACCGATCCGGCCGACTGGACGCGCTGGGCCTCGGGATACCAGTCGATGCTGGTCCCCATCCCGAAACCACCCAGGACCGCGATGACCAGCATGGTGGCGAACCAGGCCGCCGGGAAGTCGCCGGTGAAGAGCCCGGTGAAGGCGAAGGCGTTCATCCGCCACCCCTCCCCCATCTCCACCAGGCGCCCGGAGAGCTCCGCGGGTCCCCCCACCGCCGCGATCCCCACCAGGGAGACGAGAACGATGGCGAAGATGGCCACGATCCCCTGGAGGAAGTCCCCCATGACGACCCCCCAGTATCCCGCCACCAGGGTATAGGCCGCGGTGATGAGGGTGGGAAAGACCAACCCCACCCAGACGGGCCAGCCGAAGACCAGTTCCCCCACCTTCCCCATGGCCATCCCCACCCACCCCAGGATGAACATGTTCATGAACACCTGCCAACCCGCCAGCCACCCCCGCAGGAGCTCCGCCCCCATCCCCCCGAAGCGCATGATCTGCCACTCGGCCTGGGAGTAGGCCAGGGAGCGGCGGAAGATACGGGCGCTCACGAAGGACCCGATGGCCGTCCACGCCGTGAAGAAGGTGTACCACAGACCCCGGAAGCCGTGCGTGTAGATCACCCCCGTGACCCACATGGGGGTATCGGTGGCGGTATGGGTGCTGAAAACCGACGCCGCCGGAAGCCACCAGGGCAGGCGGCGGCCGGCCAGGAAGAAGTCGGACTCGCTGCGCCGGGCCAGGCGGTAGAAGAGGAACGCTCCCCCCACCATGAGGAGGAGGAAGGCGCCGGCCCAGAACCAGTCCAGGGGAGTGAAGTGGATCAAGGAACCTCCGGGGGTGCAGGGGTTCGGCGCCGGGAAACGGCCATCGGCGCGGCGACCGGCCCGGGAAGGGACGAAGCTACGTCGGGGCGCCACGCCCCACAACGCGGAGCCGACGGGGGTACGGAGCCGTCCGACGCCGGGGGCGCCGGGCGTTCGGGAGGGCCCGGGGTCTGGTCAGGGCGGGCTCTTGGCCCGAGTTTGGAGGGATCGAAAAGGTGAGGCCCCCACCGATAGGATGGGCCATCCACAACCAAGGAGTCGATGACGTGGCCGACCATCTCGCCGCCCTGGGTATCGGGAGCTCCTCTCCCGAGGAGCGCCAGGAGCAGGTTCGACGAATCCTCCGGGAGTCCGTCCCCCATTCCAGGAGGGAGGACGGCGTCACGCTGCGTTGGACCGACCCGTCGGGAGCCCAGCTCTGGATCTACGTGGATTCCACCGGCGCCATGAAATCCGTCCAACCCCATCTGGCCGGAGGCCCACGCATGCGCCTGGAGATCCAGGCGGTGGTGGACCGGCCGGAGATCTCCCCCTTCGACGGGGGATTCCTCTGCCTGACCCTCCAGGGGGGATCCAACCCCACGCTGGGCGGGGGCTACCCCGTCATCTTCGACGCCCCGGATTTCCCCGACGTCCGGGACGCCACCCTCACGGCGAAGCACGACGTCGAGCTGGCCGCCTTCGCCCTGGAGCTGAACGTCTACGCCACGGAGGAGGCTTTCCGGGAGGCCCAACCCGACCTGAAGCCCCTCGGGATCCCGGGGTTCATCCCCGCCGGAATGGTAGGCCAGGCCCAGGGACAGGCGCCCACCGCCCACGCCCTCATGGTGGGGCGGGTCCTGGAGGCCAAGCGGGTGAGGAACGATGTCACCCACCGGGAATTCGTCAGGATGAGGATCGACACCCCGGCCGGGCCCCTGGACATGGCGGTGGATCCCGGCATGGTGGAGGAGCTCCCTCCCGAGGGTTTCATCGTCCAGGCGGGAGCCTGGATCTCCGGGCGCCTTTCCCCGGAAGACGACGAGAAGTAGGGCGCCCCCGGGATCCCTTCCGGACCGGGAAGGCCCGTACGCTTCGGAACATCTGCACAGTCATGGAGAACAGAAGAATGCACCGTCACACCCTGTGCCGCCCCCTCCTCCTTCCCGCGATGGTCCTGGTTCTCTCCGCCTGCGCCGAGCGCCCCGGATCCGTACCGGTGGTGCCGGCCGAGGAGCTGGCCGCCCAGGTCCCCGAGCTGGACGCCGTCCACGACCTCATGCACCCCCTCTGGCACGAAGCCTTTCCGGCCAAGGACTTCGCGGCCATCCAGGCGCGCGTGGGGGAGTTCGAGCCCCTGTTGGCGGCGCTGGATTCGGCCAGGCTCCCCGGCATCCTCCAGGACAAGCAGGCCCGGTGGGACGAGCAGAAGGGGCTCCTCCGGGGGACCTTCGATGGCCTCAAGGCGGCGGCGGCGGCGGGATTGCAGGACCAGACGCTGGGCTTCCTGGAAGCCTTCCACATGAACTATGAGGGCTTGGTCAGGATCATCCGGCCGGTGGTGCCGGAGCTGGAGGTGTTCCACCAGCACCTCTACGGCCTCTACCACTATTACGGCCCGGGCTACGACCTGGAGAAGATCCGGGGAGCCGCCGACGGCATGGCCGAGGCCGTTCCCCCCCTCCGGGCCGCTGAGCTTCCGGCCCGCGTGGCGGAGCTCCAGGGCACTTTCGAGTCCCTGGTGGGGACCCTCGGTCAGAAGGTGACGGAGCTGCAGGCCGCTCTGGAGGACCCGACCCGGGCCGATGTGGAGGCGGCCATCGAGGCGGTCCACGCCGCCTACGAGGAAGTGGAAGGGATCTTCGGATAGGAGAAGCCGGGAGATGGCCGCGGCGCCCCACCCCGATCGCAGGGAGTTCCTGAAGAAGGGGAGCGCCGCGGCCGTGGGCGCCGCGGTCCTCGGGGGGGGAGGAGGAAGGGAGTCGGGATCCGGGCGACCCGGACCGGCCTTCCTCACCGCTCCCGGCCGCTCCCAGGATTACGCTTCCCGGCGTCCGCCCCCGGGGGAGCGCCGCTTCTCCTCCCCGGCGGTGGAGGAGACGCTCCGGCGTGTCTCGGGGGACATCGGCGACCCGGAACTGGCCTGGCTCTTCCAGAACTGCTTCCCCAACACGCTGGACACCACGGTGGAGCTCGGGGAGGTGGACGGAAAACCCGACACCTTCGTCATCACCGGGGACATCGAAGCGATGTGGCTTCGGGACTCCACCGCCCAGGTGTGGCCCTATCTGCCCTTGGTGGGAGAGGACCGGCACCTCCAGGAGCTCATCCGGGGCGTCATCCACCGGCAGACCCGGTGCATCCTCATCGATCCCTACGCCAACGCCTTCAACCGGGAGCCCGGGGAAAGCCCGTGGAAGGACGACCTGACGGAGATGCGGCCGGAGCTCCATGAGCGGAAGTGGGAGGTGGATTCCCTCTGCTATCCCATCCGGCTGGCCCACGGGTACTGGAGGGCCACGGGCGACGCCTCCCCCTTCGACGCCGGGTGGCGGGAGGCCATGGGGACCGTGCTGCGCACGTTTCGGGAGCAGCAGCGGAAGGAGGGCCGGGGCCCCTACCGGTTCCAGCGGGTCACGGGGTGGCAGACGGACACCGTGGCCGGTGCCGGGTACGGAAACCCCATCCGGCCGGTGGGGCTGATCGTCTCCATCTTCCGCCCCTCCGACGACGCCACCACCTTCCCCTTCCTGGTCCCCTCCAACCACTTCGCCGTGGTGGCGCTGCGGCAGTTGGCGGAGATGGCGGGGAGCCTCGCGGCCGACCGGTCCCTCCGGGAGGGGTGCGGCACCCTGGCCCGGGAGGTGGAAGGAGCGCTGGCAGCCCACGCCGTGGTGGAGCATCCCGTGCACGGCCGGGTGTGGGGCTACGAGGTGGACGGGTTCGGAAACCGGCACCACATGGACGACGCCAACATCCCGAGCCTCCTTTCCCTCCCCTACCTGGGGGCCTGCGCCGACGACGATCCCCTCTACCTCCGGACCCGGGCTTTCGTCCTGAGCGGGGACAACCCCTATTTCTTCCGAGGCTCGGCCGGGGAGGGGGTGGGAGGGCCTCATGTGGGGATGGAGATGATCTGGCCCCTGGGAATCATCATGCGAGCCCTGACCTCCACCGAGGACGGCGAGATCGTCCGGTGCCTGGGGATGCTCAAGGAGGGCCACGGGGGAACGGGGTTCATGCACGAGTCCTTCCACCAGGACGACCCCACCCGCTTCACCCGGGCCTGGTTCGCCTGGGCCAACACCCTCTTCGGGGAGTTGATTCTGAAGGTGCACCGGGAACGGCCCCACCTCCTCGCGGGCTGAGGGAGCGGGACCGGTCCCCTTCGACGAGAGAGCGGCCCACCCCCGGGGCCGGCCGCTCCGTCCCGCTCAGCCATGGAGTCTCCCCCATGAGACCGGGTCTTCCCCTGCTCCTCCTTTCCGCTCTCTGCACCCTTTCGTCCTGCCGGACCCCGGACGCCCCGGCGCGGCGCGGCGGGGCCGAAGACCTGGAGCCACTGACCCCCTATGTGGATCCCTTCATCGGAACGGGCGGGCACGGGCACGTCTACCCGGGAGCTACCGTCCCCTTCGGGATGGTCCAGCTCTCCCCGGACCAGGGGCAGAACGGGTGGGACTGGATCGCCGGGTACAACTGGGAGGACAGCCTTCTGGTGGGCTTCAGCCACACCCACCTGAGCGGGACCGGGATCGGGGACCTCCTGGACCTCCTGGTGATGCCCGTGAGCCGGTACGTCCCCCTGGACGTTCCCTTCCAGGACCGTTGGGACCGCCCCGCCCGCTCACGCTTCTCCCATGACCGGGAGGAGGCCTCACCCGGGTACTACGCCGTCTACCTCCCGGACCCGGACATCCAGGCGGAGCTCACCGCCACGCCCCGGGTAGGGGTTCACCGCTACACCTTCCCCGCCACCGACCAGCCGGCCCTCTATCTGGACCTGGGGTACGCCGTCAACTGGGACCGGGCGGTGGAGACCCGCATCCGCGTCGCCGCCGATACCCTCCTCACCGGCTACCGCCACTCCACCGGGTGGGCCCGGGATCAGAGGCTCTTCTTCGCCATGGCCCTTTCCCGGCCCGTCCGCCGGGTGGCCTTCGCCGACTCGGCCACCGCCCTGGGCCTTCTCGCCGGTGAGGACCTGGCGGCAGGAACCAGCGCGGGGGCCACGGGCCTCCGGGCCCTCCTGGCCTTCGACCCCACCGAAGCCGGAGAGGAGGTCCTCCTCAAGGTCGCTCTCTCCTACGTGGACGAGGAGGGGGCTCTGGCCAACCTGGAGGCCGAGGCCCCGGGGTGGGACTTCGACGGCGTGCGGGAGGCCGCCCGGCGAAGCTGGGAGCGGGAGCTCCGGAAGGTGCGCCTCCGGGGAGGATCGGAGGAGGACCGGCGGACCTTCTACACCGCCCTCTACCGCACCCGCCTCGCTCCCGTCCTCTTCCAGGACGTGGACGGCCGGTACCGGGGCGCCGATGGGGAGATCCACGCCGCGGAAGGGTACCGGAAGCACGCCATCTACTCCCTCTGGGACACCTTCCGGGCCCAACACCCCCTCTTCACCCTCATCGACCCGGATCGGGTGGACGATCTCGTCAACTCCATGCTCTCCTTCTCCGACGAGCACGGCTACCTGCCTGTGTGGTCGCTGGTCGGGAACGAGACGAACACCATGACCGGGAACCACGCCCTCCCCGTCCTCGCCGACGCCTACCGGAAGGGGTACCGGGGATTCGACGCCGGCAAGGCCCTTCAGGCCATGGTCAGGAGCCAGACCCAGGAGGGGCGGGGGGTGGGCCACTACACGGCCCACCGCTACATCCCCACCGAGCTGGAGGTGGAATCCGTCACCAAGACGCTGGAGCTGGCCTTCGATGACTGGGCCGTGGCCTCCCTGGCCCTGGATCTGAAGACGGAGGACGTGTACGAGCACTATATCGTCCGCTCGTCCCGGTGGCGGAACGTGTTCGACCCCGAGACCCGCTTCATGCGGGGAAAGACCAGCGGGGGGGAGTGGGCCGAGCCCTTCGACCCCCGCAGGTCCGACCACCGGGAGGGGA
>JBFYZD010000095.1:0-16941 GCA_041309685.1 Gemmatimonadales bacterium | reverse complement strand
GTGGTGGAGGTCCCCTACGGGGAGGGCCGCCTGGTGCTGGTGGGGTTCAGCCTCCACAACCGGGCCCAGACGGTGGCCAACTTCAAGCTCCTGTTCAACGCCCTGACACGGCCGCCATCAGCGCCCGCACCCGATCCGGGTCGGTGACCTGGCGCCGGTACTCCCCCGGGACCTCGGTGCCTCCCATGCGGGGGCGGGGGTTCCGGTGGAGCATGGGGCTCTCCGCCCACGCCATGGCGGCGAAATGGATCTCGCGGGCGCCCGTGCCCTCCAGGATCGAGCGTGCGTTCTCTTCCCGGACCCCGGCGCCGGGCATGACCACGATCCGGTCCCCGGCCGCCTGGACGAGCGCCCGGATCAGGGGGAGCCCGTCGGGAACGCCAGCCGCCTGCCCCGAGGTGAGGACGCGGTCCACCCCCAGCTCCACCAGCGCCTCGAGCGCCTCGTGGGGGTCCGCGGTCATGTCGAAAGCCCGGTGGAAGGTGAAGCTCAGGGGGCCGGCGGCCTCCCGCAGGCGGGCCGTGGCCTCCCGGTCCACCTCCCCCTCCCGGGTGAGGACACCGGTCGCCACCCCCATGGCCCCCATCTGCCGCACCGCACTTACGTCCCTGAGCATGACCTCCAGCTCCGGCTCGGAGTAGAGGAAGTCCCCACCCCGTGGGCGCACCAGGACCATGGTGTCCACTCCGGCCCTCTCCAGGGCCAGCGCCAGGACGCCCGCGCTGGGGGTGGTCCCCCCCTCCACCAGCCCCGCGCAGAGCTCGATGCGGTGGGCGCCCCCGGCGGCCGCCGCCAGGGCTCCGTCTACGCCCTCCACGCAGAGTTCGCAGGTGATTTCGGCCATGGGATCCTCTCTTTCCACAGGGTCGCGGACGTTGCCTTGGCTGGGCGCCCGGTGGGCCCCGGGAGAACCTGCGTGAGTCTGGCCTTCCGGGAAAGCCCCACCCGGTGCGACCGAGGATAGGAAGAAGAAGGACCCTGCGGTCCCTTGACCGACCCTTGGAAGGTGTCGGGGGAATGCGGCGGAGGGGGCGGGACGGGTAAAAAACACCAGGTGGGGTGGGGTTTTGAGGTGTGGTGGTGGGAAGGGTGGGATTCCGGGCGCGCCTGCGGCGGGGCCGGAGAGCCTGAGGGGTTAGGCGTCCCGGCTCAGATCGAAGTCGTCTTCCGGAACGGGCTCGGGGTCGGCAGGATCGAACTCGGGGCTTTGATTGAGGTCGTCGGGGAAAGGTTCCTGGGCGACCTCTTGTGGTATTGCACCGTCGGGCCCCATGTCGAACTCGGTCTGGGGCGGCCCCCTGGGGGGATGGAGGAGGGGGGGTGAGGTGGGCTCACCGATGTGGGCCAGAATCCGGGTGATGGGTTCGGGATCGGTCAGAAAGGACGGCGCTGGCAGTTCGGGGTTGGTGATGGAGGAAGGGCCGGAGGCGTTTGGGGACGGAGAGGACCCATTGGCGGACGGGGACATGGGGGATGACGTGGTCCACCAGGTGGGCCGCGGTATCGGCCATGCGGCGGGCTCCGCAGGAGGGACAAACGCCTCGGCCCTTGCAAGAGAACGCCACCAGGAAGTCGTAGCCGAAACTCGAGCACCGTGCCCGAGCAAGGCCGTGGACCAGAACCCTCCGGCCCGGATGATGATCGGAGACCAGGAAAGGCGTCCCGGAGGCTCTCCGGAGCGAAGCGGAGGTCATGCCGCATGTCAGGTAGCTCCGGAACTCCTTTTCCAGGTGATCCGGTACGACGTCGCCGGTGGAATCGGCCTTATTGGCCAGGGCCAGGTAGGTCTCCAGGTGTTCCCTGACGATGCGGCGTAGGGTGGTGGTCTCGGGACGGCGCCGACGATAAGGTTGGGCATGGGTTTCGGCCGATGGCTGGGAGAGGGGAGAGGGGATACCCGGTCCTCTTCCTGAAGGTCAGGGGAGGGGAGGCGTACCCCGAACCGGTGAATGACGCATTCCGCGCCCTGGCCTGGGCCCACGCCCAGGCGGAAAGAACCGGGTTCGATCCGGGGAGGATACTGGCCCTGGGGCACTCGGGAGGGGCAGTCCTGGCCGCCCATCTGGGGACTGTGGACCATCGGTTCCCTTACCTGGTGGGGTGCGCATCCCCTACTTGCAGGCTGTGACTGGATCCGCAACCACCAGGTGGTCCTCGTCGTCGGGGCGACCGGTACCGGCAAGAGCTAAGGATAGATCCCGGAAGTCCTTCCGGCTTCCCCGGCCTGCGGTGCCCGAATCAACGAACCCACGATTGCGCTTCCCAGGGGAGCTCGGGTTTCTTTTTGGAAAGGAAACGGAGACAGAGAGCGATCTCGCCAGGGGCTGCGTCCGTGACCCAGCGTCGAATAGCCTCGACCCACTCGATAGCATCCCACCTGCTGTTGCCCATCACTTTGGGGATGCTTGCGGGCTGTGAGTCCAACCCTATCTGGCATCCCGAAGCGGAACGCTCTTTACTCCTTCCTGCATCCGTATGTGACGACGTGCTTCCTTCAGCGCTGTGCGAACGCCTATGGGAGGTTTTCGCCGACTTGGCGCGCATGGGCGGGGTCTGCCAGGATGCGGCGGGAGAGCTCTTTGCCCGGCTCAACAGCACCGATTCCAGCGAGGCTTTCGGATTCGACGCGGACGACCCCGCTCCCTCTTGGATGTGGGAGACGAACGGGGAGGTTGAGTACCGCCTCTGGTTCAGTGAGGTTTTCCTGGGGAGTCCATCGTTTTCCGGGATTCAACATCAGATCATTGTTCACGAACTGACCGGGCATTACCTGGAGGGATACTCCGACGGTTTCATGTCCGCAATCGATTTCGGCTCCGAATGCAATCCGGCCAACCAGGTCCCTTGATTGTGCTCAGCCTGGAAAGGAGCGCCCTGGCTATGAGGGCGACGCGGCTGATCTGCGTATCATGCGCAGCTGTTTCCCTGGGGATGATGTGGCCCTCTGGAGGAACCGCCCAGGACTTCGAGGAGCTGCTTCGGGAAGTGATCCCCCGGGGATTGGAGGCGAATGGCTTGCTGAAGGAGCCCCGCCCCGGGCCCGTGTGGCTGGACCTGGAGCTCTCGGCGGCGTTTGTCCGGCACACCCGCCTTGACCCGGGGAAGATGGCCTCCGTGATCTCGGAGATCTGCTCTGCCAAGGAGGTGCGTCTGGCCGCGGCGTGGGAAGGTGCGGTGGCCCAGGGAAGTAGGGACAGCCCCGAGCTCCAGCGTCTGATTCGAGCCAGTCCTGTCCGGGAGGATGTCGTCGGCGGCAGGTCCGACATGGACCCGGCGGCCATGACGTCCTGGATCCGCGAGGACGGCACCCTGATATACCTTTCTCTCTTGGCCCACCCGAGCCCCGAGGCCTTCGTGCTGGAAGTCGGAGTTCGGGTAAGCGCCTGGTACTTCATGCCGGTGGGGGTGTCCCCCGTCCTGGAGGTCACCTGGACCGGTGGCGAATGGAGAATCAAGGAGCTTCGGCGGAGGGTGGTCTGACGGCTGCGGGGCTTGCGATCGCGCGGCCCCGGGAAGCCCCTTCCCCTCTACAACACCCCGTACAACCGAAGCTTCTCCTCGTGGCGGGCGCACAGGAGGCCCCGGACCTTCTGGCTGGCGGGCGCCGCCAGTTCGGGATCGGTGGCCACCAGGGCCCGGGCCCGCTCCTGGGCGGGGCGCAGCAGGGGCTCGTGGCGGGCCAGGTCGGCGCGGCGCAGGATGGGATCGCGGCCGTGCTGCTGGGTGCCGAACAGGTCGCCATGGCCCGGATCTCCAGGTGGGCGCGGGCGATCTCGAAGCCGTCGTTGGTGCCCCGGAAGATCTTGAGGCGCTCCCAGGCCATCTCCCCGGCCCCGGCCACCAGGATGCAGCGGCTCTTGTCCCCTCCCCGCCCCACCCGTCCACGCAGCTGGTGCAGCTGGGACAGCCCGAAGCGCTCGGCGTGCTCGATGACCATGACGGTGGCGTTGGGCACGTCGATCCCCACCTCGATGACGGTGGTGGCCACCAGCAGGTCCAGCTCCCGGGCCAGGAAGGCGCGCATGATCCCGTCCTTCTCCGCGGCCGGCAGCTGACCGTGCAGGAGCCCGAGGCGGCGCTGGGGAAAGACCTCCCCGGCCAGGCGCCGGTATTCCTCGCTGGCGGAGAGCAGGTCCACCTTTTCCGATTCCTCCACCAGGGGGTAGACCACGTAGGCCTGGTGCCCCACCTGCATCTCCTCCTCCAGGACGCGATAGACCTTCTTGCGCTCCCGGGGGGAAAGGAGGAGGGTCTCCACCGGCTCGCGGCCCGGGGGCAGCTCGTCCAGCAGGCTCAGGTCCAGGTCGCCGTAGAGCGCCATGGCCAGCGAGCGGGGGATGGGGGTGGCGGACATGACCGGGACGTCGGGGCGGCCCTCCCGCGCCGCCAGCGCCGTGCGCTGGCGCACGCCGAAGCGGTGCTGCTCGTCCACCACCACCAGCCCCAGGCGCGCGAACGCCACTCCTTTCTCGATGAGGGCGTGGGTGCCCACCACGATGCGGGCCCGGCCGTCGGCCATGCGCGCGAGCGCGTCCCGGCGCTCCGCGGCAGGCATCCCGCCGCGCAGGAGGAGGAGGTCCACCCCCAGGGGCCTGACCATGGCCCCCAGCTTGGACGCATGCTGCTCGGCCAGGATTTCGGTGGGGGCCATGAGGGCTCCCTGGTACCCTCCCTCCAGCGCCAGGAGCAGGGCGAAGAGCGCCACCACCGTCTTCCCCGAGCCCACGTCCCCCTGGAGCAGGCGGCTCATGCGCCGCGGGGAGGTCATGTCCGCGTAGATGTCCCCCAACACGCGAGCCTGCGCGGCGGTGAGCTGGAAGGGGAGGGTCTCGCGCAGGGGGCGGATGAGCTCGTTGGTGCGCCGGAACGGGATCCCGGGAAGCGCCCGGGTCTGGCGATGCCGCACCTGCGCCTGCACGAGCTGGAGGAAGAAGAGCTCGTCGTAGGCGAGGCGGCGGCGCCCGCCTACCACCTCTCCCAGCCTGGCGGGCCGGTGCAGAGCCTGGAAGGCCTCCCCCAGGGGCGCCAGCCCCATCGCCCAGGAACTCCTCGGTCTCCACCTCCTTCAGGAGCCACTCCAGGTTGTGGGCGAACACCCTGCGCAGCACCCACTGCGGCACCTCCTCGCTGGCGGGGTAGGAGACGAAGATGGTCCCGGTGGCCCCCCCGTCGTCCTCCTCACCCTCCCGGGCCAGGAGGGTGAACTCCCGGGGCTGGAGCTGGCGGCCGTGGAAGAACTTCACCGGGCCGGTGACCAGGAGGAGGAAGGATAGGAAAATGAAGGACCCTGCGGCCCCTTGACCGACCCTTGGAAGGTGTCGGGGGAGAATAAGGCGGTGGGGGCGGGACGGGTTAACAACACCCGGTGGGGTGGGGTATTGAGGTGCTGTGGTGGGAAGGGTGGGATTCCAGGCACGTCTGCGGCGGGACCGGAGAGCCTGAGGGGTTAGGCGTCCCAGCTCAGAGATCTCCTCGAGCTCCTCGACGACCGCTACGGCCAGAGGGCGACCCTCGTCACCAGTCAACTCCTCATCGAACACGGGCACGATGTCAGGGGGGATGCCACCTTCGCAGACGCGATCCTCGATCGCCTCGTCCATCTCCTCGGCCGACCCGGCTGCAGCCTGAACTGATCACTCCAGCGTCGCTTCGCTTCGAGCCTGCCACCTGCTCCGAAACGACCCCGCCACTTGGCCCGAACCGGGCCCTCCACTTGGCCGGAATGCGCACACTATCCTGAGATCGCCGTCCTTTGGCTACCGTGCCTGGCGATAAACATCCCTGCGGTGTCCGATCTTGACTACGACCACCGTTAATTCGCTGTCCTGGATTTCGTAGAGGATTCGGAAGTTCCCTTGCCGGATGCGGTACCGATCATGTCCGGAGAGCTTTTCGCACCCCGGCGGACGAGGTTCTGACCCGAGGTCCTGAATCTTCTTGACGATGCGCCGGCGGTCTTTGGTCTGCAGAGCTTCTAACTCGTTGACCGCCGATGGCTTGATACGGAGATCATAGTTTGCCACGGCGCTTCAGGTCTTTGAGAACCTCTTCAAAGGAAAGGCTGGGCTCGCGGGACCGGGCTTCGAAGGCCTCGAGGTCCTCAGAGTCCTCAACCAGGGTTTCGCGTACAGCCGCATTGACGAGATCAGAAAGGCTCTGGTCCGTCTCAGCGGCCTTGAGGCGAAGCGCTCGGTGGAGTGCAGGATCGAAGTAGACCGTGGTGCGTTTGGATTTCGTAGCCATATCCAATGGTGACATTAAGACGTCATGGCGTCAAGGGGCGTTCCTCGGACCTGGCTATTCAGGCGGCGCTTACGATCCGAATGGTCTTTCGCCTCCCCCTCCGCCAGACCGAAGGCTTCCCTCGTTCCCTGAGACAACTGCCGCAGGGTGGATAGAGTTTTCGCGGAGCACGGGAGCACCCGGTCCTGTCCGTCGACGGCGCCGAGCGAGCCGCGCAGCTCCGCACCGACCCGGGGGAGGGGCCGGAGAGCTGGATGGAGGTCGAGGTGGGTCCCGGGGCGGAAGCGGTGGTGAGGGTCTCCCAAAGGCGCTAGACTACCGGCTGGATTTCACCCGGGGACAGGATGGCCGGGTGCCGCCCACGGGGGAGCCCGCCAGGGCCCCCCTCCGCCGATCACGAGAACGACCAGGGGTGTGCGTCATGTACGATTTCCTGAAGAGACTGGGCATCGATGAGGTGAACCCCGGAGGCTTCGACGGGGAGTGGATGGGCTCGGGCCCCCTCCTGGACGTGTTCACCCCGGTGGACGGAACCCGGATCGGGCGGGTCCAGCAGGTCACCGAGGAGGAGTTCGACCGGATCATGGGCCGGGCCCACGACGCCTTCCTCCACTGGCGGACGGTGCCCGCCCCCAAGCGGGGGGAGGTGGTCCGGCAGCTCGGCCATGCCCTGCGGGAGAAGAAGGCGGACCTGGCGGCGCTGGTGACGCTGGAGATGGGCAAGATCATCGCCGAGGGGGAGGGGGAGGTGCAGGAGATGATCGACATCTGCGACTTCGCCGTGGGACTCTCCCGGCAGCTCTACGGGCTCACGATGCAGTCGGAGCGCCCCGACCACCACATGCGGGAGCAGTGGCATCCCCTGGGGGTGGTGGGCGTGATCAGCGCCTTCAATTTCCCCGTGGCCGTGTGGAGCTGGAACGCGGCGCTGGCGGCCGTGTGCGGCGACTCCACCCTCTGGAAGCCGGCTTCCAAGACCCCCCTCACCGCCATCGCCGTCACCAGGATCGCCGCCGAGGTGTGCCGGGCCAACGAAGTGGATCCGGCCATCTTCAGCCTGACGATCGGGAAGGGCTCCACGGTGGGGGAGCGGCTCCTCCACGACCAACGCATCCCCCTGGTGTCGGCCACGGCCGGGTGTGACGTGGGGCGGCACGTGGCCCAGGTGGTGGGCGGCCGCCTGGCCCGGACCATTCTGGAGCTGGGAGGGAACAACGCCATCATCGTCACCCCCAGCGCCAACATGGATCTGGTCCTTCCCGCCGTCCTCTTCGGCGCGGTGGGAACGGCGGGGCAGCGCTGCACCTCCACCCGGCGCATCATCGTCCACGCCTCCGTGAAGGACGAGTTCCTGCGCCGCCTCCTCCCGGCCTACAGGTCCGTCCGGATCGGCAACCCCCTGGACCGGAGCACCATCATGGGGCCGGTGGTGACCGCCCAGGCGGTGAAGGACGTCGAGAAGGCCATGGAGCGGGTGGTGGCGGCCGGCGGGAAGATCCTCTACGGGGGAGAGCGCCTGACCGGGGACGCTTATCCGGGGGGGCTCTACATCACTCCCTGCATCGCCGAGGCGGAGAACCACTGGGAGGTGGTGCAGGAGGAGACCTTCGCTCCCATCCTGTACATCCTCAGCTACGGCAACCCGGCTTCCACCCCGGCTCAGGCCGTGGACGAGATCGAGGAGGCCGTCGCCCTCCAGAACGGGGTGCCCCAGGGACTCTCCTCCTCCATCTTCACGGACAACTTCCGGGAAGCGGAGACCTTCCTCTCCCACCGGGGGAGCGACTGCGGCATCGCCAACGTGAACATCGGCACCAGCGGTGCCGAGATCGGGGGGGCCTTCGGTGGGGAGAAGGAGACCGGCGGGGGCCGGGAATCGGGCTCCGATTCCTGGAGGCAGTACATGCGCCGCCAGACCAACACGGTGAACTGGAGCACCAAGCTCCCTCTGGCCCAGGGGCTCAAGTTCGGCGGAGAGTAGCCGGGGCCGGACGCCGGGGGCCTCAGGCCGCCGGGGCCTCCTTCTTCCGGGGCATCCTCTCCCAGATGGCCGCCACCCGGGGGAGGGGGGCCGTGAGCTCCCCGGACCGCCATAGCGCCGCCAGCTCCGGGGCGCCTTCCCCGCTCCCGGCCTGAAGGTCCAACCGCTCTGCCACGAAGAGCACCTCGCTGAGGGGGCAGGGGGGGGTGAGCGGGGGATTCCGGTGGTGGTGGGCCACGGCCCGGGCCGATTCGTCGCCCAGGCCCCACTCCAGCAGGGCCAGGCTCCCCAGAGGCTCGTGGAGCTCCCTCAGGGCGGCGGGAAGGAAGCCCGGGGCCATCCGGATCGGGCGCCGGAGGCTCTTCCTGAGGTCCGCCACCCGGTTGAAGAAGACCAGCTTCCCCACGTCGTGAAGCAGGCCCAGGGCGTAGGCTTCCTCCGGGTCCGCGCCGAACCCGGGCGCCAGCGCGCGGGCGAGGGGAGCCACCCGGACCATGTGGGACCAGACGGCTCCCGCCATCTCGTCCAACCCGGCCCCAGGGCGGCAAAGGGCCCCCTCCACCATCTGGGACATGACCACGATCTCGATCCCCTTCGACCCCAGCCGCTGGAGGGCCGGGGGGACCGACGCGATGGGGTTTCCTCCCAGGGCAGTGGCGTAGTAGGCTGAGTTGGCGTGCTTCAGGAGAGCCTGGAGAAGACCCGGGTCCGTCTCGATGATCTCCGCGAGACGCCCCAGACTGGTGTTGGGCTTCCGGTTCTCCTGAAGGAGCCTGCGGGCGGCCAGGGGGGGACGGCGGATGACGGAGGAGGGGCTGTCCCGGAGCACCTGCAGGAGCCGGGTGTGGTCCGTCTCCCGGGTGTCCTGGCCGTACCGGCCCTCCAACCACCGGGACCGGTCCCGGATCCGCTCCGAGAGGTACTCCTTCATCGTCCATCCTGGAGGGATGGTGGGGGGCGGGGGGGGCGGAGCCGGGGCCGGGGTGGGCGCCCCCGGAGGCCTGGCCGGTGCGCTGGGCTGGCCGTCCCCACCGGCCGGATCCGCACCCCGCCCCGAGAATGGGGCGCCGAAGGAGGGGGAGACCTCCACCGGGCGTGCCTCCCCTGCCCGGGGGCGGCCCGGGCGGCCCATCCATCGCTGGAGCAGTCGTTTTAGCATTCCGGTCTCGCGTTGCCGAGGGTCTGGTAACAGTCTCGGCAAGAAGGAGCCGGCCTTGAGCCCGGGGGGTGGGGTGGGATCGCCGCACGGGACTTCCCGGGGCCACCGCAGCCTCATCGGGCGGGGGGCGGGCTCCAGCGACTCCTTCTGCGACCGGAGCAGGATCCTTCCGGACGAGATCACCGCCCGGAAGGAGGAAGCGGGGTTCTGAAAACCCCGGGGCTACGGCGTTCCCGACTCCGAAACCGCCTTCTTTCCGGGCTTCTTCGCGATGGTCTCGATCAGGGTGCCGCCCAGATCGGTGACCCCACCGGACAGGGCGGCGAGATCGCTTTCCGCCAGCTCGTCGGCCGTGAAGGCGTAACCGTGCTGCGCGGCGAAGGTGGCCAGTTCCCTCTGCAGGTCGGGGTCCTTGGCCACCTCCTGAAGGAAGGACACTACGGCTTCCCTGGACATGGATCCTCCTCGTTCCAGTGGCGGGGGCAGATCGGGGTGATTCCAATCTTGCCGGACCCTGCCACGGCAGCAAGGTGCGCTGGCCGGCGCCCCCTCACCGATCCGTCACGTTGTAGGCCCGGACGATGAAGTCGGGGCGCTTCTGGCGGCGCCGTTCCGCCATGAGGAGGGCGTAGTAGGCACAGGACCGGGAGCCGGGGTAATCCCGACAGGACCCGGGGCGGGCCTGGTAGACCGTACACCTCCGCTCGCCCCTGTGGAGAAAGCGGCACACCGTGCCGTAGACGGGGTCACGGTGGTGCCTCAGGACGACCTCACCCGGATCGAGGCCTTTCTTGGTGAATCGCCGGCGGGCCGTCTCCTCGTCCACCGCGAAGTGCTCGGCCAGGCGCCGGATGTCCTCCGGATCCACCTGGATGCGGGGGTAGGCACAACAATAGGCCGGGCAGTTGGCGCAGTCGTAGAAGATGGGAAGGGAAGTGGGCACGCGGTCTCGACGGGTGCGGAGGGTTCAGGATGGTGCGCGCCCGGTGGCGGGCCCGAGCGCCGTTCTCGGCGGTGTCCGGGGAAGGTGCGCGCAAGGCGAGCGGAACACCAGAGTGTTCTTCCCGCGTCCTCGCGCTTTTCAACCAGGCCTCCACAGCCCATCTTCCTGCTGCCGCGTTCCCGGCCGCCTTCCCGCGCCGGCCCCGACCGCCCGTGTCCCTCTTCCCGAATGGAACGGCACCCAAGAAATGTCCGTCGAGTCAGAGAAGGCCCATGCCTGGACCCCCGCCGACTCCGTAGCCCTCTACGGGATGGAGGACTGGGGGCTGGGGTACTTCGGCGTCTCCCCCCGGGGAACGGTGGAGGTATACCCCGGCACCGACCGCCAGAAGAAGATGGATCTCCTGGACATCATCCAGGGATTGGAGGCCCGGGGGATCTGCCCCCCGGTCGTCCTCCGCTTTCCCGGGATCCTGGATCACCGGATGCGGGAGCTTCGCCGCTCGTTCGACGATGCCATCGCCGAGAACGGCTACACGGGCACCTACACCGGCGTCTACCCCATCAAGGTCAACCAGCAGCGCAATATCTGCGAGGAGATCCGCAACCTGGGTGTGGAGCTGGGCTTCGGAATCGAGGCGGGGTCCAAGCCGGAGCTCCTGGCGGGGCTGGCCCTCACCGAGGGGCTGAGCCAGATGCCTTTCATCTGCAACGGCTTCAAGGACGGGGAGTTCATCGAAACGGTCCTCCTGGCGGCGAAGATGGGGAGGAACATCTTCCCCGTCGCGGAGCAGGTCCACGAGCTGGAGCTCATCGTCCGCTCCGCCCAGAACCACGGGGTGACCCCGCAGTTCGGCATCCGGGCCAAGCTGGCCTCGGGAGGGATCGGGCGGTGGGCCGAGTCCGGGGGGGTGCGGGGGAAATTCGGACTCTCCGTCAGCCAGATCCTGGCGGCCGTGGACTTCCTCAAGGAGAAGGAACTCCTGGGGGGGCTGCGCATGCTCCACTGCCATATCGGCTCCCAGATCTTCGACATCCGCACCTTCAAGTACGCCGTGAGCGAGCTCGCCAACCTCTACGTCGAGTTGGTGCGCCTGGGGGCGCCGATGGGGTACCTGGATCTGGGCGGAGGGCTGGGAGTGGATTACGACGGGAGCCAGTCCGCCACCGAATCGTCGGTGAACTACACCATCCAGCAGTTCGCCGAGGACGTGGTCTACCGGGTGAAGTCCATCTGTGACGACGCCAAGGTGCCCCACCCCAACCTCATCACCGAGTCGGGCCGGGCCCTGGTGGCCCACTCCGGGGTCCTGGTCTTCCAGGCGCTGGGGGCCAGGGTGTTCCCGGAGGTGCCCAACATGGGTCTGGTGGAGAAGGCCCTGGCGGATCCCGAGGCCCCGCAGCCCCTCCTCGATATGGTGGACGCCTTCCAGCGGCTGACCGAGCCGGAAAGGGACGCGGCCGAGCTCTACCACGATGCCGACCACGCCCTCAACGAGGCCATGAGCCTCTTCAACCTGGGCTACATGGGCATCATCGCCCGGGCGGCGACGGAGGAGCTCTACTGGGTCATCGCCCGCCGCGCGGCGGCCGAGCTGGGAGAGGATCTTCCCGACGAGATGCTGGGCCTCCCGGACCGTCTGGCGGACATCTACTTCTGCAACTTCAGCCTTTTTCAGTCCCTGGTGGACTCCTGGGCCATCGACCAGGTCTTTCCCATCACCCCGATCCATCGCCTGCACGAAGAGCCCACGCGGCGGGGGATCCTGGCCGACATGACCTGCGACTCCGACGGGCGGGTGGATCGCTTCCCGGGGGGCGGAGGGGAGCCCCAGGAGTCGCTGAGGCTCCACGCCCTCCGGGACGCGGCCGAGCCGGGCGGACCCTCGGGGTCCAACGAGCCCTACTACCTGGCCGTCTTCCTCGCCGGGGCCTATCAGGAGACGTTGGGGGACCTCCACAACCTGTTCGGGGACACCCACGCCGTCCATGTGCAGGTGGGGGAGAACGGGGACTGGCAACTGGAGGAGGTGGTGGAAGGAGACACGGTCCGGGAGGTGCTGAAGTACGTCCAGTTCGACCCCGATGCCATCCGCCGCAGCCTGAGGCGGGAGGTGGAGGGGGCGCTGGCGGCCAAGCGCATCACCCTCCTGGAGGCGGTGAGCATGCGGCGCTTCCTGGACGAGGGGCTGGACGGGTATACCTACCTGGAATGAGACGCAGCTCCCGGGAGGTGCGGGCTCCGGGGTCGGATCGGGGAGGCGGTGGCCTGGAGGTGAGGCCATCCGGAGGCGACGGACCGCGGGGAAGCGCTCCCTGGCTAAAGACCGGCTCTCCCGGTGCCGATACCATGATGCGGGTGAGGGCCATGGGGTTGGGTTGGGTCGGGACTTGTCTCCTCGAGATCGGGGGCCCCGGTAGAAGCGCCCGCAACCGGGGTTGGCGCAGATGATCTTCACGACGGTTGAACCGGCCGCCGACCTGACGATCCACGAGCTGATCGGACCTGTCGGTGCCGAGGAGTGGAGAAGCTATGCCCGGGGAGCCCTCAAGGGGTCCTCCACCTCCCTCGTCCTCTGGGACCTCTCCCGTGGCTTCCTCGTGGATGTCGGCTTCCAGGAAGCCTCCGGTCTCCTCCGCGAGCTTCGCTCCGCCCTTCCCGGGAGGGAAGGGGAGCGCATGGCGATTCTTCTTGCCTCCCCGCCCGCCCTCCAGTCCGGGGACCCCCTGCCCGGCCACGACCGCTCCGATGCCGGCTCCATCAACTGGTTCCTGGACTTCGGTGAGGCCGAGGCGTGGCTCCTGGGCCCCAACCGGGGCGCGGCCCTGGCTCCTGAGGCCTCGAGGGCGGCCTGACCCCTCCGCCCCCGGCTGGGGGAAGACCGACCGCCTCGGGTTCCGTTGCGCCTGAGGCGGGATAGGGGCAGATTCAACCCGGTTCTCGATCCGGGTTGCCTATGCCTCACCAGCCCCCTTCCCGGAGGGGATGGTCACGGGATGATTTCCTCCGAGCTCTTCCTTGCTGCCAAGGCCCCGCCCGCCAGGAGAATGGCCCTGTTCCTGGCGGCCGTTCTTCTGGCAGGCCCCCTCCCGGCCGCCGGACAGGATGGCAGTCTCCGGGGGCGGTTCGGGGAGTTGTTCACCTTCGGGACGGGTTGCGGATCGGAAGTCCTCTTCTGCCTGAAGAGCGGGAGCGGAACGCCCGATTTTGCCCAGGAGGCGTTCAGCACCAACGCCAACGCCACGGCCCTGGAGCTTACCCGCTATCTCCAGGGTGCCATCGCCCTCGGCATCGCCACCATCCCGGTGCCCTCGGCGGGGAGCGGTGAGACCTTCCGGCTGAGCGCCCTCGGGATCCCGATCCGGAACGAGGAGAACTCCCTCGGCCCGATCCTGGGAGAGCGGGGGCTGACCCTGGGGCGGGGGCATCTCCTCATCGGGGCCAACCTCACCGACCTCCGGTTCGAGCATCTCCGGGGGGTGTCTCTGGAGGCCCTTCGGTTCAACGTGGTGCAGCGGGATCTTCCCCCCGCCGGTCCCCCCCTTGGCGATCCCGCCATCGAGCGCACCTACCTTTCGGTATCCACCCGGATGTCCTTCCAGGCCAGGGTGGCCAACCTCTTCCTCACGGCCGGGATCTCCGACCGTCTGGACGTCAGCGTCCTGGTTCCCGTGGTCCAGGCCAGCCTGAGCGGGTTCAGCGACGCGGAGATCGTCATCGGAGAAGGGGAAGACCCCGCCGCCGGCTTCTCCTTCGGCGGGCCGACGGAAGACCCTAAGCTTCGGGAGCGGGCCGTTCTCCCCCTCCAGCGAGCTACCGGCCTGGGGGACGCCCTGGTGCGGGGGAAGCTGCGCCTGACGGGGACCGAGCGCCGGATGGCCCTCGCCGTCCTCTCCGACGTCCGGATCCCCACCGGGAGGGACGAAGACTTCCTGGGCTCGGGAGGTTGGTGGGTTCAAGGCTTGGGGGTGGTATCCGTGGCGCCCATGGCGGGATTCTCGCCCCATCTGAACCTGGGCGGCGTCCTTCGTACCGCCGAGGGGGAGCGGAACGCGCTCCTGGGGAGCCTGGGGTTCGATCACCGGTCCTCGGCCCGCCTCACCCTGGCCGGGGAGCTTCTGGCGGAGGTCCCGCTGGGGGACAACCCTCTGGTCCGCAAGGAGGTGACGATCCAGGACGCCCAGGGTGGGTTGCTGGAGGTGCCCACCTCGAACCTGCCGACGCTGAACGACAATCGGCTGGACGGGGCGCTGGGTTTCAAGCTCCGCTTATGGAAGGTAGTCCTGGTGGGGAATGCCCTCCTCCCCCTCAACGAAGGTGGCCTGAGGAGCCAGGTGCTCTGGACCCTGGGGCTCCAGGGAGGCTTCTAGATGAAGGCGCCCCGACTCGTCTCCGCTCTGGTGGTCCTCGCTGCGGTCCATGTCGCCTCCTGTTTCGATGAGAGGGTGGTGGCTCCCGACGAGGTCCTCCCGGCGGTGCTCGCCGTGGACCGCCCCACCGTGCAGCTCTTCCGGTTCGCCCGGGGGAGGAGCGTGGCCTCCGACACCGTCCGCATCACGAACAACGGGGAAGGCCCCCTGGGGGGCGTGGAGCAGGTGGGGGGGGTGGACTACATCACCACCGAAAGGACGGGCTGGCTCCGAACGGCCATCCTGAGCCAGGACGACGACGGGGCCCTCCTGGTCCTCCAGCCCACCTATGCCGAGGAGGAGCAGGAACAGGCCGACGTGGCGGAGGTGGTGCTGAAAGCCCGGAACAGCTCGGACCTCAGGCGGGTTAGGATCATCGCTCGAACCCTCCGGGGAGCCACCTTCGAGTTTTCCGTGAGCCCCCTGACCTTCGCGGCCGTCCCGGGAGACTCGGCCCTCACCCAATGGCTCACGGTGCGGAATGGCGGGAACGGGACTCTCCTGGTGCATCCGCCCGCCATCCGGTACCGGGGGGCGGTGGCGGATTGGCTCATCCTGGAGCGCTCCGGGGGGACCGATCGGGCTCCGGAGTTCCGCATCGAGGCCGATCCCGGGTCCCTGGACCCGGGGCTGAGCGAGGCCTTCCTCGTCTTTGAGTCCTCCCCCCAGGAGGAGACCCGGGCAAAGCCGGATTCCGTGCGGGTGCAGTTGAGCATCGGCCAACCGGTCCTGGCCGTCTCCACCGAGACCCTGGCCTTCACGGCCATTCGGGGAGGAGCGGATCCCCCCACCCAGGTGGTCTCCTTCTCCAACTCCGGGGAGGGGGGCTTCGGGGCCCTGGGGACGCTGGAGGTCACGGAACCGGTGTACGGGGTGGGGGCCGGAGGGTGGCTGCTGCTGTCGATGGAGGGGAACCGGGTCCTGGTGGAGGCCCGGACCTCGGCTCTGGACGCCGGGGACTCGGAGGCCTCCTTCCAGGTGGTGAGCCGCAACGGTGCGACCCGGACGGTCCAGGTATCCCTCTCCGTGGAGGCGCCGGTCCTCACCGCCAGCCCCCGTGTGGTATCCTTCGGAAGGGTACAGGGCGACCCGGTTCCTCCGGCCCCCCAGACCGTGGCTCTCACCAACACCGGCGCCGGGACCCTGGAATCCCTGGGGGCTTTCTCCCTGGGGGCGGCGACCCCTCCCGCCGCCTGGCTTGGGGCCTCGGTCGTGGGCCATGAGGTGGTCCTTACCCCGGCTCCGGCGTCCGCCTCCCTGGTGGCCGGGTCCTATTCCACCCAGCTCCCCGTCCACAGCGCCTTCGGCGGGAGTGACCTCCTCTCCATCACCCTCTCGGTGTCCAGGGGGAACGATCCCCCTCGGCTGGCCCTCTCCGCCACGGCGGTGGAGTTCCGGGGCGTGGCGGGGGGAGCTTCCCCGGCTCCCCAGCAGGTCCAGATTTCCAACTCCGGGGGAGGGATCCTGGGAGCGGTGACGTTGGGCGTCATCACCTACGGCGGTCCGGCGGGATGGCTCTCCGCCTCCCTGGCGGGGAGCGCCATCACCCTCACCGCCACCACCGGGCTCCTTCCGGATGGCACGCACACCGCCACGGTGCCGGTGTCCAGCTCCAATGGGGGAAACTCGGTCATCAACGTGACCTTCGCCCTCGGGGCTCCGGTTCTTACCGCTTCGGCCAGCTCGGCGAGCTTCAGCGCCCAGGAGGGCGGAGGAAACCCCCCTTCCCAGGCCATCACTCTCTCCAACACGGGCCCCGGGACCTTCGCCAGCCTCGGCGCCATCTCGGTGGGTGCCGTGGTCTACGGCGGCGCCGGGGGTTGGCTGGGCGCCTCCTTCGCGGGAACCCAACTCACGCTCTCCGCCGCGGTCGGGGCTCTCCCGGCGGGAACGTACCAGGCCACCGTGCCCGTGAGCAGCACCCAGGGCGGCTCGGTCACCGTCGCCGTCACCTTCTCGGTCACCAGGACCACCGATGCCGCCGACCTGGTGGCCTCCCCCGCCTCCATTCGCATGGACGCCGTGCGGGATGGGGGGAACCCTCCCAGTCAGGACGTGGTTCTCTCCAATGGGGGTGGCGGGACCCTGGGCGCTCTGAGCGTCTCGGGAATCGCCTATGGAGCCGGCGCCCCGGGCTGGCTCGCCGCCAGCCTGGCCGGGACCGTGGTGACGCTGGGTGCCAGCACCGGGGCCCTCGCCGACGGTA
>JBFYZD010000094.1:0-6858 GCA_041309685.1 Gemmatimonadales bacterium | reverse complement strand
TCCCGCCATACCAGCCGGCGCCCCGTGGGAATGGCGCCCAGCAGGGCGGCTCCCCCCAGGATGAAGCCCAGGTTGAAGATGTTGGACCCGACGATGTTGCCGACCGAGATCTCGTCCTGCCCCGCCAGCGCCGCCACCAGGGTGACTCCAAACTCCGGGGCGGAGGTGCCGGCGGCCACCACGGTGAGCCCCACCACCAGCTCCGAGATGCCCAGGCGCTGGGCCAGGGCCACGGCGGCGTCCACCACGAATTTGGCCCCCAGGGCCAGGAGGATCGCGGAAGCCAGAATGAGGAGGAGGTGGACGGCGGCGGGGAGGGGCGGCATGCCTTCAAGATAGCCAAGGAAGCTATTGCATTCCATTCGAAATATTCGAATAATTCCTTCGAAAAAACCGAAGTAAAGGGCGATGCTGAACTACCACCACCTCCGCTATTTCCACGCCGTGGCCAAGGCCGGTACGCTGACCCGGGCCAGCGCGGACATCGGGCGAACCCCCCAGACCCTGAGCCACCAGATCCAGGACCTGGAGGAAGCCCTGGGGGTGGAGCTTTTCGAGCGGAGGGGCCGCCGCCTGGTCCTCACCGAGGCGGGGCGACAGGTCCTGGGCTACGCCGAGGAGATCTTCGACCTGGGCCATGACCTGGAGGACGCCGTGGTGAGGCATTCCGGGGAGAGGCCCATGCGCCTGACCGTGGGGGTCGCCGACGTGCTCCCGAAACGGGTGGCCCACGCCCTCATCGCACCGGTCTTCCGGCTCCCCGGCAAGATCCGCATCGAGTGCCGGGAAGCCTCGCCGGAACGCCTCCTGGGTGATCTGGCGATCCAGGACGTGGACCTGGTCCTCTCCGACGGCCCCCTTCCCTCCTCCGTGTCGGTGCGGGCCTACGGGAAGCTCCTCATGGAGACCGGCCTGTGCCTCATGGCGGCGCCGGAGCTGGCCCGGGTGATCCTCCCCGCCTTCCCCCGTTCCCTCACCGGGACTCCCCTCCTCGTCCCCACCGAGCGGGCGGCCATGCGCCGGGAGATGGACCGCTGGCTGGATGAGCACCACCTGTATCCCGTGGTGACGGGGGAGTTCGACGACTTCGCCCTCATGGGGGTCTTCGCCCAGGCCGGGGCCGGGGCCATTGTCGTCCCGGAGGTCATCGCCGAGGACGCCGCCCTGGAATTCCGGCTGGAGAGGGTCGGCACGCTGGAGGGGGTGAGGGGGAGCTTCTACGCCCTCTGTCTGGAGCATAGCCAGGACCGGCCCGCCGTCCGGGCCATCCTGGACGGAGCCGCCTTCGAGCCCGGTGCCGGCCTGCCGGGCACCACTTCCTGATCCGTGGAAAGCCCCATGAAACCCTCCTCCGGAACCCTGTTCCTGGCGGTTGTGCTTCTTTCCGCCGGGCCGGTCCCCGCCGCCGGGCAGCCGGCCCGGGAGGCCACCACCCCCAACGTCCTACCCACCCCGTCCGCCACCCCCGGCGCCTTCCTGGGCGAGCTGACCTGGCCCGAGGCCGAGGAGCGGATGGCCGCGGCGCCCCTCGTGATCCTTCCCTTCGGCGCCGGGGCCAAGGAGCACGGTCCCCACCTCCCCATGAACGCCGACGCCGCCGTCATGGAGTGGCTCTGCCGGGTGGCGGTGGACTCCCTCCCGGTGGTGGTGGCGCCCCCCATCCTCCACGGGTGGTTCCCGGCCTTCCGGGGGTACCCGGGCACGGAGGTGGCCGATCCCGCGGTCTTCCAGGCCTACGTCCGGGAGGTGGCTCTCTCCCTGATCCAGGGCGGGGCCAGGCGCCTCGTCCTCCTGAACACCGGGATCGCCCAGGCCACCGGGCTGCCCCTGGCCATCGTGGCCCGGGAGATCCGGGTGCAGACGGGCGTGCCCGCCCTGGTCGTCTCCTGGGACGACCTGGAGACCACCGAGGTGGAGGCCTTCCAGGGGCAGTCGTGGGGAGGGCACGCCGACGAACTGGAGACCTCCATCCACCTGGTGCTCCAGCCCAACCTGGTGAAGATGGACCGGGCCCGGGAGGGGGAGCGGACCCGGGGGGGACCCCCGGGACCCGGGTACCGCCCGGGGCTCTTCTCCCGGGACCCGAGGGACCCGGCCTACGCCCCTTCCGGGGTGTCCGGCGACCCCACCCTGGCCACCCCCGAGAAGGGAGTGCGGCTTCTGGCCATCATGAGCCGGGAGTGGCTGAAGGCGCTGCGGGCCTTCTCCGAGGCGCCGGTGCGGGGGGGCTGAGCCCCGGGGGACGCCCTTCCCTGCCCCGGCGGGTCTGGCGAAGAACCGGACGGGGACCTGGGCTCCCGGCGGGCATGGCGATACTCGCCGACGCAGGCAGACTTCCGGCGCATCACCCCGGAGGCGGGTCCCGGACGAGGAGCCGGTACGGGTTCACCGGCGTCCCGCGGGACCAGGATACCGCGGGGTCCCCGCGCAGGATGCCGAAATGGAGATGCGGCGTCCCAGGGGGCGCATTGCCCGTCGTGCCCACGTACCCGATCACCTGCCCGCGGTCGAGGCTCATCCCTTCCACGAGTCCATCCGCGTAGCGGTCCAGATGACCGTACAGGAGGATGAAGCGCTCGGACGTGTCCGTCGCGTACACCATCAGACCACCCGCATTGCTGTCGAAGAGCCTGAGCAGGCGCCCGGCGGTGGCGGACAGGACCGGCGTACCCCGCTCGGCAAGGATGTCCATTGCCTCGTGGTCGTGGTCACCCCGGGACTCGGCGAAGGTATCGCGGAGGCGGGAACGCTCGACACCTTGTACCGGCACGTCCAGCATGGCGCTCAACGCCGCAAGCTCGAGAGGGGTCGCGGACGGACCGGCATTCGCACCGGGTGTCCCTGTGGTCGGTTGCGCCCGCGCGATGGCGGACCCCTGAGAGGCCTCGAGGTCCCGGCGGAAACGAACCGCTACCGACACGCTGTCGGGCCCGAAGTAGGATACCTCGTAGACGCTCAGACTCTCGGGAAGCTCCTCCAACAGAATGACCGAGGCCCACCGCGCCATATCCGGTGAACCCACCCGCATGGTAAGCGTCCCGAGCTGCAGCCGCTGGGCGTAGAGATAGGTGCGCCCGCCCCCCGGCGCTTCGACGTAGACCTGCCATGGCTGGCCGTCGTCCCAGGCTGGCTGGCCGCGGACCATCTCCACGCGCGCCGTCAGGACGACGCGCTCCAGCCGACCATCCCCGGTGAGATCCACCTCGACGCCCTGGTGGTAGTCCCACCCTGCCTGTCCGGCTACCGCAGGTGAAAGGGCCGAGTCGATCAGCTGGACGTTCGGCGTGGCCGGAGGGTCGGCGTCCGCGCCGGTCCCGCCCCCCTCCGCGTTGGCAGGAGGGGCCTCCGAGGCACAGGCGCAGAACCAGAACGCGGCGCCCACCACGCCCACCCACGGGCGCCCCGCTGCCGCCTTCACCGGTGGTCTCCCAGGAGTTTCACCCGGACTAGCGGAACAGATCGAAGTGGCCGAGCAGCCACCAGAGGAGGAGAAAGACGATGACGGTGGAGAAGCAGCCGCCCCCGAGCTTCTTCGCTCCCCATCCGGCTGCCACCCCTCTCAACAGCTTGCTCATGGACTGCTCCTGGCCCCGGGGGAGTTCAGGCACGCCATACCCTGCATTCAGCTTAACCGGCCGACGCCTCATCCGTCCATCGCCCGTAGGCACCAGGCCTCCGGGGGATGCTGTTTGGCGTTCGGCCCACCGATCCCCTAACCTTCGGGGGCCTCGCCGCGGCGGTACTCCCGGTGGCGGGGGTGGCGGCCCTGCTCCCGGCGCTGAAGGCCACCCGGGTGGACCCGGCGGTTTCCCTCCGGGCCGAACAGGGCGGCCGGGGCCACGTACACGAAACCGAGCGAGGGCGACTTCCATGACCCAATCGAGGCGTGAATTCCTCAGGACCACGGCGGCGGCGGGCGGGACCCTGGCGTTGGGGCTGGGGGGCGGGGCGGGCGCGGCGGCAGGAGCGGAGCGGGGCATCGAGGCGGCCGGCCAGGCCCAGCCGGGGCCGGACGGCTCGCTCCGACGGGGGAGCGCTTCGTCCTCCGCCCCCCTGCGGGTCCTCATCCTGGGGGGGACCAGCCTCCTGGGCCCCCACCAGGTCCACGAGGCGCTGGCCCGGGGCCACACGGTGTCCATCTTCAATCGGGGGCGGACCCAGCCCACCGTGCACCCGGCCGATTTCGAGCGGGTGGAGCACCTGAACGGGGACCGGGCGGTGCCGGACTACGAATCCCTGAAGGGACGGGAGTGGGACCTGGTCCTGGACAACTCCACCTCCAGGTGGGAGTGGGCCCGGGACGCGGCTCAGCTCCTGAAGGACGCGGCGGAAATGTACGTCTTCGTCTCCTCCACGGGGGTGTACTGGCCCTACCTCACCCCCGACGTCGACGAGACGGTCCAGCCCCTTGCCGTGGACGAGTCCGGGGGCCAGAACGGGAGCGCGGCCTACGGCGTCATGAAGACGCTGGGGGAGCGGGCGGTCCAGGAGGCCTTCGGGGAGCGGGCCCTCCTCGTCCGCCCCCAGCACTTCACCGGGCCCGGGGAGCGGTCGGACCGGCACGGGTACTGGGTGGAGCGCATGGACCGGGGCGGGGAGATCCTGGCCATGGGCAAGCGCACCGACCGGGTCATGCTCCTGGACGTGAGGGACCTGGCGGAGTTCATGCTCGACCTGGCCGAGGCCGGGACCGGCGGGGTGTTCAACGTGGCCGGCCCGGCGTCCGCCCTCACCATGGAGGAGTTCCTCCACGGGCTCCGCTTCTGCACCGGGGCCCCCGTCACCTGGACCTGGGTGGACGATTACGACTTCCTCGAGGCCCAGGGGCTGACCTACCTCGTGCCCTGGGTCCTGCCCCGGGGCACGGAGCTGGGCTACACCAGGGTCAACATCGAAAAGGCCCTGGCCCACGGCCTCAAGCACCGGCCGCTGGCCCGGACCCACGCCGATTTCCGGGAGTGGTGGCTCTCCGACGCCGTCACGGAGGAGCGCCGCAGGGGCTTCCGCAGCCCCCTCCCGGCGGAAAGGGAAGCGGAGATCCTGGCGGCGTGGAAGGCGCGGGGGTAGGGGACGGAAGGGAGGCGGGCCGCCGGGGAGACCCCTTCCCCCCACCGGCCCGCCCCGGCACCACACCCTCCCCTCCATCGCCCCTCCCCGCCTGCGGATTCCGCAGGGCTCCTGCGGGATCCGCATCCCTCCCGGGGGCCCCATCCCCCGAAAACCCCTGAATACAAAGGGTTTCCTTCCTGGCACCCTTGATGCCCTTCTCCTTTGCGGGCGGCAACCGCCGCACACGCAACCGAGAGGGGATGGCTCAAGATGAACGCGAAGAAACTCTGGGGGGGTCTGGCCATCGCGGGCACGGCCGGCGCCCTCTATGGTCTGGCCGGGCAGGGCGCCGGAGACGACGCCTCCTTCCGGTTCGTGGAGGTGGAGAGGGGGGCGGTGGAGCAGGTGGTGACCAGCACCGGGACCCTCCAGGCCACCCAGACGGTGGAGGTGGGGACCCAGGTATCCGGCCTCCTCTCCGAGGTCTACGTGGACTTCAACCATCAGGTGAAGAAGGGGGACCTCCTCGCCCAGATCGATCCCACCATCCTCCAGCAGGCGGTCCGGTCCGCCGAGGCCAGCCTCGGCCGGAGCACCGCGGAGCTGGAGCAGGCCCGCCGCAACCTGGAGCGGGCCACGGAACTCTTCCAGGCGAAGGTGGTGGCCGCCTCGGACGTGGAGACCGCCCAGTACCAGTACGACGTGGTGAGCGCCTCCCTGGAGCAGGCCCGGGTCGGCCTGGAGCAGGCGCGGCGGAACCTCGAGTACGCGAAGATCCGCGCGCCCATCGACGGGGTGGTCATCGAGCGGGCCGTGGACGCGGGGCAGACCGTGGCCGCGAGCATGTCGGCGCCCGTCCTCTTCCTCATCGCCGAGGACCTCTCCGAGATGGAGATCCTGGCCACGGTGGACGAAGGCGACATCGGCCTGATCCACCAGGGCCAGGCCGTGCGCTTCACCGTCCAGGCCTACCCCGAGGGGGCTTTCCTGGGGGAGGTGCGGCAGGTGCGGCTTCAGTCCTCGGTGGTGGAGAACGTGGTCACCTACGGGGTGGTCATCGGCGTGGATAATGGGGACGGGACGCTCCTGCCCGGGATGACGGCGACCGTGGAGTTCATCGTCGCCCGGGCCGAGGACGTGCTGAAGGTCTCCAACTCGGCGCTCCGCTTCCAGCCCACCGAGGCCATGCGGGGGGAGATGGCGTCCCTACGGGAACCGGGTGGCGGGAATCCCGGGAGTGCCCGCGGGGTTGGCGAACCCGCAGCCGGGAGGCCAACTCGCGAGGCGGGGCAACCCGCTGCGGAGCGGACCCCGCTCTACTTCCTGGACGAGGAAGGAAAGCTGGCCGTGACCCTGGTGGAGAAGGGCCTCACCGACCGCCAGAGCACCGTGATCAGCGGTCCCGGGGTGGTCGAGGGGATGCGGGTCATCGCTTCAGTCACCACGGGGGTCGTCGTGACCGCCTCCAATCCCTTCCAATCCCAGAGCGGGACCCGCGCCCCCGGCGGCCCGCCCCCGATGTAGGGGAGGAGACGGCCATGCCCACGCCGACCACCCCCTGGATCATCCAGGCCCGGAACCTGGTCAAGGTCTACCACATGGGGAGCACCGAAGTGCGGGCCCTCCGGGGGGTCGACCTCTCGGTGGAGCCCGGCGAGATGCTCGCCATCATGGGCACCTCGGGATCAGGGAAGAGCACTCTCATGAACATCCTGGGGTGCCTGGACCGCCCCTCCGGCGGGGCGTACACGCTGGAGGGGATCCGGGTGGATTCCCTGGGGAAGAACGAGCTGGCCGACATCCGGAACC
>JBFYZD010000093.1:0-10063 GCA_041309685.1 Gemmatimonadales bacterium | reverse complement strand
GTCGGGGTGCGTGAACGGAACGGGCTCGGTACACCCGGCGGGGGGGATGGGTCCCCCGCATCAGCGCCGGCGATTGACACCGGCTTCGCACAGCGGATACCATCGCTTCCACGTTCCCGCGGAGACGCTTCGCGGATGGGGGATGTCCACCCGGTTTCGCGACCCGGCCTTTCAGCTGAAACGCCCCCACGCTCTTCATCGAGGCTTCCATGCCCCCGAGACCCCTCCTCCGGCTTCCTTCCCTCCTCTTCCTCCCCCCATTCCTCCTTCTCGCGGGAAGTCTCACCCCGGCCCCTTCGGCGGCCCAGGGGGGTGAGGGCGCCCGGACGGCTCGCCCGGCCCGCATCACCGAGGAGATCCGGACGCTGGCCACCTATCCCTTCTCCGAGCCGAACCCGGTCCCCATCCTCACCCGGGACCGGCGCCTCTACCCCTACCACGCTTTCGAGGGGTACTCGGCCTCCCCGGAGCCCCGGGAGTGGAAGGTGGTGAAGCTGGAGAACGACCTGGTGGAGGTGTTCGTCCTCCCCGAGGTGGGCGGGAAGGTGTGGGGGGCGGTGGTGAAGGCCACGGGCCACGAGTTCATCTATCGCAACGAGGTGATGAAGTTCCGCAACATCGCGCTGCGCGGCCCCTGGACCTCCGGCGGGATAGAGATGAACTTCGGCGTCATCGGCCACACCCCCGCCACCGCCACCCCCGTGGACCACCTGCTGAGGGAGAACCCCGACGGGAGCGTGAGCTGCTGGGTGGGATCCACCGACCTCCCCTCCCGGACGGTCTGGCGCGTGGAGATCCGCCTTCCCGCCGACGAAGCCGCCTTCGAGACCAACGTCTTCTGGTACAACCCCACCCCCCTGGAGCAGCCCTACTACAACTGGATGACGGCCGCCGCCTTCGCCCGGCCCGACCTGGAGATGAGCATGCCGGGCAACGCCTATCTCCAACATTCGGGGGAGGCGGAGGCGTGGCCCGTGGACGAGGAGGGGCGCTACCTCCCCCTCTACGGCAACAACACCTTCGAGAGCCACAAGTCCTACCACGTGGTGGGGGAGCTGAGGGACTTCTTCGGCGGTTACTATCACGACGAGGAGTGGGGGTTCGGGCACTGGGCCCGCCACGAGGAGATGCCGGGGCAGAAGCTCTGGCTCTGGGCCCTCTCCCGGGAGGGGGGCGTCTGGGAGGATCTCCTCACCGACACCGACGGGCAGTACGTGGAGTTCCAGGCCGGGCGCCTCTTCGTCCAGTACTCTCCGGGCTCCGATGTGAACCCCATCACCCAGGCCGGGTTCGAACCCCACTCCTCCTCCCGCTGGACGGAACGCTGGTTTCCGGTGGAGGGGATCGGCGGGCTCACCGAGGCGTCCGAGCACGGGGCCCTGTTCGCTGCCGTAGAGGGGGGGCGCCTGGCCATCGGCGTGAATGCGTTCCGGGACGTCGAGGACACGCTGAAGGTGTGGGCGGGCGACGGCCCCTCGGCCGAGCCGGTGGCGGCCCTGCCCCTGGCGCTCACCGCGCTGGAGCCCTTCCGCACGGAGGTGGAGATTCCGGCCAGCGCGCAGTACAGGATCCGGCTTCCGGCCCTGGGGCTGGACCATGCCTCGGACCCCTCGGGGCGCCGGCTCTCCCGGCCTTTCGCCACCCCGGCCGAGGCCTGGGCCAGCGTCCCGGAGGTGGATCGCCAGGTCTTCCAGGCCCGCGAGCTCATGAAGGGGCGCTACTACCCTGAGGCACGGGCCCTCTTCGAGGCGGCGCTGGAGCGGGAGCCCTGGAACCGGGAGGCGCTCCTGGCCATGGCGGAGCTGGAATACCGCAGGGGCGCCCACGAAGCCGGGCTGGCGCGGGTGGACCGGGCTCTCCGGCTCGACGCCTACGACCCCCGGGCCAACTTCATTGCGGGAATCCTGCACCGGGCCCTGGGCCGGGGGGCCGATGCCCGCGACGCCTTCGGGTGGGCCGCCCGCTCCACCGCCTACCGCGCCGCCGCCTACGTCCAGATGGCGGAGCTGGAGATCCTCGCGGGGAGCCACGGCGAGGCGGCTCGCTACGCCCGCCTGGCCCTGGACCACGACCGCACCAGCGTCGGGGCGTGGCAGGCGCTCGCCGTGCTCGGGCGACGGACCCAGGACCCTGTCCTCGCCCGGGAGGCGCGGCGGGAGCTGCTGGCGCTGGATCCCCTGAACCACTTCGCCGCCGCTGAAGCCTATCTGGCGGCCTTCGACCCGTCCTCCGCCCGGGCCTTCCAGGAGACCCTGGGAGGGGAGTTCCCCGACCAGACCCTCCTGGAGCTGGCCGTGGGGTACGCCAGGCTGGGTCTCGAGGGGGACGCCCTCACCCTCCTGGGCCTGGGCGGGGCTGGAGGGATGAACGGCAACCTGGTCCACCGGGCGTGGATGGCCTGGCTGGGCGACGACCCCTCCCGCCTGGCGGGCGCCGGCGACCCGGCCTTCGTGTTCCCCTACCGCCCTGAAACCCTCCCGGTGCTGGAATGGGCCGCCGCGAACGACGGGAGCTGGGTGTGGCGCTACCTCCTGGCCCTGAACCTCTGGGCCCTCGACCGGGACCAGGAGGCGGCGGAGATCCTCGCGGCCCTGGGCGCCGCGCCCGACTTCGCTCCCTTCTACGGGGCGCGGGCCCATCTCCTGAGCGCCGAGCGGGGCGGCGACCCCCAGGCCGATCTGCGGCGGGCCGTGGCGCTGGAGCCGGCGGACCGTACGCTCCGCGTGCTTCTGGTGCGGCACCTCCAGGAGGCGGGGCGGTGGGGGGAGGCTCTGACCGCGGTGGAGGAGGCCCGGGGCCGATTCCCCCGCGACTTCAACCTTCAGCTCCTCCAGGCCAAGGCCCTGATCCATTCGGGCCGCCCCGGAGAGGCTGCCGATATCCTGGCGGCCACCCAGGTCCTGCCCTCGGAGGGCGCCCGGGAGAGCCACACCCTCTGGGAACAGGCCCACACCCTGGCGGCGCTGGACGCCGTGGATGCCGGGGCCTGGGGGAATGCGCGGGAGCACCTAACGGCGGCCATGGAGTGGCCGGAGCACCTGGGGCAGGGGCGGTCCTACGAGCCGGAGGAGCGACTGGCGCGGTTCATCCTGGGCCGGGTGGAAGAGGAGCTCGGGAACCAGGAGACGGCTCGTGAGGCATTCCGGGCCGTGGTGGCAAGCACCCCCGGGCTCGAAGGTGTGCCGGGAGGCGGAATGCCGGGCCGCCCCCTCTCCCGCCTGGACCTTCTGGCCCTTCCCGCCCTGGAGCGCCTGGGACGACCCGCGGAGGCGGGGCGGGTGCGGCAGGCGTGGGGCGACGAAGGAGAGCGGCTCCGCCGGACGCTGGACCAGGACCTGGACGGACGCATGATCCTGAGGGCCCTCTCGATGAGGGAGGGACGCGAATGAGAGGGGATCGCCCCGCCGAGGGCGAGATCGTACCCCCGAGCTGGTGGACCCTCAGGGCCTCCGGAGCACCCTGGCCAGCGAGATGGTCAGCCGGTCATCCCCACCTTCGTCAAGGAGGTCATCGAGGGCCTCACCGGTCAGGGAGCCGAAGCAGCGCCGGATGGACCAAGGACCCTCGTATCCCAGGAGAGAGGCCAATCGGGAGACCGAGGAGACTCCCAGCTCTTTCAGTGCCTTGGCATCGAGCAGGCTCAAGGCCCGCAGGATTGAGCATGGGCAAGCCAGGCCGCTGCGCTTGAGCTTCCGCCTGAGGTTGCGTTCGCTCTCCTTCAGGTTCCTGGCCAGGACCGGGACACTCTCGGCCCGCGGCCAGTGGCTGAGCACCTCCCCAAGCATTTCGTAGGCCTCAACCCCCAGGCCCTCCAACCCACCCACCAGAACGGGGACCCGGCGAGAGGAAACCGCTGCGGCCAGGCTGCGAAGCAGGTTCGAGGGGTGGTCATCCACTCCCTGAGTCAAGTGAATGGGGAATCCGAGGATGGAAAGCTCGTGTAGCGTCTCGGTCCACTTCCTGCACGGAGCCGAGTAGAGGACGATCCCCCCCACACCCAACACACTCCTCAGGCGCTCGATCTCTCCCAGAGAATCTCCCGTCCCAACACCGAAGAAGGGATCCACGATCACCGCACCTTGGAAGGACCCGCCCGCCTCCCGGAGGAGCTCCTCCCAGCTGGTGAGAAACCGGGGCACAACGGCACGGGAGCCCCTGCCCCATCGCGGCATCGCGAGCCGCACGGCATGGCGTGCGCGGGAATGACCCAGGAGTGCCAGGACCTTCATGGTTGCCCTGCCTTGGCGGACCAATTCCTCACGTGACATTGTGGGGATTGGGAACTCTATTCTATTGGGGGGGGGGGGGGGCAAGAGGCCACCCGCAACCCTTTCGGGAGGGGACATACCGCGCGTGGTTCAGGGTCTGGTCGGGGTCCACAGAGGCGCCCTCGATTGGCTGGCGGACCTTGGGCGGCACAGCGAGGGGCCGGACTCGCGCCACGGTCGAGGGCACCTTTGCGAGAAATGCGGCTACTCTGGCCGGAAATGTGGCCAAGATGGCCGGAAGTGCCGATGGGGGGGAGGTAGAAGCACGGTATTTTCTTCCCGCCATCGGAGTCCCCGGCGGGCTCCATCGTCCAATTCCGAAGAAGGAGGGTGAGAAAGTGAGGTTGAGACGACTGACGCGTCCCCTGCGCCGTGCGGCGGGGGACATCCGGGTAGCGCTTCTGGCCCTCGCGCTCGCCGCCGCGTATTCTCTGACGGTGCCGGAACTGATCAGGGGGGAGGATCTCTGCCCCCCGGGGCAGGAGACGCTCCCCCCCGGAGAGTGTGAGGATTGCAGCCCCAGGCCAGGAGGGGAGGGTGGGTGGCTTTTCCCCATGGGATGCTGTTACGAAATGCGCGGGGAGGAGGAGTGGACGAGCTGTCTCTACCACCCGCAACAGGAGCCCTGTGAGGGTGGCGGATCCTGGTGAAGGCATCGTGCCCCGCGTCCCTTCGGCCGCGGCCCACTTCCCGGTACCCCTCTCGGGCATCCCCCCTCTCCTTTCCTCTCGACGAGGGAGGAGAGGGGGCACGGGGGAGAGGCTTTCTGCCGCGTCGCGTCCACGCACACCTCAACCGTTGAGAAGCAGGGTGTCCAGCGCTGTCCGGCCTCTCGAACATGGCCCCTTCGCCCTTCTGGGGCTCTGCCTCCTCCTCGCTGCTTGCCACGAGGGCTCGCCCCCGGCCGCCACCGCCGCTCCTTCGTCCCTCACCGACACGCTCGTGTACGAGCTCGTCAACACCTTTGGGGCAGCCGTCAGCGACTCCATTGGCGAGGTTCGGCGAGCCCGGTTTGTGGCCGATGGTTCCGGGGTCGTTGTGCTGGACAAGCTCCCTCCCTTTCTTCTCCTCTTCACGGCATCGGGGCAATTCCGTTGGATTGGAGGTCGACGGGGGGAGGGGCCCTCGGAGCTGAAGAACCCCACGGCTCTCGCTGTGAAGGGGGACACGGTCGCCGTAACGCAGCCGGGCGCCCTCAAGACGTGGGTTCTAGACGGGGACTCGCTCCGGTTCCTGAGGACTCAGCCACTGCCGTCCGCCTTCGTCCCCCTGGATGCGGACTTCCTTTGCGGTGACCGCCTGCTCCTTTACGGCCGGGACAACAACCAGTTTCTCCGCAACCCGCACAATGCCCAATCCACGTCTCCTACCATGGACTGGTTGTTCCTCGCGGAAGCGGCTCCGGACGGGTCTTTGGCGCTGCTCCCGGCCTGGTCCGACGAGAGAGACCCCTCGGTGTACGCAAACACTGTCCTGAACATGAAACACCTCCATGGAACGGTGGAGGGAGCCGTCCTCCTTCACCGCGCCGATCCCTCGGCGCCGGGACGGTACCTGGAGTTCGACTGTGACCTGCGGCTCATCAGAGCCCGTTCGGAGGCCCAGCTTATTCACGGGGACTCCGTCCCCGCCCTCGATCCCAGGGAGTTCGCCCTGAAGTGGAGCGGCGGCATTCTTGCGGTACCCGGCGGCTTCGCGGCTCCGGTCCACCGGCCTACTCACCCGAGGCGGGCAACCAGCGACTTCCTCCGCGACACCTACACTCGAACCGAGATCTTCTGGTCCGTGAAGGGGGAGATCGTCGGATCGGTCCTCATCGCGAGGATGTGGAGGCCTCAGGACTACCACCCTTTGGCCGGGGCCATCCTCTCTTCCCACGAGCCCTTCCCGCACTTCATCGTGGTGCCGGCCACGGCCTTCCGGCCGCCAGTGGGGAAAAGATGAGGTGGAGGCTGGTTCGGACGGGAGCGACTCTCCTTGCCTGGGGGCTGGCGGCTCGGCTGCTCCTCTCGGCGGACCCGCGGAGGACCACCTACCAGGATAGGGTTCGACAGGCGCTTCCGACGATAGGACAGGTTCTTTCCCTCGACAGCGTCGCGACCACATTTGGCTTGGATTTCGGGAGAGAGAACGGCCGAAAGCGATTCTGGCTCCTGGTGCTGACCTCCAGTTGCCCCGCCTGCCTCAGGATCGCACCCGAGCTCCCCGCCATCGTCCAGGCAGCTGCATGCTCCGAAGCCTACCTCATGCCCCTGGTTGTAAGCGGAGGAGAGGGAGGAGATTCCGTTCGGGCCCTTCTCCGAGGTGCGGGACTGGGCCGGCATGGCGAAAGCGGCCCAGCGAGTCTCTCACTTCTCCAGGTGTTCGCCGTTCCCGCCATCCTGGAGGTTGATGGCCAGGGCAGGATCGAACGGGTGTTCAATCCGGCGGTGGGCAGATGGCCTCCGCACGCCTCCTGCCTCCCCGGATGACCTCTCGGACAGACCACTCGCCGGAAGCGGCGGATCGGTTCGGGGTCGGGGATAGGTGGTAGGGAAAGCTAAGGAATGAGACGCTCGATGCCGGCGCGGTCGGTGGCCTCGACCCCGACGATGCTGTCCAGGCTGAACTCACCGCTGGGGTCTCAACTCCGATCGTACCTCTGCCCCCTGGGTGCGTATCTCTCCCCGCCGTCGTGGCCGACCCGGCCGGGGCTCGGACCAGCCTGCATGTCCTCATCCTCCAGGCCGTGACGGCCCTGGAGTGTTGTGAGGACGCCGCCAACCCGGATAGACTCCATTGGGATCACCTGGAAGGGATCCGTGGGAGATTACCGGTGACCTTGGACGGCAAGTGAATCCATCGGGCCCTTGAAGGGGGAGACGGGCGATGAGGACGAAATCAGGCGGGCTCGGGGGGTTCCTTCTCGCTGCCTCGAGCGCTCTCCACCTCCTTGCCGCAGCCTGTGGCGGGCCATCGGTCGGCACCGCCCCCCTCCACCGAGCCCCACCCCTCCCCAACGAGGTGGACGGCGTGGTGTGGGAGGCCGGCAACTGGGAGCCCCACCTGGCGGCGGGCCCCGCCGGAGTGTCCTGGGGGAACCACCGGGCGGTGGTGGAGGTGGACGCGGTGGGGAGCGCCGACGGGGTGGTGGTCACCATCCCCTGGCGCCGGCACGATCCGAACCCCGGCTCCAAGGGGATCATCGTGGTGGATGCCCTTTCCGGGAGGGCGGTCGCCAACGTCCTGGCCCTACGGGTGGAGAACGCCTCCGGGGACGTGGTCTTCCAGCCCAACCCCGGATCGGCGGTCTACCACGTCTACTATCTGCCCTGGCAGTCCACCGGGGGCTACTACCCCACCGTCACCTATCCCACCCCCGCCGCGCTTCGGGAGGGGTCCGCACCCACGGCGGGCGGGGGGGGCGCCGGTGTGTCCAGAGCCCAGACCGAGGGGCGTGCCCCCGTGTCCTGGGCCGGTCTCGCCCCCGACCCGGACCCTTCCTGGGAGAGGCGGATTCGCGAAGGCCGTCCGGGAGACCTGCCGAGGGCGCGCACCACCCGCATCCAGTCCGTGGACGAGTTCCACTCCTTCTTCCCCATGGAGGTCATCGCCACGGCGGAGGAGACCGCCGCCTTCATGGACGGTGCACCGAACGGGTGGAGGGTGGTGGCGGAGCACCGGGACCGGCCGGTGCGTATGCGGGGGTTCCTTCCGAGGCATTGGGTGGGCACGGAGGCGGTTTCGCAGACGCCGGCCGATCGTGGCGTTTCAGCTGAAACGTTGAGCGGCCCTCCCTTCCGCAGCCGCCTCCTCCGGGACGAAGCCTTCACCTGGCAGGTGGCGGTGGTGGCGGGGGGGGAGCCGCTGGAGGACGTTCGGGTGAGCTTCGACGGATTCCCGTCCTCCTGGGCGGCCTCGCTGACCTGCTTCAGCTGCGAGGGCACCGACGAGAAGGGAACGGCCTTCACCCGGCGCATCGACGTTCCCGCGGGAACGGTGCACCCCCTCTGGCTGGGAGTCCGGGTCCCTGCCGACCAACGCCCGGGCCGGGTGGAAGGCACCGTCACCGTCTCCACCGCCAACCGGGGCAGCCAGTCCGTCCCCGTGGCTCTGGAAGTGGGTCGCGCCCGGGCCGTGAACCACGGCTTCGACGAGCCCGAGCTCCAGAGCCGTCTGTTCTGGCTCAACTCCACCGTGGGCACCGATCCCGACCTCATCATCGAACCCTTCGAGCCGGTCCGTGTGGAGACCGCGTCCGGCGCCTCCGGCCCTTCCCTCTCCATCCTGGGCCGCCGCGTCGAGCTGGGGGCACACGGGCTCCCGGCGCAGATCTTCTCCTACTTCACCCCGGAGCTCACCTCCCTCGCCGACGACCCCGAGCCGATCCTGGCCCGGCCTCTGGCGCTGGAGGTGAGGATCGCGGACGATCCTGGCGCAGGCTCTCCTGACCTGGATCCGGGCGCGGCCCCCACCCGGGGTCCCGAGGCCTTCGAGCCCTCCCCCTACACCGTCCGCCAGGAATCCACGGGGCGCGCCCACTGGACCGCCGAGTCCCGCTCCCGGCACTTCGCCATGAGGGTGGAGGGGGCCCTGGAGTACGACGGGACGGTCGACTACCGCATCGCCCTCGTGGCCCTCGCGGACCTGGCCGTGGCCGACATCGCGCTGCCCGTGTCCCTCGTGCCCGACGCCGCCGAGTACATGCTGGGGCTGGGGAGGAAAGGGGGACGGCGCCCGGCCACGGTGGACTGGTCCTGGGCGGTGGAGAACCACCAGGAAGGGGTGTGGCTGGGAGGGGTGCACAAGGGGCTTCAGTACGTGCTCCGGGACGAGAACTACGTGCGCCCCCTGAACACCAACTTCTACCGGAACCAGCCGCTGAACCTGCCCCCCTCCTGGTTCAACGGAGGGCGGGGCGGGATCCGCATCTTCGAAGAGGGGGATGCCGTCACCGCCCTCAACTACTCCGGCCCCCGAACGCTGGCCGACGGGGACACGCTCCACTTCAACGTCCGCTTCCTCGTCACCCCCTTCAAGCCCATCGACACCCGCGCCCACTTCGACACCCGCTTCGTGCACCGCTACGTGCCGGTGGACTCGGTGGCGGCCTGGGGCGGGACGGTGGTGAACATCCACCACGCCAACGAGATCAACCCGTACATCAACTACCCCTTCTTCCACCTGGATCAGCAGAAGGCCTACATCGACGAGGCCCACGCCCGGGGGATCAAGGTCAAGCTCTACAACACCATCCGGGAGCTCACCTACCGGGCGCACGAGCTCTTCGCCCTCCGGAGCCTGGGGGACGAGATCCTGAACGACGGGGAGGGAGGCGGCCACTCCTGGATGCAGGAGCACCTCCAGGACCACTACCACTCCGCCTGGCACGCCACCAGCGTGGACGACGCCGCCATGCTGAACAAGGGCACCTCACGCTGGACCAACTACTACGTCGAGGGGCTCTCCTGGCTGGCGGAGTACCAGCAGATCGACGGCCTCTACCTGGACGACATCGCCTTCAGCCGGGAGACGGTCAAGCGCATCGTCACCGTCCTGGCCCGGCACCGCCCCGAGGTGGTCATCGACCTGCACAGCGCCAACCAGTTCAACGTGCGCGACGGATTCATCAACAGCGCCTTCCTCTACATGGAGCACTTCCCCTTCATCTCCCGCCTCTGGTTCGGGGAGTACTTCGAGTACGGCCTGGACGAGGATTACTGGCTCACGGAGGTCTCGGGGCTCCCCTTCGGCCTCATGGGGGAGATGCTCCAGGACGGAGGTCACCCCTACCGGGGGATGCTCTACGGGATGAC
>JBFYZD010000092.1:0-5590 GCA_041309685.1 Gemmatimonadales bacterium | reverse complement strand
GTCATCGGGGAGGGTGGGCGGTAGCCCGCAAGGGGGTCCGGAAAGCGGACGGGCCGCGGGGGAAGACCCCCGCGGCCCTGCATCGTGTCGGCCGCCCGGGCGGGGCGGTGTGGGCGGGGTGCCCTACCCGATGTTCGGGTTGTTCCTCACCTCGATGTCCGGCAGGGGGAAGCACCGGTTGTCCCCATACGTTCCACCCTTCCGATACGCTGTCCCGGCCGCGGGGACCAGGGGGAGGCTCAGGCGCCGGATGTCGAAGAACCGGTGCCCCTCCAGCCAGAGCTCCCGGTTCCGCTCCTCGATGACCTGGGCGGTGATGGCGGCGGCGGAGCCTCCGGGGAAGGGATCCAGCCCCGCGGCGGTGTGGAAGGCGTTGATGATGTCCACCGCCGTCTGCCCGCCCTGCACCTCCGCCACGATGAGCCTCGCCTCATCGCCCGTGGCGATGGGGAGGGGGGTGCCCAGCGAGCTGTACTTGAGCTGGAGGTAGAGGTCGGTGCCGTCGGTGTTGACCCGGATGAACCCGGAGACGGGCACCCTGGGATCGGCCTTCCCGTTGTAGGTAAGGCCGCGATACTGCTCGCCCACCGAGAGGGATGTGCCCGCCGCGGAGCCCTGCCCGTTCTGGGCGTAGATCCGATTGGCCCGCCGGGAGAAATCCCCCGAAGCGGTCATGTTGTACACGAATCCGGACGGCACCGCCTGGGCGTCCGCCACGGCGCTGGCCCCCTGGCCGATGCCCAGGTACGCCCGGGCCCTCCCCACGCGGGCGAGGTTCAGCACGTCGGTGTTTCCGGCGGCCTGGGCCGCGGTGATGGCCGTGGTGAATTTCTCGATCGCCGTCTGGGTGACGGCGGCGGAGGTGAGCTCCGCGGAAAGGTCGATGGCCACGGTGCAGAAGGCCTCGGCCAGGAGGAGGTGGGCGTAGCCGCTGAAGGCGGCGGCCTTGGCGATGAGGAGCTGGCGGTTCGGCACCTCGGCGTCGGTCCACCCCTGGAGGGCCTCCAGGATGTAGTCCGCGGACCACCGGGCGGTGGAGAGGGGGGTGTAGAGGCCCATCCCCTCACAGCTGGACGTTCCGTACTGGGCGTCGGTGGGGATGACGTTCCGCCGGTCGTACGGCCAGCGGGCCGCCGTCTGGGTGGCGTCGATCATCTCCTGGGCCATGACGCTGGTGAGGGCGACGTAGGCCCCGAAGGCGCACTCGAAGTCCCCGATGGCGCCGTTCAGGAGGAGCTCGGCGTTCGCGGGTATGGCGAGTCCTTCGGCGGGGATGAGGTCCGGAGGCTCGACCTCCAGGAGGTCGCCGCACCCGGTGGGAAGGAGCAGGATTCCGGAGGCCAGCATGGCACCCAGGGCCGGAAGCCTCCGCAGGGGCCGGAAAAAGCGCGCGAGGGTGTTCATCGTGTGTCCCCGGTTCTCAGGTCCGTCGATTCTGGTCGCAGACATGTCGCCCTCCTCAGAAGCTCACGTTGAAGGTGACGACGAGCTGCGCGAGCTGAGGCAGCACGTTCTGCTCCCAGAGGGAGAAGCTCCCGCCCCGGGTCCCACCGTTGAAGGTGGATTCGGGCTCGAGCCCCATGAACTTCGTCCAGGTGTAGAGGTTCCGCCCCGCCACGTTGATGCTGCCGCCACGGGCGCCAATCCGGGACGCCCACTCGGCGGGCACACCGTAGCTCAGGGACACCTCCCTGAGCTTCAGGAAGTCCGCGTCGTCCAGGATGGCACCGGCATAGGTGCCGGCGGCCTGGATCTCGGCCATGAGGGCCGGGTCGAACTCGGTAGGATACCAGTTCTCCCGGCACTCGGCGAAGAACATGCAGCGGACCCGGTAGTTCCCGTCCAGCTTTGTGAACCCGGTCTTGAAGTCCATCTGGGCGAAGAGGCGGATGTTGTTGAAGAGGGTCAGGGTGGAGCTGAACCCGCCCTCCATCTTGGGAAGGTTGGTCCCCATGTACACCGTGGGAGCGGAGCCGCAGGCCACGCCCCCTCCCTCGCCGTCGTCGCAGAGGAGGTTGATGGCCTTGCCGTTGGCGTCGAAATCGGCGCTCACCACCCGCTTGCTGAACCACGAGCCCGTGGGATACCCGATCTGGTGCCGGAGGTAGGTCCCGGCGCTGATGAAGTCCTCGTCGGTGACGTCCCCCAGGCTCAGGACCTCGTTGGTGTTCCGGGAGAGGTTCAAGGAGAGATCCAGGGAGTGGCGATCCGTCTCCCAGGGGGTGCCCCGCACCAGGAGCTCGATCCCAGCGTTCTTGATCTCCCCGGCGTTCACCCACTGCGATCCGGAGAACCCGGTGGAGGGGGCGATCTCCCTCAGGAGGATGGCGTCCTTCGTCTTCTGGTAGTAGTAGGTGAACTCGATCCCCACTCTGTCGTCCAGGAGCCCGGCGTCGAACCCGAGCTCGATCTCGGTGCCCCGCTCGGGCCCCAGATCAGGGTTGCCCAGGTTGTCCGGGGTCACCGTACCCACGTTGTTGGGCCCGGCCACGGGCTCGAAGGTACGGATGGCCACGAAGGCGTCGGGCTGCTGCCCCGACTCGCCATAGGCGGCCCGGAGCTTGAGGGTGTTGGCGAAGCCCAGGTTCCAGAAGGGCTCCTCGGTTACCACCCAGGCGGCGCTCACCTTGGGGTAGGTCACGAAGTCGTAGTCCACCCCGAAGGCGCTGTTGTCGTCCCCCCGCAGCGCCGCGGTGAGGAAGAGGCGGTTCTTCCAGGAGAACTGCTGCTGTACGTACATCCCGATGGTGGTGTTCTCCACCGAGGTCTCGCTGGCGGAGCGGTTCTGGGTGGTGGCGGAGATGCTGGTGAGCCCCGGAGTCGGCCACACCTCCCCGTAGGCGGAGACGAACTCGACGGTGCGCCGGTAGAGCTGGCCGCCCACGGAGGTGGACGACTCCAGATCCGTCATCAGGGGTCGCTGGTAGGTGGCGCTGTAATCCACCGTGGTGTAGTCCAGGTTCCGCTCGTTGGTCGACCGGTATCCCCGATCCGAGAAGGAGAAGAAGTAGATCCATTCCCTGTCGTGGAACTGGATCTCGTTGTTCTGCTCCCGGGTGTGGTCGAAGCCGAAGGTGAGGCGCTGGGAGAGCCCTTCGAAGGGGCGGTGGTCGAGGGTGACCCCGGCCGTGGTCCGGTCCAGGTCCTGCCAGGAGTCGAAGGCGCCGTAGTAGGACTCAGGGGTGCCGCTGTAGAAGCCGCGGCGGGGGGTGTCCAGCCGGTCGGGGCGGGCGAAGTAGGTGGACCAGGTGGTCCCTCCGCCGCCGGCCTCGAAACTCAGGTTGGTCTTGCCGGTGACGTACCCCAGGTTCCCCCGGATCTCGAGCTTCTCGCTGGGGGTGACCGTGAGGTTGGCCCGCATCCCCCACCGCTTCACCTTGTTGTCCTGCTCCACCCCCTTGGTGTCCTCGAAGTTGCCGGACAGGTAGTACTTCACCATGTCCTGTCCCCCGGAGACGCTCAGGTCGTACTGCTGGAGGCGGCCGGTGGTCCAGATGTCGTTGCCCCGGGACTTCTCCAGCTCCACCATGTCGATGCTCTCGATGGAGCCGTTGTTGCCCACGTCGTAGTAGTTCGTCCAGAGGCGCTCTTCAGGGTTGGCGAACCAGATCCCCCCCTGCTTCACCGAGAGGTCCCAACGGGGCGCCCCCGCCCGCCCCCGCTTGGTGATGATCTGCACCACCCCGTTGGAGGCTTCCGTGCCGTAGAGGGTGGCGGCGGCCGGCCCCTTGATGATCTCGATGCTCTCGATGTCCTCGGGGTTCAGGTCGTTCCACCGGGAGATGCTCTGGGACCCGAAGGCCTGGTTGGTGGGCCCCGTGGCCTGGGCGTTGTTCACCCGCACCCCATCGATGTAGATGAGGGGCTCGTTGGACAGCGAGAACGAGCTGGCGCCCCGGATCCGTACCCGGCTTCCGCCGCCCACCATCCCGGTCGTGTTGAGGATGGTGACCCCCGGGGCCCGGCCGTTGATGAGCTCGGCCAGGGTGCTCACGGGGGCCAGCTCCATCACGTCGGCGGCCTCCACCGTGGCGACGGTGTTGCCCAGGGATCGCCTCGCCTGCTCGCCGGCCACCCCCGTCACCACCAGCCGGTCCAACTCGATGGCCGAGAGGCCGAGCTGGATGCTGAGGTTCACGTCACCCACCCGGGCCGTGACGGTGGAGGCGCTGTAGCCCAGGAGGCTGATCCTCAGGGTCACCTCCGTGCCGGTGAGCCCCAGGATCAGGAAGCGGCCGTTCTGGTTGGTGTAGGTGCCCCGGCCGGTCCCGACCACTTCCACCGTGGCATCGGAGAGGGGCCGCTGGGTCTCCGCGGAAACCACCACGCCGGAAACCTGGCCTTGTTGTGCGGCAACGGGCGCCGCCATGAGGAGAAGGGTCAGCGCCACTGCCGGACCAGGCCACCACGGTCCGGCCCTGAGCCTCCGCCATGCAGATGACTCACGATCCATATGCTTCCTCCGAGGGTGAGGGGATACGCCAAACTGAGGGGCAATATCGATGGCGGGATTCTCTACGACTTCTGCCTGTGGGACGGATTCAACCTTGCGCGGCGGAAAGTGCCCCGCAAGGATGATGACGCATATGACATGCTGGCCGCCGAATCCGTTGCTCCGACCCTCCCGCGTCCTCCTCCTGGGGACCGTGGGGTTCCTCTCGGCCTGCGGGGACTCGGGCCCCGCCGGGCCCGGGGGAAACCCCCCTGCCCTCGAGGGGATCAGCCCCGCCTCGGCCCACCCCCTCGAGTCCCCCCTGGATCTGACCCTCACGGGGCGGAACCTCTCCGGGGCCATCCTGGAGGCTCCCCCCTTCCTCTTCCTGGAACCCCTGGGGGGGTCGGATACCCAGATCCGGTTGCGGGTCGGGTTCCGGGGCGGCCCCCCGGGCCCGGCATGGATCGGGGTGGGGAACGGCGACGGCAGGGACAGCCTGGCCCTGACCATCCTGCCCCTTGCCTATGGAGACTCCCTCACCGAGACCCGGGCCCTGTGGGTGAGCCGCTTCGAGTACGCCACCGCCCAGGACCTGGCGGCGATCATGGCCCGGGCGGGGGCGGCCGGCTTCAACCTGGTCTACCTCCAGGTGCGGGGGCGGGCCGACGCCTTCTACCGCTCCAGCCACGAGCCCTGGGCCGCGAACCTCACCGGGGTGCTGGGGCGGGACCCGGGGTGGGACCCGTTGCAGACGGCCCTCACGGAGGCGGCCCGTTGGGACCTCGAGGTGCACGCCTGGATCAACGCCTTCACGGGGTGGGCGGGCACCACCCCGCCCCCCACCTCCCAGCCCCTCCATGCCTTCCTGGAGCACCCCGACTGGGTGATGGTCGCCCAGAGCGGAACGGACATGCCCTACACGAGCGATTCCCGGTGGATGACCCCGGGGCACCCCGGCGTCAGGTCCCGCCTGGCCGCCGTGGCCGCCGACATCGCCCGCGGCTACCCGGTGGCGGGGATCCACCTGGACTTCGTCCGTTACCCCGGCACCTCCTACTCCTACGACCTTCCCTCGCTCCGCGCCTACGACTCGCTGAAGGTCCTCGAGCCGGGGTTGGGCTTCGACGAGGCCCGGCGGCGCTTCGTGACCTGGGC
>JBFYZD010000091.1:0-2484 GCA_041309685.1 Gemmatimonadales bacterium | reverse complement strand
CCAACCCAACGGTGTACACCCTCACCCCCAGCCTCGCCGCCGCCCTGGCGACGGGGAGCGGTTCCAGGGCCCCGGTGTTGCTTCGGCCGTCCGTCACCAGCACCACGATCCGGGAGGGGGAATCGATCGGCTGGAGGCGGTGGGCGGCGAGACCCAGACCCACCCCCAGCGCCGTCCCCTCGTCCAGGGGGGAGATCCGGAGGGACTCCACCACTCGCTGGAGGTAGGCGTGGGAGGGGGTGGGAGGGACCCGGGTCACCGCCTCCACCGAGAAGGTCACGAGACCGATCCGGTCCCGGGGCCGCCCCTGGATGAACCGCTGGACCTCTTCCCGGGCCACCTCCAGGCGGCTTCGCCCCTCCAGATCCCGGGTCCCCATGGAGCCGGACAGGTCCAGGGCCACCATGATGGCCAAACCCTCACCGGGAAGCCCGGGGTGGCCTTCCCTCACCCGCGGCCCCGCCAGAGCCACCACCAGGACCGCGAGCCCAACCCCCCGCACAAGCCAGGGGAGGGGGGGACGGATGGCGACGGTGCCCACCCCTGAGGGACCTCCGGGCGCGAATCGGGGATGCGCCTGGAGGAGAACCCATGCGGGGCTGGCCCACCACCACCAGATCCACCCCGCCAGGGGGAGGAGCAGCAGGAGGATCCAGGGCCGGGCCAGATCAACCATGGGACCCCTCCACCCAACCCTCCACCCGACCCAGGTAGGGCCGGAGGCGATCCGGGTCTTCCCCTTCCCCGAACCGGAGCCGGTCCCCCTCCTTCAGGATCACTTCCAGGAGGGAGAGGTCCTCCCGGCCCCACCCGTTCCCCGCCAGCGCCAGGAGTTCCGGGGTGGTGAGCCCTTCCAGCTCCACCCCGGCCTCTCCTTCCACGACCTTCCGGATCCCCGACACCAGGGTCCCCACCGCCTCCCGCACCCCGCCCGCCGGCGGCGACTCCCCTTTCAGCCTCGTCAGGATCTCCCTGAGGGCTTCCAGCTCCCGGGCAGGATCGGGAGGAGCCTTGCGCGGCAGGGGGCGGGGCTTCCCCTTCCCGGCTTCCTCGCTGGTGCCTCGCCGGGCCAGGAGCCAGGCAATGGCGAAGGCCGCGGCACCCCCGAGGCAGAGGAGCACGGTTCCGCCCAGAGTCTTCCAGGGGGCTGGGGGCGAGGGGAGGGGTGGAGCCGTCTGGACCGCCTCCCCCGGGGGGGGGAGGTGGGGGTGCACCTGGACACTCCCCAGGGAGACGGTCACCCACCGGGGTTGGGGGTCTTCACCCTCCCCCACTCCCGCCCCGGGCCGGAGCCTCAGGTTGAGGGGAGGGAGGGGGAGGTGCCCGGGGCGAAGGGCCTGGAGCGGGTACTCCAACGTCCGATCCGCCCCCCCCTCCTCTTCCTGCGACCCACCCCACCGGCCCGGCCCCCTGGCTTCCAACCCACCTTGCACGGGGAGCGTGTCCGGGGGCTCCAGGACCCAGGACCCCGCGGACGCCTCGGGGAGGGAGAACCGTATCCGGAGGAGGAAGGCGTCTCCCGTGCGGACGGTGGCCGGGACGGTCCCCACTTCCAGGAGCCGGACCGCGGGAGGCTCTCCGGGCCCCGGCGGTCCGCCCAGGAGGGCCAGCGCCATCAACAGCTCAGGCACGACCCCTCCTCTTCCGGCCCACTCCGCTGAGGAGGAACTGGAGCTGGGGAAGGAGAGGATCCTGCACCTCCACCCTCCACTCCTCCATCCCCGCCTCCCTGAAGAGGGCGCCGGTCTCCGCCAGCGCCTCTCCCAGGGCCTGCCTCCACTCCCGCCCCCTTGCTCCGGTCCGGACCCGGGTCACGGTTCCGGTGGCGGGGTCCTGGAGAAGCAGGGACCCCACGGGGGGGAAGTCGCCTTCCAGGCGGTCGAGAATCCGGACGGGGGTCACGATGTGGCGGGCCAGGAGGGGATGGAGCCGGGAGCGCATCCCGGGAAGGTCCCCGGGCGCGAGATGGAAATCCCCCACCAGGAAGACCCGGGTCCGCTCGCGGCACATCCTGCAGGCCGCGGCCATAAGGTCGAGGATCCCCCCGGTGCCGGCCGACCCCTCCCTCCCGGACAGGAGGCGCTCCAGGAGCAGGGGTAACTGCTGTCTCCCCCTTCCGGTGGGGAGAGCCTGCACCTGCCTTCCCACCCTCTGGAGAAGCCCGACCCGGTGGCCGTCCCGGAGGGCCACCGCGGCCAGGAGGGCGGTGGTCTCCAGGGCCCGCACCTCCTTGATCCCGTTCCTCCCCCCCCGAAGGGTGGGAGACCGGTCCAGGGCCAGGAGGATCGGCTGGTCCCTTTCCTCGGCGAACTCCTTGACGTGCAGGCGGCCCCTCCGGGCCGTCACCCGCCAGTCGATCCCCCGCGCTTCGTCCCCGGGCTGGTACTCCCTCACCCCCACCACCTCCACCCCACCCCCCCCGAGGCGGGACATGCCGTCCCCGGAGAGGAGGGAATCGGCCGCTGCCTGGACATGGAGATGGAG
>JBFYZD010000090.1:0-2621 GCA_041309685.1 Gemmatimonadales bacterium | reverse complement strand
TCCCGGCAGAAGCAGACGAAGCGGCCCCCGCCCTCGCCCAGGTAGGTGGCCGAGACCTCCACGGAGAAGACGCTCCCGTCCTTGCGCCGGTGGCGGGCTTCGAAGAGCTCCGACCCTTCGGCCTCGATGCGCTGGATCCTCGCCCTCGTCTCGGAAGGGGTCTCATCGGCGTCCAGGTCGCCGATGCTCATCCCCAGGATCTCTTCCCGGCCATAGCCGGACATGGCGCAGTAGGCCTCGTTGACGTCGATGACGAGCCCCTGGCCGTCGATCACCCAGAACCCGTCCGCCGTGGTCCGGAGGATCGTCCGGAGGTAGCGCTCGCTCTCCCTGAGCGCCTCCTCCGCCTGCCGTCTCCCGGTGATGTCATGGATGATGGAGTAGAGCAGGTCCCGCTCCCGGGACCGGATCGTCCCGGAATAGACCTCCACGTCCCGGACCGATCCATCGGCCCGGCGATGGCGGAAGAGGAAATGGTTGCGCTGCGCCTCCCGGGCCGCCTGCATCTCCCGGTGGATCTCCTCCGGGCTCAGGGTGTTGATCCGGGACACTTCCATCCCCCTGAGCTCGCCCCTGTCCCAGCCGTAGAAGCGTTCCGCCGCCGGGTTGGCATCCACGATGGTGCCGTCCGCGGGGTCGAGGAGGAGCATGATGGCGTGGTTGTTCTCGAAGAGGCTGGCGCTGACCCCCTCCAGCTCCCGCTTCCTCCGGGTTTCCTCGATCCTGTTCAGGGCAAAGCCCAGGTCTCCCGCCAGCCCGTCGAACCATGCGCGGGCCTCTTCGTCGCTGGCAAGAGACGAGGGAACGGAGACGGCCAGGAGGCCGAAGTCCTTCCCGTCGAACGCCAGCCGCCGGCAGAAGGCGGCCCGGTTTCCGTACTCCGGGGAGAGGGGGCAGTCGGCACAGTGGGTGCTCGGGTCGCCCACCACCACGACCTCGTCCCCTTCCAGGGCCAACCTCGCGCAGGAGGGGAAGGCCCCTCCCTCCAGGCGCTCCCGCAACACCTCGAAGCCACCGCCGATTCCCGAGGAGGCCGTGGCGGTGGCCAGGCGGGCCGAATCATCCAGCAGGGCGATCCAGGCGCTGTGGTAGCCCATGGTCCGGGTCAGAGTTGCGCACGCCCCTTCGATCAGCCGCTGGGGATCATCCTCCTGCGCCATGAGGTGGTTCACCGACCGGATGGCCTTCAGGACCTGCCCGAGGTGGGCGGCCCGCTCCCTGGCCAGGGCCAGCTCGCCGCCGGCCCCCTCGGCCTCGGCGGGGGGGGCCGGTCTCCCGGCAACGTCCGGACGGTCGGTCATAGCTTCCTCGTCAGCGTTCCCTGGCGACGATGGCGGTCCGGCACGAACCCGTCGTTCCCGGGAGGGCGTGGGACCGCCTCCTTTTCTTCCCAACCACCAGGGAAAGTGCGGCTTACCGGACGAGCCCGGCAAGGCCGGGGGGAAGGGGGGGGCCGGTCGTGGGCCAGCGAGAGGGTGCGACCGGGGTTACCGGGTGCCGGGGGGCGGAGGGAGGGAGGCCCCGCCTCCTGGCGGTCCGGTCGGGAACCCCACCGTCGCCCCCGGCGAAACCGACCCCGGGATCCCCTCCTCCTCCCATCCCGTTCCCCTTATCTTCATTCATGTTTCTTGCAGATCTCCCTTCCACGCCCCTTCCCCGACCGCCCGGCTCGCACCCTCGAACGGTCCCATCTCGAGGCTCCTCCACCCCGGGACGGAACGGCACCTTCCAGCACCCCTTGCCCGGCGTACCCATGTACTGGCCGGGCAGGAACCCCATCACCCTCTAGCGGCGAGGTTGAGCATGCGTCTTGCAGCACTGTTGATACCCATTCTCCTGGGAGTGCCGGCACAGGCGGCCGGGCATGGACCAGGATCGGGGACGGAGGCCGGAGCAACCGCTTGGGAGGCCGGGGGATCCGTCCTCTCACCTGGTGCGGCCGTACCCGCCCCGGGCACGATCGTGGGGCAGGTCCTTGATCAAACCGACCGATCCCCCCTCTCACTGGTCCAGGTGTATATCCCCGGGACCTCTCTTGGCACTCTGACGGACGAGAACGGGCGGTACCTCCTGCTGAATGTCCCTCCCGGTCTCTACACGGTGGCGGCTCGCCGAATCGGGTACGCCGACGGGCGCCACGAGAACGTGAACGTAGCGGACGGAGGGACCGTCCAGCTCGACTTCCTCCTGAGCATCACGGCCCTCTCCCTCGACGAGCTGGTGGTCACCGGTGTGGCGGATCCCACGTCCGCCCGGCGCGTCCCCTTCACGGTCGCGCGTGTCGGCCAGGCCCAGCTCCAGGTGCCCGCCGCCAACGTCCTGAACTCCATCCAGGGGAAGGTGGCCGGCGCCAATATCGTCTCCAGCGCGCAACCCGGATCCGGGGTGAACATCGTGCTGCGGAGCCCCACCAGCATCAGCAAGTCCAACTCCCCGCTGATCGTGGTGGACGGGGTCATCCTGGCGAGCACCTTCGGCCGCTCCTCGGCCGACCTGGAGTCGCTTGACATCGAGAGCATCGAGGTGGTGAAGGGGGCGGCCGCCGCCTCCCTATACGGCAACCGCGCCGCCCGCGGCGTGATCCAGATACGCACCCCCCGGGGATCGGGGCAGATCGGAAG
>JBFYZD010000089.1:0-25037 GCA_041309685.1 Gemmatimonadales bacterium | reverse complement strand
TCCCGGGCCCGGAAACAACGAAAGGAACGGCCCAAGGGAGGCCCATGGCCAACGCCGAAGAGACCATCCTGGAGCACCGTTTGGACGGGGAGGGAGCCGACCAGCTCCTTCTGGCTGGAGTCAACGACACCAACTTCCAGGAGTTGGCCCGGATCTTCGGGATCCGGGTGGTCCTCAGGGGTGATCAGATCGTCCTTTCCGGGGAAATGGAGGCGGTGGAGAAGTCCATTCCCGTGGCCCACCACCTCATCGAGCTGGCCCGCCTGCGGGTCCCCTTCGACCTGGCGGACATTGCCCGGTTCGCCGAGGAGTCCGGGGCCCAGGGGGAGGTCGGGCTGGTCTCCCCGGATCAGGAGATGCGCATTGCCCTGCCCGGGACCCGGAAGGTCATCTCCCCCAAGACGGAGGGCCAACGGCGTTACCTGGAAGCCATTACCCAGCACGACGTGGTCATCGGCATCGGCCCGGCCGGGACCGGAAAGACCTACCTGGCGGTGGCCAAGGCCGTGGATGCCCTCTACAAGAAGCGGGTGAAGCGGATCATCCTGGCCCGCCCGGCGGTGGAGGCGGGGGAGAACCTGGGCTTCCTCCCGGGAGATCTGCAGGAGAAGGTCGACCCGTACCTTCGACCCCTCTATGACGCGCTGGAGGACATGATGCCCCTGGAGCGGGTTCGCCGAGCCCTGGAATCCAGGACCATCGAGATCGCCCCCCTGGCGTACATGCGGGGGCGCACCCTCTCCGACGCCTTCGTGATCCTGGATGAGGCCCAGAACGCCACCTCCCTTCAGATGAAGATGTTCTTGACCCGGCTGGGTTTGAACTCCAGGGTTGTCATCACCGGGGACAAGACCCAGATCGACCTCCCCCGGAAGGATGACTCGGGTCTGCTGCAGGTGGAACGGATCCTGAACGACATTGAAGGAATCGCCCTCATCTACCTGACCGGCAGCGACGTGATCCGTCACCGCCTGGTCAAGGACATCATCAGGGCCTATGCCCTGGATGAAGGAGCCGACGAAGGGTGAGCCGTAGACGGGGTAAGCCGCGGATTCCGGATTTCCTCCTGGACCTCTCCCGTGCCCCCGAAAAGCCATGGCCCAGCGGGGCCTACTTTCATGGCGCCAGGATCGGGCTCCTGGTGCTCCTGGCTTTCGGCCTGACTTTCCTCTTTCCCTCCGAAAGCCACCGGACCCCCACCCGGTATACGCAGGGGGCGGTGGCGGAGGAGGACGTCACCGCCGAGATCGGCTTCTCCATCCCCAAGACGCCGGAGGAGCTGGCCCGGGACCAGACGGAGGCGGAAGCGTTCGTTCCACCCACCTTCTTCTCCATCCCGGAAGCCCGCGACTCCATGGAGTCCCGCCTGGTCCGGTTCTTCGACGAGGTGGAGAGGGCGGCCGGCTCCGGCGGACGGCCCGCGGTGGAGCGCGTCCTGGCCCGGGAGGGGATCACGATCCTGGAGGGTCAGTCCCAGCCCTTCCTCGACCCCCTCAACCGGCGTGTCCTGAGGGAAGCTTCCCTCCAGGTGGCCCGGGAGCTGGTCCCGCTGGTGCTGGACGCGAACGATGCCGTCCTCCTTACCACCGGGAGGGTCACGGTCCGGGACGCCCTGGGCTCGGAACGGTCCGTTCCCGCCGACTCCCTCCTCTGGGGGAGGGAATTCTTCAACCAGGCCCTGGACCGGCTCCACCCCGCTACTCCCGACCTCCAGTCCATCTTCCGCCTGATCATCATCCGGTTCTTCGAGGCGTCCTACGTGCTGGACGTGGTAGCCACGGAGGGCGCGCGAAACCAGGCGCGCCAGGCCGTGCCCACGGCCAAGGGGGGGGTGGTGGCGGGTCAGGTCATCGTCCGGCGGGGTGACGTCATCGGGGAAGCCGAGATGGAGCGCCTGGTGGCCTACGAGGACGCCCTGCGCACGGAGGGCCAGCTGGGAGATCCCGGACTGGACTGGGGCTCCCTTCTTGGGGCTTTCTTCCTGAACCTCCTCCTCCTGAGCCTCTTCGGCTTCCTTCTCTTCCTCTTCCGAACGGAGGTGTACAGGAACTTCCGATACGTCTTCGTCCAGGCCCTCGTGGTGGCGGCCTACTTCCTGGGGGCCTGGATGATCGCCCGGCAGGGGTTCCCGTCCGAGTTCCTTCCCATCGTCTTCGCGGCTCTCCCTGTGGCCGTCCTCTGGGACGGCCGCATGGCCCTGGTGCTGGCCCTCCTCCTGGGCCTCATCACCGGGCTTCAGCCTCCCTTCCGGGAATTCTCCATCCTGGTGGTGACTTCAGTGGGTGGGGCGGTCGCGGCCCTCTCCGCCCGGGCCATCCGGAGGCGCTCCCAGGTGTGGATCTTCATCGCCCTCATCACCCTGGGGTATTCCTGGGCCATCCTGTCCCTGGGGCTGGTGGAGAGGGTCGGGACGGCCTCCGTCCTCCTCTCCATCGCCTGGGCCGCGGGAAACGCCACGGTCAGCGCGATCCTGGCGATGGGTTTCATGCCTCTTTTCGAGTGGTTCACGGGGATCACCACCGACCAGACCCTCCTGGAATGGGTCGACCCCAACCGGCCCCTCCTGAAACGCCTCTCGATGGAAGCCGGCGGTACCTACGCTCACACCATCGGCGTGGCCAACCTGGCGGAGGCTGCCGCCACGACCATCGGCGCCAACGGTCTCCTCACCCGGGTGGGGGTCTATTACCACGATGTGGGCAAGATGCTCAAACCCCAGTTCTTCGTGGAGAACCAACACGGCGGGCGGAACCCCCATGACAAGCTGAAACCCCATACTTCCGCCGCGATAGTCCGGGAGCACGTGCTCGAAGGGGAGAGGATGGCTCGGGACGAGGGGGTCCCGGAGGCGGTGGTCCGGTTCATCCCGGAGCACCACGGGACCCAGCTCATCGGTTTCTTCTGGGAGAAGGCCAGAGAGGAGTCCGCGGAGGAGCCGAACGTGGACGAGTTCCGGTATCCCGGGCCGAAACCCCGTTCCAGGGAAACCGCCATCGTGATGCTGGCGGATTCGGTGGAGTCGGCCACCCGGGCCCTGCAGGATCCGTCCCCAGACCGGGTCAGGGAGCTGATAAGGACCATCGTGGACGGGAAGATCCGGGACGGGCAACTTTCCGAGTCTCCCCTCACCCTCGGGGAGCTCAGCGCCGTCCAGGAGGCGTTCGCCAAGGTGATCGGCGGGATGTTCCATCACCGCCTCGATTACCCCGCCACCCGGCACATCACCGAAGCCCAAAGGGCGAACCCCGATCACCCCGAGGCGGAGGAGCAGACCAGGGACGGGGGCGGGGTCGAGGAGGTCGGCGGCCCGGAAGGGGGGGTGATCCGGCCATGACGGTCGTCCGGGTGAACGGAACCGGGGACTGGCGTCTTCCCCTGAGGCTCCTCAAGCGGGGGCTCAAGGAGGTGTTGGCGGCGCAGGGAATCTCCCGGGGGGAGGTCTCCGTCACCTACCTGGACGATGACGCCATCCGGGCGCTGAACCGGGACTATCTGAAGCGGGACCGCCCGACGGACGTTCTCGCCTTTGCCCTGCACCGGCCTGGCGAGGAGGTCCTGGGGGATGTCTACGTCGGGTTCGACCAGGCCCGCCGCCAGGCCGAGGAGCACGGGGTGGAGCTGGACGAGGAGCTCCTTCGGCTGGCCATCCACGGGGTCCTCCACGTCCTGGGCCACGATCACCCGGACGGGAAAGGGCGGGAGTGCTGCCCCATGTTCCTTCTGCAGGAAGAGCTTCTTCGCCGGGTGGTCAGGCCGGGTTGACGCCCCTTACCCGGTCCCGGATCTTTCATCCATCCCGCTGCGGACCCCGGATGTAGGGCGGTCCTCGCGTTCCTTCGGGCCCTCAGCCACCGGTGCTTTGCCGTCGGACCGCCCCGTCACCTCACCTTCCGGAGATCATCCCTTGGCGTCCCTCAATCCCGAGGACATCGACGGCGTTCGGCTTCGCGTGATGGAGCTGGTCCGGGCGGGCGAGCCGGAGCAGCTCCGGCAGTTCCTGGAGGAACTCCACCCCAGCGACATTGCCGACCTGGTCGAGGGGCTGGAGTCCGACGAGGAACGGGTGGCCCTCCTCCACGCCCTTCCCACGGAAGTGGCATCCGACACCCTGACGGAGATGGACGACGAGGAGGATCCGGGGGAGCTCCTGGCCGCCCTGGATCTGCGGGTGGGGGCGGATCTCCTCCAGGAGATGGACTACGACGACGCGGTGGACCTGGTGGCGGAGATGGAGCCGGAGGACCGGGCCAAGCTCCTGGCTGCCATCCCCATCGAGGAAGCGGGAGAGATCCGGGGGCTCCTGCGCTACGACGAGGAATCCGCCGGGGGCCTCATGGACACGCAGCTCGTGCGAGTCCACGGCCACGTCATGGCGGGGGAAGCCATCGCCGAGGTCAGGAGGCAGGGCCGGGAGGTGGAGGACTTCTACACCGTCTTCGTGGTGGATGAGGGCCACCACCTTCTGGGCACCGTGGGCCTCAACGACCTGATCCTGGCCGATCCGGGCCAGCCCGTGGCGGAACTGGTGGAGCCGGTGGCGGCGTCGGTCCAACCGGATGAGGACCAGGAAGAGGTGGGACGCCTCATGTCCCGCTACAACCTCGTCTCCCTCCCGGTGGTGGACCCGTTCGGCGTCCTGGTGGGCCGCATCACCTTCGACGATGCCATGGACGTGATGGAGGCCGAGCAGACGGAGGACATCCTCCGTCTGGCCGGCACCTCCATCGAAGAGGAGCTCCGGGCGCCGTGGTGGCATGCGGTCCAGACCCGGCTGCCGTGGCTCCTCCTGAACCTCCTCACGGCGACGCTGGCGGCTTCGGTGGTGCTGAGATACGCCGCGACCGTGGAGCAGATGGTGGTGCTGGCGTTCCTCATGCCCATCATCGCGGCCATGGGTGGGAACGCCGGGACCCAGGCGTTGGCCGTGACCATCCGCCGCCTGGCCACCTCTGCGGAGAGGTCCGGGGGGGCCTTTGACGCCGTAGGGAAGGAGGTTCTGGTGGGGCTGGTGAACGGCGCCACCCTGGGGCTCATCATCGCCCTCATGAGCGGTTGGCTGGCCCACGACGTCCGCCTGGGGTTGGTGGTTCTCCTCGCCATGTGGGTGAATCTGGTGGTGGCGGGGTTCGCCGGTTCCTTCATCCCAGCCCTCCTGGCCCGCCTGGGGCTCGATCCCGCGGTGGCCTCCTCGGTATTCGTCATCACCCTGACAGACCTCTGCGGGTTCTTCCTGCTTCTGGGCCTGGCCACCGCCATCCTCCTATGAGACGATCCGTCCGCACGCTCTCGGTCCTGGCGCGGCTGGCTCCCTTCATGGTGGCTTTCCTTCGGGACCGGCGCCGGTTCCTCCTCCTGGGGCGGCCCCCGGTTCGGAGCCCGGCCCACCATGAGCGCAGGGCGGAGCGCCTCACCAAGGTCCTGGGAGACCTCGGACCCACCTTCATCAAGCTGGCCCAGCTCTTCAGCGCCCGGGCCGACATCCTGCCCGAGCCCTACCTCTCCCACGTCTCCACGCTCCAGGACCAGGTCCCCCCCGACCCCTGGGAGGCCATACGCCGGGTCCTGGCCGAGGAGCTGGGGAAACCCCCTGAGGAGGTGTTCGAGGACTTCCAGCAGGAGCCCCTGGCCGCCGCCAGCCTGGGCCAGGTCCACCGGGCCCGGTTGGGAGGGCGTGAGGTCGCCGTCAAGGTCCTCCGTCCCGGCGTGGAGGAGACCGTTGCCCTGGACCTGGACATCTCCTTCCGCTTCCTCTTCTGGTTGAACGTCCTCTTCCCGACCCACCATGTCCGGGCCCTCACCAACGTGGTTCGGGAGTTCAGCGTCCGGGTCCGGGAAGAGATGGATTTCCGCAAGGAAGCCGAGAACATGGAGACCTTCCGCCGCTTCTTCTCCAAGGAGCAGCGGGTGAAGGTGCCCGAGGTCCTCGGCCAGTACACCCGCCGGCGGGTCCTGGTCATGGAGTACTGCGCCGGCACCAAGGTGGACCGGTTGCAGGACCGGTTCGCCTCCGGTGAGCTGGACCTCGCCTCCCTCATGGAAACCCTCACCGGCCTCTATCTCCGGACCATGATGGTGGACGGCTTCCTCCACGCCGACCCCCATCCCGGCAACATCCTGGTGCAGGACGACGGGAGGATCGTGCTCCTGGATTGGGGGATGGTGCTGCGGGTTCCCAAGTGGACGCGGGAAGCCATCCTGGGCCTTGCCCTGGCGGTGGAGCGGGAGAACCTGGACGGCACGATCAACGGGATGTACCAGCTGGGGATGATCTCTCCGGAAGTGTCCCGGGGGGAGATCCGGGAGGCCGCCACCGAGATCATGCACATCATGGAGCGGGCCCGGGGCTCCGGCCGGGAGAGGATCCAGGAAATCGTACAGCAGATCTTCGACACCTTCTACACCTGGCCTCTCCTCCTGCCTCAGGAGCTGGTCTACTTCTTCAGGACCTCGGTGCTCCTGGAGGGGCTGGGATACCGCTACGACCCGGAATTCAACGGGCTCGGGCTCCTGCGCAGGGTGGTAGGAGCCCTTCGGTCCGAGATCCAGCGGGCTACCGGCCGGGAACCCTCCACCCTGGCCCGGGACTTCCTGGTGGAGGCCCAGTCGACGCTCCTGACCTTGCGGGAGCTCCTGGTGAGGGCGCAACGGGAGGAGCTCAGGGTGAGGGTGCATCCCAGGGACATCCAGGGGCAGGAGCGGTTCCTCCACCTGCAGGCCCGGAGGGTCCTCCTGAGCATCTTCGCCACCGGGACGGCGCTGATCACGGCCATCCTCTTCGCCGCGGTCGGGAACTACTGGCTGCTGGCCGGGGGGTTTGCCGCCTCCCTCTTCCTGTTCGTCCTGGTGTTCCTGATCCCGACGCACCTGCTGGAGAACCCCCTCCGGCACGCCCGGGGCATCCGCCCCGACGACCGCTATCCTTGATCCCCTCCCTTCGGGGGAGGGGGAGCGAAAGCTGGAAAGGAAGGAGCATTGCCGCTGGGTGGTGAGGACCTGAGCCAGGGGTTGTCCCTGGAGAACGAAGCTCTCCTGGAGAGATTCCGGGCCGGAAAGAAGGTCGGGCTGGCCCGGGCCATTTCCCTGGTGGAGAACGAGCGGGAGGGGTTCCAGCTCTTTCTGCACCGTGCCCTGGAGAGGCAGCGTTTTGCCACGAGGATCGGGTTCACCGGCCCCCCCGGGGCGGGGAAGTCCTCCCTGGTGGCCGCTCTCGCCAGGGCCTTCCGCGGGATGGGGGAGGAGGTGGCGGTGGTGGCCGTCGACCCCACTTCCCCCTATTCCGGCGGGGCGCTCCTCGGTGATCGCATACGGATGAACGACCTGGCCACCGATTCCGGTATCTTCATCCGGTCCATGGCCACCCGGGGTTCCCTTGGGGGGCTGGCCACTACCACGAAGGAAGTCCTGGACCTCATGGACGCCTTCGGATTCCAGCGGGTGATGGTGGAGACGGTGGGGGTCGGGCAGACGGAGCTGGAGATCACCGGGGCCGCCGACACCGTGGTGGTGATTCTGGTGCCCGAGTCGGGAGACGCCATCCAGGCGATGAAGGCCGGCCTCATGGAGATCGCCGACATCTTCGTCGTGAACAAGGCGGACAGGCCCGGCGCGGACCGTCTGGTGAAGGACCTGAAGCTCGCTCTCCACCTGAGGGAGGGGGAAACCCTGAAGGACGTCCCCGCCCACCACGGGGTCGACCTGAGGCGGCTGGCGGGCCGCGCAGAACGTGGGGTACAGGGCGGCTCCGGGGAGAAGGAGTCCCTGGCGGGCCCCAGGTGGACGATCCCGGTCCTCAAGACCGTGGCCCAGACCGGTGAGGGAGTCGACGAGCTTCTCAAGGCCATCGCCGAGCACCGGGGGTTCCTGGGATCCTCCGGGGAGCTGGAGAAGCGGCGCCGGGAGCGGGCTGCCATCCGGGTCCGGGACGTGGTGGAGAGGGAGCTGAAGCGGTTCACCTGGGGTGATTCCCGGGTCCGGGGGATCCTGGGGACCGGGTTGGACGAGATCGTCCTGGGGCGGGAGACCCCCTACTCCCTCGGAGGAAAGATCCTGGCGGATCTCCTGGGCTCCGGGGGCAGACCATCCATGGAGGAAGGACCGTAATCATGGCCGAGCGGGAGACGCTGAGCCCTGCCGAGTTCGCCGAGCGCCTCTCCGAGACGGAGGAGGAGCTGCGCCGCCTCAAGGAAGAGGTGGCCCGCTGGACCAGGGCCTGGGGCCGGGTGCCGAAACGGGAAGACACCCTCTTCACCTCCATCTCCGGAGAGGAAGTCCTGCCCCTCTACACCCCCCTCGATCTGGCCGGCCGGCCCGGGTACCTGGAGGCCTTGGGTCTTCCCGGGGAGTACCCCTTCACCCGGGGGCCCTACTCCTCCATGTACCGGACCCGCCTCTGGACCATGCGGCAGTTCGCCGGGTTCGCCACGGCCGAGGAGACGAACCTGAGGTACAAGTACCTCCTGGCCAACGGCACCACCGGTCTCAGCGTCGCCTTCGATTTCCCCACCCTCATGGGGTACGATTCCGACCATCCCCGCTCCCTGGGGGAGGTTGGTGTGTGCGGGGTGGCCATCTCCTCCCTGGCGGACATGGAGACCCTGTTCGGGGAGATCCCCCTGGACCAGGTCTCGGTCTCCATGACCGTCAACGGTCCCGCCGCCATCCTCTTCGCCTTCTACGTCGCCGCGGCGGAGAAGCAGGGGGTCTCCCCCGAGGAGCTCCGGGGCACCGTGCAGAACGACATCCTCAAGGAATACCAGGCCCAGCACGCCTGGGTCTACCCCCCGGAGCCCGCGCTCCGCCTCATCCTGGACATGTTCGAGTGGTGCAGCGAGCACGCCCCCAAGTACAACCCCATCTCGATCTCCGGCTACCACATCCGGGAGGCCGGATCCACGGCGGGCCAGGAGCTGGCCTTCACCCTGGGGAACGGCTTCGAGTACGTGGAGCGGGGGAGGGCCAGGGGGCTGGACGTGGACCGGTTCGCGCCCCGCCTCTCCTTCTTCTTCGACGTGCACAACGACTTCTTCGAAGAGGTGGCCAAGTTCCGGGCGGCCCGGCGCATCTGGGCCCGGCACATGAAGGAGAAGTACGGAGCCAGGGACCCCGAGTCGTGGCGTCTCAGGACGCACGCCCAGACGGCGGGGGTGAGCCTCACGGCGCAGCAGCCGGAGAACAACATCGTTCGGGTGGCCTATCAGGGGTTGGCGGCGGTCCTGGGGGGAACCCAGTCCCTGCACACCAACTCCATGGACGAGACGCTGGCCCTCCCCACGGAGAAGGCGGTCCGGATCGCCCTCAGGACCCAGCAGATCCTGGCCTACGAGACGGGGGTTCCCAACACCATCGACCCCTTGGCCGGCTCCTACTATGTGGAGGCCCTTACCGATCGGCTGGAGGCGGAGGCGGAAGAGATCTTCCGGCAGGTGGAGGCGATCGGGGGGGTGGTCCCGGGCATCGAGGAAGGCTGGTTCCAGAAGGGGATCGCGGAGTCCTCCTTCCGGCAGCAGCGGGAGATGGAGACGGGGCAGCGGACCGTCGTGGGGGTCAACCAATTCACCGAAGGGTCCGATACTGTGGAGATCGAGACCCTCAGGATCTCCCCGGAGATCGAGGAGAAGCAGAGGGCGCGCATGGCCCGCCTCCGGGCGGAACGGAACGAGGATCGGGTGCGGACCTCCCTGGCCAGCCTCCAGGCGGCGGCGCGGAGTGATGCCAACCTGGTGGAGCCCATCCTGGAGTGCGCCCGGGCCTATTGCACGCTCTACGAGATCCGGGAGGCCATGGAAAGGGTCTTCGGCAGCTACAAGGAGCCGGTGTTCTTCTAGGCGCGGCGTCCGAAGAGGAAGGAATGCGTTCATGAGCAGGCCCTTGTCCCCCCTCGAGGTCCCGTAGGTGCGGTTCTCCGTCCGGTACCTCGACGCCGTGGCGAAAGGCGCCCAAATCAGCTGGATCCGAGGCGGCATCACCGTGGCCCTGGTGGGCTACCTCCTCACCCTCCTGGCCGGCGCTCTGGCGGATGCCAACGTCTGGAATTTCCCCTCCGAGGCCTTCGCCACCGCCCTCCTCGCCGTCGCCCTGGTCCTGAGCTTCCGGGGTTACCATCACCTCGCCGCCGGCCTGACGGTAGCCGTGGTGTGGACGGAACTCCACGTGGCCTTCTTCCTGAACGGTGCGCTCATCGCTTCTGCGGCCTCCGCGCTCCCGGTGTTCGTGGCGGGGGCCGGGTTCCTCCTGGGGGGGAGGGCCGCCCTCGCCCTGGGGATCGTCTCCTCCCTCTCGGCCCCCCTCGCGGTCCTCCTGGGGAGGAAGGCTCAGGGGCTCGAGCTTCTCCCCGGGGGAGAGGAGCTCCGGGCGTACGTCACGCTGGCCGTGGTCCTGGTGGGGATGGCTGTGATCATCTCTCTCGGCCTCCGGTACTTCGGCGAGATCTTCGAGACAGCCCGCCGGAGCGAGCGTCGGGTATTGGACCTCATCTCCCGGAACCCCGATGGCATCCTCGCGGTGGACGGCGACGGGCGGGTGGAGTCGTTGAACGAGGCGGCGGAGAGGATTCTGGGGATTCCCCCGGACCGGGCCGTGGGCACCCTGCTCGCCGACCTGGAGCGGGAGTTCGGGATCCGGCTCACCGCCTCCCGGCCCATGGAAGGGCTCCCTCTTCCCTCCCTCCCGGTGGAGCAGATCATGACGCGCCCGGATGGGAGGGAGCTCGTCCTTGAGGTGGCCCGCCAGCCCTTCACCCGCCCGGACGGTACCCCCGGCCTGATCCTGGTGGTCCGGGACCTCACCGAGCGCCGCAATGCCGAGGCCCTGGCCACCCAGTTTGGCCGCATCGTGGAGGAAGCCCGGAGCGAGATCTACGTCTTCCACCGGGATACTCTGGAGATCCTGATGGCAAACCGGGGGGCCCGGGAGAACCTGGGTTATTCCTGGGAGGAGACCCGGGGGATGCGGATGTCCCGGATACAGCCCACCCTCACTTCGGAGGTGGCCCGGGGTCTCACCTGGAAGCTCTTCGAAGGGGGGGAGGAGGTGGTGACGCTCAACACCGTCCACCACCGGAGGGACGGGACCGCCTACCCCGTCGAGATCCAGCTCCAGAAGGGCGCCGTGGAGGGGGCTCCCGTGGTCCTCGCCTTCGGGACGGACGTGTCGGAGCGGGAGACCGCAAAGGAAGAGCAGCGCCTCCTTCAGGCCCAACTCCTGCACGCCCAGAAGATGGAGGCCGTCGGGCTCCTGGCCGGGGGCGTCGCCCACGACTTCAACAACCTCCTTACCGTGATCGGTGGGTGCGGCGAGATCCTCCTGGACGTGGGAGACGACCAGGTCAAGGAGCTCACCGGGGAGATTCTGGACGCCCAGGAACGGGGGGCGGTCCTCACTCGCCAGCTCCTGGCTTTCGCCCGCCGTGAGATCGTCCAGCCGGAAGACCTTCCCTTGCAGGAGGCGCTGGAGGAGATGATGCCCCTCGTCCGCCGGGTCCTGGGGGAGAGGATCGTGCTGGAGACGACAGCGGGGACCGGCGGGGTCGTCCACATGGACCGGGGGCAGCTGGAGCAGGTGGTGTTGAACCTCGTGGCCAACGCCAGAGACGCCATGCCGGACGGCGGGACCCTGAGGATCTCCCTGAACCCCGACCCCGGCGGGGGCGCGGAGAGGCAGGAGAGTCCTCCCTGGGTTTCCCTGGAGATTCGTGACACCGGTACGGGGATGGACCCCCAGGTGGCGGAGAGGATCTTCGAGCCCTTCTTCACGACCAAGCCCCGGGGAAAGGGCACGGGGCTGGGCCTCTCCACCGTTCATGGAATCGTCAGCCAGAACCATGGCAGGGTGCTGGTGGAGAGCCAGCCGGGAGTGGGCACGACCTTCCGTATCCTCCTGCCTCCCTCCCTCCCCGAGGACGCTCCGGCTCCGTCCGCGGAAGAGGTTCCGGGGCGCCCGAGGGCCTCGGTCCTGGTGGCGGAGGACGAGGAAGGGGCCCGGGACCTCATCAGGGTCGTCCTGGCCCGGGAGGGTTATCGGGTGGTGGTGGCCCGGGACGGGAGGGAGGCTCTCTCCCTCCTGAAGGAGGGGAGGGAGCGTTTCGACCTGCTCATCACGGACATCGTCATGCCGGGGCTGAGCGGTCTCGAGCTGGCGGACCGGGCCCGGGAGCTCTACCCGTCCCTCCCCACGCTCTTCATGTCAGGGTACGTGGACGCGAGCCTCCAGGGTCCCGAAGGGGCTCCCTCAGGCCTCCGGCTTCTTGCCAAGCCCTTCCGCCCCGCCGAGCTTCGGACCCGGGTAAGAGAGCTTCTCCCCACGGTGGGAGACTGACCGGGCCAACGGACCCGCCATGCCATGGGGCGCCCTCTCCCGTCCGGGAGGGGACGTTCGGGACTTCGCCAATGGAAATCGACGCCGTCTTCTTCGATGCGGGAAACACCCTCATCTTCATCGATCCCTCCGTCGTTCTCCCCATCTTCCGGGACTACGGGGCCCGACCATCCCAGGAGGCCTTCTGGGAGGCGGAGTTCCACGCCCGGGAGGGGTTGGCCCGGCGGGTGGTGGAGGGTGCCACCGGTACCGAGGCCCATATCTGGCAAGACTACTTCGGGGCCCTCTTCCTGGGTTGCGGAGTGCCCAGGGAACACCTCCAGGAAGTGGGGGACCGGATTCGGGACGTGCACCGGGAAAGCCACCTCTGGACCTGGGTGGACCCGGCCACGGCTCCCGCCCTCCAGACTCTGAAGGAGGCGGGATACCGCCTGGCGGTCATCTCGAACGCGGATGGCCGGGTGGAGGGGCTGATCCAGGGTGCGGGTTTGGGGGGATTCTTCGAGTTCGTGATGGACTCGGCCGTGGAGGGCGTGGAGAAGCCTGACCCCGAGATCTTCCTGCGGGCGTGTGGGCGCATGGGGGTGGAGCCGGGCCGATCGCTCTACGTGGGGGATCTCTACCCCGTGGACGTGCGTGGAGCCCGCGAGGCGGGGCTCCACGCCCTGTTGTTGGATCCGATGGGCCGCCTGGACCACCCCGTGGACCGGATCGAGAACGTGGCCGCGCTTCCGGGGTACCTGGAGCGGGTTTCGCCGCGGCGGTAGGGGTTCCTATCTTCAGGGTTGTCCCAAGAGGCCCCGGCCTTCCGTCCCCGGAGGATGGAGGCCGGCCAATCTCCAACGATCCGGAGCCAGATTCATGCCTGAGGGAGATCGGAAGATCAGGGTCCTGGTGGCCAAACCCGGCCTGGACGGGCACGACCGGGGGGCCAAAGTCATCGCCTCGGCGTTCCGCGATGCCGGCTTCGAGGTGATCTACACCGGCCTCCACCAGACCCCGGAGATGATCGTGAGCGCCGCGGTGCAGGAGGACGTGGACGTGGTGGCCATGTCCGTCCTTTCCGGAGCCCACATGACCCTCTTCCCCAGGGTGATGGATCTCCTCCGGGAAGCGGGCGTGGACGATGTCCTTGTCACGGGCGGAGGCATCATTCCGGAGGAGGACATGAAGAAGCTCCGGGAGCGCGGCATCGGGCGCCTCTTCGGGCCCGGCACCCCCACGGGAGAGGCCGTGGGCTACATCCGAGCCTGGGCCTCCGAACGGGATGGGGTCCATCGCTGAGTCGACCGGGGAGGAGGGCTCCCATGACCCCGAAACAGGCTGGAACCGTATCTGCTTCCGGTGGGCGCCTCCGGGATCTGGCCCGGGAGCTCCAGGATCTGCGCGATCGCCTCTGCCAGGGTGGGGGGGAGGAGCGCATCCGCCGCCAGCACGATCAGGGGAAGCTCACCGCCAGGGAGCGGATCCGCCTCCTGATGGACGCCGGGGAGCCCTGGGTGGAAGTGGGGCTCCTGGTCGCGCATGACCAGTACGGGGGGGAGGCTCCGGGGGCAGGGGTCGTGACCGGGGTGGGGTTGGTGGAGGGTAGGGAGGTGGTGGTGGTGGCCAACGACGCCACGGTGAAGGCCGGCTCCTGGTGGCCGGAGACCATCTCCAAGATGCTCCGGGCCCAGGAAGTGGCCATGCGCTGCCGCATCCCCATCGTGTACCTGGTGGATTCCGCCGGGGTGAACCTGCCCTTCCAGGGGGGGGTCTTCCCCGGGAAGTACGGCGCCGCGCGCATCTTCTATTACAACTCCCTCATGCGCAGGTACCTGGGGATCCCCCAGATCTCCGCGGTCATGGGCCCCTGCATCGCCGGAGGCGCGTATCTGCCCGCCCTCTCCGACGTGATCCTCATGGTGGAGGGGACCAGCTTCATGGGTTTGGGGGGACCGAACCTGGTGAAGGGCGCCACGGGGCAGACGGTGGGAAGGGAGGAGCTGGGAGGGGCCCGGGTCCACACCGAGGTCTCGGCCGTGGCCCATTACATGGTTCCCGATGACGAAGCCTGCCTCGCCCGGATCCGACAGCTCGTCCGGGAGCTCCCGCCCCCGCGTTTGAACGGCCGGGCCGGGCAGGGACGGGACCGCTCCGATGGGAGCGCCTCCGCCGAGGCGACGCCCCCGGTCCGCAGCCCCCTGGAGATCTACGACATCCTCCCCGACGACCACCGCCAACCCTTCGACATGCGCGCCCTCCTGGAGTGCTTCCTGGACGGGGTGGGGCTGGACGAGTTCCAGCCGGGCCACGCCGCCGAGATGATCTGCGGCACGGGCTTCCTTTCCGGGATCCCCCTGGGGGTCATCGCCAACGCCCGGGGGATGATCCGGGATCATCGTCCGGGGCCGCCGAGATTCGGAGGCATCGTCTATACCGAGAGTGCCCGGAAGGTGGCCTACTTCATCGAGACCATGAACCGGCACCGGACCCCCATCCTCTTCGTCCAGGACGTCTCGGGGTTCATGGTGGGGCCCGACGCGGAGCATTCGGGGATCATCCGGGCCGGGGCCGAGTTCGTGGAGGCCATGTCCGTGGCCACCGTTCCCAAGCTCACCCTCACGGTGAACCATGCCTCCGGCGCCGGATACTACGCCATGGCGGGGCAGGGCTTCGACCCGGACTTCATCCTCTCTCTCCCCACCGGACGCATGGGGGTGATGGAGGGGGAGAGCGCGGTCATGGCGCTCTTCAGCGCTCAGCTCGACCGTTTGAAGGCCGAGGGAAAGCCCCCCGACGAGGATCTTCGGGCCCGCATGGACGAGGTCCGGGCGGACTACGAGCGCCAGCTCGACGCCCGCTTCGCCGCTGCCCGGGGGTTCGTGGACGAAGTCGTCCTCCCCGAGGAGATCCGGGGAGCCCTCACCCTCCTCCTTCGCTCCGCGCTCCAGAACCCCGGACCCCACCTGGGCCCCTTCCAGCTTCCCCACGATCCTGCCGCCCCCCCCGCCCCCTATCCCCCCGTGGCCGTGTGATCGGCCCCGCCTCCCGGGCCCCCCAGGAACGAACGCCATGACCCGGTCTGGCCCCCGGTCCGGTGCCCGACCCCCGCGCATCGCCCCGGGGCGGGGCTTTCTGGGGGAGGAAAGGAGAGACCAGCCGTGACCGATCCCGTTCTGCTGGTGGAGGCCAGAGACGGAGTCCTGACCTTCTGGTTGAATCGGCCTCAAAGGCGAAACGCCCTCAACGGCGAGCTTGTGGAGGCCCTGCTGGAGGCGTTTCATGCCGCCGTCAGCCGGGAAGAGGTGCGGGTGATCCTCCTCAGGGGGAGGGGACCCGACTTCTGCTCCGGGGCGGACCTCGAGGAGCTGGAGAAGGTCGCCACCCAGGGTGCCGAGGAGAGCCTGGCCGACGCCCGGCGCCTGGGGGAGCTCCTGCTCCTCATGCGGCGCCACCCCAAGCCCATCGTGGCGGCGGTGCATGGAAGGGCGCTGGCGGGCGGGTGCGGCCTCGCCACGGCCTGCGACCTGATCCTGGCCCGGGAGGACGCGGAGTTGGGGTATCCCGAGGTCCACCTGGGCTTTGTCCCCGCGATGGTGATGGCCATCCTGCGGCGCAAGGTCACCGAGGGAAGGGCCTTCGAGCTGGTGGCGATGGGCCGGCGGGTCCCGGCCCGGGAGGCGGAGAGGATCGGACTGGTAAGCCGGGTCCTTCCCCTGGAGACCTTCGAGGAACAGGTAGGCGCCTGGGTGGCGGACCTGGCGACCCGACCCCCTTCGGCCGTCACTCTCACCAAGGCGCTCCTCTACGAGATGGGGGACCTCTCCTTCCCGGACGGGATCGAGCGGGGGGCCCGGGTCAACGTGGAGGCCCGCCTGACGGAGGCTTGCCGGGAGGGGGTCCGGAGCTTCCTGGCGGCGCGGAGATCTCCTTCCCCGTGATCCTCCTCGACCGCTCCCGAAGCGGGCCCGACCCCCGCCTTCCCTGGAAGGTGGGCCTGTTCGGGGGCGGTTCGGTCCTGACCCTGGTGGGGATCGGGCTGGAGTCGCCCTGGCTGGTGGCCGCGGCCATCCTCGTCCTGTTGGGGGGCGCTGCCCTTCGATGGTTGCCTGGGGCGGGTCCGGGCGCCGGGGAGGAGCCCGAGGATGATGAGGAGGGAGACGCCGACCGGGAGTCGGGGAGACCGGCGTAGGCCTCCCGGGAGGGGGGCGCCGGCCGGAGGACCCTCGGCCCTCCCGCGCACCGGGACCCCCCCGCCCCTCCCTTCGCCCCCGGCGAGCCCCCAGTCTTTACGGCGTGCGCCCGCCGCACACCCCTTCGGCCGGCCCGGGGCCGGTCTCCGAGCTGACGGTTGCCCTCCGGCGCCACCTCGGCCACCCTGCCTTCCGGACAGGGCAGGAGGCTCTGGTGAGGGCCGCCGTGGAGGGGAGGGACGCCCTGGGGATCCTCCCCACCGGGGGAGGGAAGAGCGTCTGCTTCCAGCTTCCGGCCTTCCTCGTGCCGGGGATGGTCCTGGTGGTGAGCCCCCTCATCTCCCTCATGGAGGACCAGGTCGGGCGGGCGCGGAAGGCGGGATTGAGGGCGGACCTCCTGAACTCGGCCCTCCCCGCCATGGAGGCCCGGGACGTCATCCGGCGGGCCACGGCGGGGGGCACCCAGCTCCTCCTGGTGGCGCCCGAGCGCTTCCGGGTTGCGGGGTTTCGGGCGCTGCTGGGATCCCTCCCCGTCTCCCTCCTGGCCGTGGACGAGGCCCACTGCATCAGCCAGTGGGGTCATGACTTCCGCCCCTCCTACCTGCGAATCGGTGAGGTCCGGCCCCTTCTGCGGGCTCCGGTCCTGGCCCTTACCGCCACCGCGACCCCCCGGGTCAGGGAGGAGATCGCCGCCTCCCTGTCCCTGCGGGATCCGGCGCGGGTGGTGGGGAGCTTTGATCGCCCGAACCTGACCTGGGAGGTCCGGGCGGGTGGGGGCCACGCGGACAAGGTCAGGGCCCTGGGGGGCCTTCTCAGGGGAAGGACCGGCGCCACCATCCTCTACGCCTCGACCCGCCGGGCCGTGGAGGCCGTTCGCCGGACCCTGGCCGCCCTGGGGCTCCCGGCCCTTTCCTACCATGCGGGCCTCTCCCCGGAGCGCCGGAGCGAGGTCCAGGACCGGTTCCTTCACGACCCGGCCCCGGTGGTGGTGGCCACCAACGCCTTCGGGATGGGGATCGACCGGCCTGACGTCCGCCTGGTCCTCCACTACCAGCTCCCCGGGAGCCTGGAGGCCTATTACCAGGAGGCGGGGCGGGCCGGCCGGGACGGGGACCCTGCCCGCTGCGTGTCCCTCTTCTCCCCTCGGGACCGGGGGATCCATGACCGGTTCGTGGCGGTGGCCCACCCCTCCCCGGACCGTCTCCGGAAGGTCCACCTCCTGGTCCGGGCTCGGACCCGGCCGGGGCAGGAGGAAGTCGTTTCCCTGACGGAGTTGGGGAGAGGGCTGGGGAAGGGAGGGGGAGGGGACGAAGCGTGGGCGGCCCTCAGGGCCCTGGCACGCTGTGGGGCACTGGAGCTGGATGACCCGGGGGAAGGAGATCCCCCGGCGGAGGCCCGAGTCACCGTTCACCCCGGGCGTCCGGACCTCGATTCGCTGGCGTCCCTGCGCCGGATCGCCCGCTCCCAGGTGGAGGCGGTCCAGGGCTATGCCCTGGGGCGAGGGTGCCGCCGGAAGCATCTGCTGGCCTACTTCGGGGAGGAAGTGGGCGAGGAGCTTTGCGGCCGCTGCGACCGGTGCAGGGAGGGGAAGGGAAGGCCTCCCACGGCGGGTGCCTGGGTCCGGACCCTTTTTGGACAGCGGTCCTCTTCGTAGTTTTCCCCCCGGTAGGCCCACGGTCGGGCGGTGCTCCCCGGAGCATGCACTCCTCCCAGACGGACCATCTCATGGACCGCTACCTGTCGGAACAGCATCGGGAATTCCAGGAGGAGCTCCGGGCTTTCGCCCGGGAGCGGGTCCGGCCGGTGGCCGGGCCCCTGGACGAACGCTCCGAGTTCCCCTGGGAGAACGTCGGGGAGATGGCCCGGAGGGGCTGGCTTGGCATTCCCATCCCGGAGGAATACGGAGGGATGGGAAGGGACTACACGAGCTATATCCTGGCGGTGGAGGAGCTTGCCCGGGTGGACGCCAGCCACTCCATCACGGTGTCGGCCCACACCACCCTCGGGACCACCCCCATCCTCTACTTCGGCACGGAGGAACAGAAGCGGCGATGGGTGCCCCTTCTGGCCCGGGGAAAGGTCCTGGGCGGCTTCGGCCTCACCGAACCGGGAGCCGGATCCGACGCCTCGGGCACCCGCACCCGGGCGGTGCGGGAGGCCGGTGGATGGAGGCTGAACGGCTCCAAGATCTTCATCACTCATGCCGGCGTCGGGGAGATCTTCACGGTGACGGCGGTCACCGCCCCGGAGAGGGGCTCCAGGGGGATCACGAACTTCGTGGTCAGCAAGCCCACCGTGGACCTGGACCGAACCCGGGCCTTGGGGGTAGGTCACGAGCCTGGTCTGGAGTTCACTCCCGGGGTTCGGGCAGGGAAGAAGGAAGACAAGCTCGGGTGGCGGTCCTCCGACACGCGGGAGCTTCTTCTGGAGGATGCCCTGGTCCCGTTGGAGAACCAACTGGGAGAGGAGGGGCGTGGGTTCATCAACTTCATGAAGACCCTGGACGCAGGGAGGGTGGGCGTTGCGGCTCTTTCCCTCGGGCTGGCCCAGGGAGCCTTCGACGAAGCGCTGAAGTACACGCAGGAGCGGGTGCAGTTCGGACGGAAGATCTGGGACTTCCAGGCCGTCCAGTTCCGCCTGGCGGACCTCGCCACCGAGATCGAGGCCGGGCGGCACCTGACCTATCACGCAGCCTGGCTCCAGGACCAGGGTCGGCCCTTTGGCAAGGAAGCCGCCATGGCGAAGCTCTATTGCTCGGAGCTCTGCATGCGGGCCACGACCCTGGCGGTCCAGCTCCTCGGGGGGGTGGGATATACCCAGGACTACCCCGTGGAACGGATGATGCGGGACGCCAAGATCTGCGAGATCGGGGAGGGCACCAGTGAGATCCAGAGGATCGTGATCGGTCGGCATCTCGTGCGGGAGGCCTTCGGGAGCTAGGGGCTTCGGACGAAATGTGATCGCGCGTCGCGATCCCACCACAAGTTGGGAGGGGACCCCGGAACCAGGGGTCTGCCGGGATGGCCGTGATCCGGGGAGGGGCCAGGCTGGGTCACCCCTGCGGATGCGGGACCCGGAAGACCTCGTCGGCCGGCAGGGTCCGCCCTCCTCGGGAGCTTGAAGGTCTTGAAAAGAGAAATCTTGATCAGCGCCACTCCGCAGGAATCGTGGGTGGCCATCCTGGAAGACGACCACCTGGCGGAGTTGATGTTCGATCGGCCCGACCAGGGGCGGCTGGTGGGTGATATCTTCCTCGGGAAGGTGGAGGCCGTGCTTCCGGGCATCCAGGCCGCCTTCGTGGACATCGGGAAGGAGAAGGCGGGCTTTCTCCACGCTTCGGACCTGGACGCCGCCGAGGACGACGACGAGGAGAACGGCGAGAACGGGGGGCGCCGAAGGGGGCGCAAGGAGGTCCCCATCCAGGACGCCATCCGTCAGGGGCAGGAGCTCCTGGTGCAGGTCACCAAGGAGCCCATCAGCACCAAGGGCCCCCGCCTCACCACCCAGATCTCCCTCCCCGGCCGTTTCCTGGTCTTCATGCCGGGCTCCTCCCACGTGGGGGTGAGCCGCAAGATCGAGGAACGGGGGGAACGGGCCAGGCTGAGGAAGCTGGCCAAGGAGATCGTGCCCCCCGGGAGCGGCGGCGTGATCGTTCGGACGGTGGGGGAGGAGCTGAACCAGAATACCTTCGAGAAGGAGTTCAAGCGCCTGCACGAGGCCTGGGAGACCATCCAGAAGAAGGCCGCCTCGGCTCAGGCCCCGGCCCTGGTCCACGGCGACGCCAAGCTCATCAGCGGTGTGATCCGGGACCTGTTCAGCGACAAGTTCGATTCCCTGACCGTCGATGATCGGGATGTCCATTCGGAGATCACCCGTTACCTGAAAGCCGTGGACCCCGACCTCCTGGGCCGCCTTCAGCTCCATACCGAGCCCCTTCCGCTCTTCGACCGGTTCGGAATCGAGGACGAGATCCATCACGCCTTTCAGAAGAAGGTCGAGCTTCCCTCCGGGGGTTACATCGTCATCGAACCCACCGAAGCGCTGGTCTCCATCGACGTGAATACCGGACGCTTCACGGGGAAGAAGAAGAAGGACCCGGAGCACACCATCCTGAAGACCAACCTCGACGCCGCCCGGGAGATCGCCAAGCAGCTCCGGCTTCGGGATGTGGGAGGGATCATCGTCTGCGATTTCATCGACATGGAAGCCCAGAAGGACCGGGACAGGGTCCTTCATGAGCTTCGAAGCCACCTGGGCCGGGACCGCGCCCGGACCAAGGCCTGGGAGGTCTCGGATCTGGGTTTGGTGGAGATGACCCGGCAGCGGGTACGCCCCTCCCTCTTCCAGGCCCTCACCGAGACCTGCACCCATTGCGGGGGGGCGGGACGGGTCTTCTCCCCGGCCACGGTGGTTCGCAGGGTGGAGCGGAGCCTCAACAGGGTGGGGGCGGAGGGGAAGGAGAAGAGGGTCGTCGTTCGCATGCACCCGGAAGTGGCTCTCCAGATCCTGGAGCAGGAAGGAGACCTCCTGCCGGCGATCCGAAAGCGGACCAGGATGAGGGTGGACATCCTCGACGATCCCCTCATGAGACAGGACGAATTCCGGCTTCTGGCGGGTCCCGCCGAGACCGATGTGACGGACCGCTTCATCCGAAGCTGAGGCTTGGACTTGACCCGGCTGGTCTCTTCCTTACTTTTCATGGGCTATAGCATGCTCAGCGAATCCTGACCTGAGGGCTTTATGTACGCGGTTTTTCGGACGGGCGGAAAACAGTTTCGGGCGGAGCCCGGGAAGAAAATCCGGGTCCCAAGCCTGGAGCTCGAGCCCGGCCAAGCCATCACGTTCGACGAGGTCTTGCTGGCCTCCGACGGAACGGCGATCCAGGTGGGCGCTCCCATGGTGGAGGGGGCCTCGGTCAAGGCCGAGGTCGTCCGGCACGGCCGGGACAAGAAGATCATCGTCTTCAAGAGGAAGCGCCGGAAGAACTACCGCCGCAAGCAGGGTCACCGGCAGGGCTTCACCGAGGTCCGGGTTGACGAGATCCTCGTCTGACCTCGTTCCGGCCTCGGGGCCGGGAATCGAAAGGGAAGGGCCATGGCACATAAGAAAGGCGTAGGCTCCAGCCGGAACGGCCGGGACAGCAACCCGCAGTTTCTCGGCGTGAAGCGCTTCGGCGGGGAGCGGATCCGGGCCGGCGGCATCATCGTTCGGCAGCGGGGCACCAAGTTCCACCCCGGACGAAACGTGGGTCGGGGTAGGGACGACACCCTTTTCGCCACCGTGGACGGCGTCGTCACCTTCGAGACCAGGACCAACCGCCGGTTCGTGTCGGTCTACCCCCCCGAATAGCGGCTGCGGCCGTCCTCGAGGTCCGTCCCCGCCCTCGGCCGGGGACGGACCTTTTTCCTGCCCCCTCGGTTAGAACAAGCGGAACCCCTGCCGGAAGTCTGAAGGCCCAACCGGGCATCCCTTCCCCCCTGAAAGCGCATCTCCTCTGGTGGAACACCCCCCCGGGGGAGGAGACCGCTTGTGGAGGTTGATGGTGAGCGAAGCCGAGAAGGGGAGTGCCGGCCGAAGGCCGGACCGTCCCGCATCCGCCCTCCCGGGCATCTCCCGGTCGCTGACGGGACCGGGGCTCCTGGCAAGGTCCCCGGGATTCAGCGCCAGGACCCCCCTTCTGTGCGCGGTCCTCCTGGCGTCCCTGGCGACCCTCCTGGGCACGGCCGGAAGGGAGCCTCCCTCCGACCCGGCGCCCCACGTCTCGGAGATCGCCCCCGCCCTTGCTCTTCCCATGGAGGTGAACGAGCAGGTGGAGAAGTGGATGAGGCGTTACCTCACGGACCAACGGGAGGAGTTCGAGCGCTATCTGGCCAGGGAGGGCCTCTATGCCGGGATGATCCGGGAAGCCCTCCGGCAGCGGGGGATGCCCGAGGATCTGGTCTACCTGGCGGCCATCGAGTCAGGGTACTCTCCCCGTGCCACCTCCCGGGTGTCTGCCATCGGGATGTGGCAGTTCATGAGCCCGACCGCCCTCGCCCTCGGGTTGCGCATCGACGAATACGTGGATGAGCGCCGGGACCCGGTCCAGGCCACCCGGGCTGCCCTGGACTACCTTCAGAGCCTCTACCACCGCTTCGGGTCCTGGTACCTGGCGGCGGCGGCCTACAACGCCGGCCCAGGGAGGGTGGCCCGGGCACTGGAGGCCCACAGCGAGGAGGAAAGGAGGGACGAGGCCGTCTACTGGGAGATCGTGAAGCTCCTCCCTCCCGAGACGCAGGAGTACGTGCCGAAGATCCTGGCCGCGGTTCTCCTGGGGCAGGCCGCGGAAGCCTGGGGCTTTCGGGTGGAGGAAGCCAGGCCCCTCTCCTTCGACCGGGTCTGGGTTCCGGGTGGAACCTCCCTGGCCCGGGTGGCCGAGACGGTGGGAGTTCCCCTTACGCAGATCCGCGAGCTGAACCCCCACCTCTTGAGGGGATTGACCCCTCCGGAAGGGACCTACGCGGTGCGGGTCCCCCCGGGCCACTCCCCCCTCCTCCTGGCCTCCATGGGCGGGCGGTGGAGGCGGGTCAGGGTGGACGACTGAGGAAGGCCCCCTACCCGCCCGATCCCTCCTGCTCCTCCCGGGCCGCGGCCATGATCCGCCAGATCACGTCCCGGGTGAGCTCCTGGTCCACGCCCTGATCCCGCGCCAGTCCCACCGCCCGGCGCACCACCGCGGCCTCCCGGGCCGGATCCAGAACGGGCAGGCCCAACTCCCTCTTCCGGCGCCCGATCTCCAGGACCAGGGCCCTGCGCTCCCCGATGAGGGACACCAGCTCGGCGTCCACCTCCAGGATCCGCCGGCGCAGAGCCTCCAGCCCTTCCTCGTCCCCCCGGGGTCCGGGGGACTCGGCTTCGGGCCCGAGTGGGCCACTCATGCGACCCTCACCCCCCGGGCTCCGTGTCGTCCCCGGCTGCCTGGAGGAAGTCCTCCGTAGCCTGGGGTCGGGGATCCCGGGTCAGGAGGCTTACCGCCACCAGGACGGGGACGTGGACCATCACCCCCAGGATCCCCTCATGGAGGTCCCAGGGGCGGAGATGGCCCAGAAAGAAGAAGAAGAGGGTGACGGCTGTCCCGGTCACGAGACCGCTTACGACCCCGGCGGTGGTGGCCCGGCGCCAGTAGAGGGCTGCCACCAGGGGAGGCATGAACTGCACGATGATCCCGTAGGAGCTCAGGAGCAGCTTCACCAGGGAGACCCCTTCGTAGAGGGCGAAGAAGTAGGCCACCGCACCCATCGCCACCACCAGGACGCGCATGAGAAGGCGCTGGCCCGCATCGTCCAGGCTCATGAAGGGGCGCACCCCGTCCTCCACCGTGATGGAGGCCCCGGCGTGGAGCAGTGCGTCCCCTGTGGACATGGAGGCGGAAAGGGCTCCGGCACAGAAGAGGCCCACCACCACCGCCGGGAGATCGCTCCGCAGAATCATGAAGGGGAGGATGAAGTCGGGCTCCGGAGGCGCCTCGGGGAAGAGCACCCCGGCGAAGCCGATGAGGAACACGGGGATCAGGAAGAGCTGGAAGGTGGGGAAGAGGACCACAGTCCGGCGGATGGTGCGATCGTCCTTGGCGGCGAAAGCCTTCATGAAGAGGTGGGGCCACATGGACACGCCCAGGGCGCTCACCAGGATGGCCGTGGAGTACCCCCCCCAGCTCCAGGGGTCTCCGGAGGCGGTGAGCCCGGGGACCGTGAGGAGCTCGGGGCGCTCCGCCGCGATGCGCTGGAACATGGTCCCTACCCCGCCGTAGAGGTGCAGGGGAAGGTAGATGCCGAGGGTCCAGGCGATCACCAGCATGAAGACCCCCTGGAAGGTGTTGGTCCACCCTACCGCCGCCACCCCACCAAAAAGGACGTAGGCGAGGACGATCCCGTACGACAGGGCCGCACCCAGCCAGAGAGGCACGTGGCCATCGGTGACGGCCTCGATGACGATCCCCGCCCCCCTCATCTGAAGGGTGATGTAGGGGACGAAGGCAAGAACCGTCAGAGCGGCCATCAGGACGGAGAGAAAACGGGAGGGAAACCGCCCCACCAGAAGCTGCGCCTGGGTCACGAAGCCGAACTTCCGCCCCACCCGGGCGGCCCGGGGGCCCATGGAGTACCAGGGGGACATCCCCAGGACCCCGTAGGATAGGATGTAGAAGGCCGCCGCCCCCCGGGAGTAGGCCCACCCGGGGCCGCCGAGGAAGGCGAAGGCCGAGAACATGGTGGCCCCGAAGACGAAGTACATCAGGAGGAGGCCGAACGCCCTGTCCCCGGCCACATATCCGGTCACGCTCCGGGATGCCTGGCGCCCCGCCCGCAGGCCGATCCCCAGGGTCACCGCCAGGTACAGCGCGATGATGAGGCCGACGGTATGCCAGCGCTCCATCACCCCTTCCCCCCCTTCCTCCGCCTGGCGGCCTCCTCCACCTGGTCCACCAACAGGAGGACCAGGAAGGAGAGGATCACCCAGAGAGCGATCCAGGCCATGGAGAAGGGGAGCCCGAGGATCAGGGGCTCGGCCCGA
>JBFYZD010000088.1:0-12367 GCA_041309685.1 Gemmatimonadales bacterium | reverse complement strand
GAAGCCATGGGAAAGGTGATCGGGATCGACCTGGGAACCACCAACTCGGTAGTGGCAGTCATGGAGGGGGGGGAGCCGGTCGTGATCCCCAACTCCGAGGGGGGCAGGACCACGCCGTCGGTGGTGGCCTTCACCAAGGACAATGAGCGCCTGGTCGGGCAGGTGGCCCGGCGCCAGGCCATCACCAACCCCCGAAACACGGTCTTCTCCATCAAGCGCTTCATGGGCCGGAAGGCCTCCGAGGTGACCCATGAGAAACGGCTGGTGCCCTATGAGGTCACCGCCGATGGCCAGGACCGGGTGCAGGTGAGCCTTCCCAACGCCGGGAAGACCTTCACCCCCCCTGAGATCTCCGCCATGATCCTGCAGAAGATGAAGCAGACGGCGGAGGACTACCTGGGCCAGAAGGTGACCCAGGCGGTCATCACCGTACCGGCCTACTTCAACGATGCCCAACGGCAAGCCACCAAGGACGCCGGAAAGATCGCCGGGCTGGAGGTCCTCAGGATCATCAACGAGCCCACCGCCGCCTCCCTGGCCTACGGTTTGGACAAGAAGAAGGACGAGAAGATCGCCGTCTTCGACCTGGGCGGCGGGACGTACGACATCTCCATTCTGGAGCTGGGAGAGGGGGTGTTCGAGGTGAAGTCCACCAACGGGGACACCCACCTGGGAGGGGACGACCTGGACCAGCGGATCATCGAGTGGCTGGTGGCGGAGTTCAAGCGGGACCAGGGGATCGATCTGAGCCAGGACGCCATGGCCCTTCAGCGCCTCAAGGAGTCCGCGGAAAAGGCGAAGATGGAGTTGTCCACCACCCTGCAGACGGACATCAACCTCCCCTTCATCACCGCCACCCAGGACGGACCGAAGCACCTGAACTACTCCCTGAGCCGCTCCAAGTTCGAGCAGCTGATGGACGCCGAGATGCAGCGCCTCATCCCCCCCATGGAGAAGGCGCTGAAGGATGCCGGCGTCACCAAGGACCAGATCGACGAGGTGGTCCTGGTGGGAGGCTCCACCCGGATCCCGAAGGTACAGGAGCTGGTGAAGGAGTTCTTCGGAAAGGAGCCGCACCGGGGGGTGAACGCGGACGAGGTGGTGGCCGTGGGGGCCGCCATCCAGGGCGGGGTCCTGGCCGGGGACGTGAAGGACGTCCTCCTCCTGGACGTGACGCCCCTCTCCCTGGGCATCGAGACGCTGGGAGGGGTGATGACCACCCTCATCCAAAGGAACACCACCATCCCCACCAGGAAGGCCGAGGTCTTTTCCACGGCGGAGGACAGCCAGACCACCGTGGAGATCCACGTTCTCCAGGGCGAGCGCAAGATGGCCATGGACAACAAGACCATCGGGAAGTTCCAGCTGACGGGGATTCCGCCGGCTCCCCGGGGAATGCCCCAGATCGAGGTCACCTTCGACATCGACGCGAATGGCATCCTCCACGTGTCGGCGAAGGACCGGGCCACGGGGAAGGAGCAGAAGATCCGCATCGAGGCCTCCAGTGGGCTTTCCGACAGGGAGATCGACAAGATGGTGAGGGACGCCGAGGTCCACGCCTCCGAGGACGAGGAGCGGAGGGCCAAGGTGGAAGCCAGGAACCAGCTCGATTCCCTGGTCTACCAGGTGGAGAAGGACTCGAAGGAGTGGGGGGACAAGGTCTCCGATCCCACCCGGGAACGCCTGAAACAGGCCGTGGAAAAGGCCAAGGGGGCGCTGAAGGGAGACGACGCCGCCATCCTGAACCAGGCTCGGGACGAGCTCATGCAGGCCTTCAGCGCCGCCGGCCAGGAGATGTACCAGACCGCCGCGGCCCAGACGGGGGCCGCCGAGGCGGAGACGGGCGGCATGGACGATTCTCCTCCCACTCCCGAGGCCCCCTCCACCAAGGGAACCCCCGGAGCCCGGGAGGAAGACGGAGTGGTGGAGGCGGACTACGAGATCGTGGACGACTCCAAGCAGTAAGGCGTTCCGGGCGGGGAAGCGGCACTTTCGAGCATCGCCGGGCCGGGCCGGCAACCCCCCGGGGGCGGCCTGCCGGACAACGGTAGGCCGCCCCGCTCGCGTCCAAGACGGTCGGAGTGGGAGGGGCGGCCGGGAGAGGGCATCGGGCTCACTCGGACCCTCTCTCCCGACGCCAGGGTAATGGAACGTGGTTTCGGGGGTTGGAGAGGGGGACCGGGTAGGGTCCCCCCGATCTGGAGAAGCCCAAACGTGAACTGTGTGAAGGAGTGAGAGAATGTTCGATCCCTTGCGGACGAAGGCCCGAGTCATCGCCGTGGTAGCCGTGGCTTTCCTCTTTGGCCTGGGTGTCGCCTCGGGGTTCGGCTGGACGGGCCCGAGCTTCGCCATGCCGGCCGTAACCCAGACTCCCCAGGTGTCCGCCGAGGCGGTGCGCCCGGCGCTGGACCTGAGCGATGCCTTCGCCAATGTCGCCGAGTCGGTGACCCCGGCGGTGGTGCGGATCGAGGTGGTCTCATCCCGTCGTATGTCCTCGACCCGGACCGGTCCCATCCCCGAGGAGTTCCGTGAGTTCTTCAACCTTCCCGACGCTCAGGAACACCCCGACGTCCCCGTTCAGGGGGGGGGCTCCGGGTTCTTCATCTCCGCCGACGGCTACATCCTCACGAACAACCACGTGGTGGAGGGAGCCAATGACATCCGGGTGTACCTGACCGACGGGCGGTACTTCACGGCCACCGTCGTCGGGACCGATCCCACCACCGACGTGGCCGTCATCAAGATCGACGAGGCGGGTCTCCCCTTCCTGAGCCTTGGAAGTTCCCAGGATCTGCGGGTAGGGGAGTGGATCATGGCCATCGGCAACCCCGGCTTCGGGGGGAACCCCGATGACCTGGACTACACGGTCACGGCCGGAATCGTCAGCGCCAAGGGCCGGCCCCTTCGGCTCATCTTTTCCGAGCTGCAACAGTCCCAGCAGCAGACGGGACTCGACCCGGCCTTCGCCATCGAGGACTACATCCAGACCGACGCGGTCATCAACCGGGGGAACTCCGGAGGCCCCATGGTGAACCTCCGGGGGCAGGTCGTGGGGATCAACTCCGCCATCATGACCCCTACGGGCTACTACGCGGGCTACGGCTTCGCGGTGCCCATCGACCTGGCCGGCCGGGTCATGGAGGACCTCATCGAGTACGGCCGGGTCCGGCGGGCCTGGCTGGGGGTGTCCATCCAGCCGGTCTCGGCGGAGGACCAGGAGTACTACAACCTGCCGCAGGTCGCCGGCGTCCTGGTGCAGGCCACCACGGACGGCAGCCCCGGAGAGGAGGCCGGCATCGAGCAGGGGGATGTGATCTACTCCGTGGACGGCACGGTGGTCTACAGCTCCAACGGCCTTCAGAATCTCATCGCCCAGAAGCGGCCCCGGGAAGAGGTCACGGTGAGGATCTACCGGAACCGGTCCCCACGGGACATCAGGGTCCGCCTCGGGGAGGCTCCCCTCTCCGCGACGGAGCCGGCGGCGCCGGACGCACCCGCCCCGGCCGCCGAGGAGAAGCTGGGGATCGCCGTCACCGACCTGACCCAGGAGGTAGCCGACCAGCTGGGGTACCCGGAGGCCGGGGGGCTGGTCATCGCCCAGGTCACCCCTCTGGGTCCGGCGGCCCGCCGAGGGATCGTTCGAGGGCAGAAGCTCCTGGGGGTGAACGACCAGCCCGTGCAGACCGAGGCTGACCTGCGACGGGTCCTGGCGGACGTGGGAACCGGTGAGGTGGTCTCCCTCCTCATCGGGATCCCCGACGGAACCACCCAGATCGTGAACGTGAGGACGGCGAGGTAGGGGCCGCCCACCTCCTCCCGATCCGTGATGGGCCCGCCCCGGGGACGATTCCCGGGGCGGGCCTCTTGTTGATGCCATCTCCCGGCGTGTTATCTTTGGTTTTGGCGCCTTTTCGCGCTGCCGCTCACGCGGAAGTGGCGGAACTGGTAGACGCGCGAGACTTAGGATCTCGTGGCCTCGGCCGTGGGGGTTCGAGTCCCCCCTTTCGCATGGTCTGCTGACCCTCACCTTCCTTCCAAACCGAGCAGGGAATGGCCATCGACCCTTCGACCCTCCGGATCGAGCTGGAGGAGCAGGAAGCCTGGAACCGCCGCCTCACCGTGACCGTTCCAGCCGCCGACGTCCAGGCCGAGAGAACCAAGGTCATTCAGCGCCTGGGCGCCCGCCTGAAGCTCCCGGGCTTCAGAAAGGGGAAGATCCCGGTACCGGTGGTGGAGCATCGCTTCGGCCCGGCCCTGGATCAGGAAGTCCTGGACAAGGTCATCGGCGAGGCGTACCGCCAGGCCCTCCGGGCGCAATCCCTGGAGCCCATCTCCGAAGGGAAGGTCGAGGACATCAAACACAAGCCCGGGGAGGACCTGACCTTCGCCATCTCCTTCGAGGTCCAGCCGGCGTTCGAGCTGGGGCGCCTGGGTGGGTTCACCGTGCAGCGGCCCAGGTTCGAGGTGGCGGAGGAGGACGTGGAGCGGGTGGTGGAACGGCTTCGGGACCAGAACGGCGTCTGGAAGCCCCTGGAGGGTGGCGCCCCGGAGGACGGGAACCTGGTTACCCTCGACATCCAGCGCATGGAGAACGGGGAACCGAAGGGAGAAAGCCGGCCCTACGAGATCGTGCTGGGGGCCGGCGAGGCCATTCCGGACGTGGAGAACGCCATTCGCACCCTGGCCGTGGGAGCGTCGGGAGACTTCACCGTCACCTTCCCCGAGGACTTCTCCGACGAGGAGCGGAGGGGGGAGAAGCAGCATCTCCGCGTCAGCCTCCAGGGCCGAAAGACGAAGGAGCTCCCGGAGGTCTCCGACGAGTTCGCCCGGACCCTGGGGGATTTCCAGGACCTGGCCTCCCTCCGTGGGAGGATCAGGGAGGACCTGGGACGGGAAGCGGAGGATCAGGCCGAATCGGTGGTCCGGAGCCAGTTGTTGGAGCAGCTCCTGGAAGCCAACCCCTTCCAGGTTCCCCGCTCCATGGCGGAGCGTTACCTGGACACGGTGCTGGGGGACACCTCGAAGCTGGACGCCGAGACCGTTCAGCGGACCCGTGAGGGCCTCCGGCCCGAGGCCGAGAAGGTCGTGAAGCGGATTCTCCTGCTGGAGCGCGTGGCCGAGCTCCAGGGCCTTAGAGCCACGGAGGAGGAGGTGGACGAGCGCATCCAGCTCATCGCCGCCAAGAACAACGCCAAGCCGGGGCAGGTGTACGCCAGCCTCCAGAAGTCGGGGAACCTGGAAGCCCTGGAACGGGAGATCACGGAGCGAAAGGTGTATGAGTTCCTGAAGAGCCAGTCCACGGTCCAGGGGAGCTAGATCCCCCTTCGCCGGGACCGGATCCCAGAGACCCCAACCGCCGAGCCACGGAGACCAGAGGGAGATGTCCATCTATCCGCCGTACGTCATCGAGCGAACCAGCCGGGGAGAGCGCAGTTACGACATCTTCAGTCGGCTCCTCATGGACCGCATCGTGTTCCTGGGGAGCGGCATCGATGACAACGTGGCCAACATCATCATCGCCCAGCTCCTCTTCCTGGACGCCGAGGACCCCGAGAAGGACATCTACCTCTACATCAACTCCCCCGGTGGGAGCGTCTACGCCGGCCTGGCCATCTACGACACCATGCGGCACCTGCGGGCTCCGGTGTCCACCTTCTGCGTCGGTATGGCCGCCTCCATGGCCGCGGTGCTGGTGGCGGCGGGAGAGAAGGGGAAGCGGGCCGCGCTCCCCAACTCCCGGATCATGATCCATCAGCCCTCCTCCGGCGCCCACGGGACCGCGGCGGACATCGAGATCGCAGCCAAGGAGATCCTCCACATCCGGGAGAGGCTCAACGAGATCCTGGCCTTCCACACCGGCCAGCCCATCGGGCGCATCGCCGACGACGTGGACAGGGACCGTTTCATGGGCTCGGACGACGCGGTGGAGTACGGGATCATCGACCGGGTCCTGGTGCCGGGAGACCCGGGGCGGATCCCCGGCAAACCGAAGGACTCCGATCATCAGGATCCTTCAACGGCCTAGGGATGCAGCCGATACCATGGGAAGAACCCGGGTTGCGGGGTGAGGCGGAGCGGAGCATGAACCGAATCATGATCCCCTGGGGGGGAGGGAAGTCATGACCGTGACGGGCGACAAGCACCTGCGCTGCAGCTTCTGCGGAAAGTCCAAGGACAGCGTCAAGAAGTTCATTTCCGGACCTTCCGTCTACATCTGCAACGAATGCGTCTCCCTCTGCAACGAGATCCTGGCGGAGGAGGAAGAGCGGGAAGCCGTCGAGACGCAGGTCCCCAGTCCCACGCCCATGGAGATCAAGGACATCCTGGACCAGTACGTCATTGGGCAGGACGAAGCGAAGCGCGCCCTGGCGGTGGCCGTCTACAACCACTTCAAGCGGGTGAACCACCAGGGGGTCCTGGATGAGGTGGAGATCGACAAGGCCAACATCATCCTCATCGGCCCCACGGGCGTGGGAAAGACCCTCCTGGCCCAGACCTTGGCCCGGATGCTCCGGGTTCCCTTCACCATCGCCGATGCCACCACCCTCACCGAGGCCGGATACGTGGGGGAGGACGTGGAGAACATCCTCGTCCGGCTCCTCCAGGCGGCGGATTTCAATGTCGCGGACTCGGAGCGGGGAATCGTCTACATCGACGAGCTGGACAAGATCGCCCGCAAATCCGAGAACCCCTCCATCACCCGGGACGTGTCCGGGGAGGGCGTCCAGCAGGCTCTTCTGAAGATCCTGGAGGGCACCGTGGCCTCCGTGCCCCCTCAGGGCGGGCGGAAGCACCCCCAGCAGGAGTACATCCAGATCAACACCCGGAACATCCTCTTCATCTGCGGGGGAGCCTTCGACGGGCTGGAGAAGATCGTCGAGTCCCGGGTCGGGAAGCGCCAGATCGGGTTCACCGGGAGGGACGTCGAGACCTCCAAGGAAGATACCCTGCGACTGGTGGAGCCCGAGGACCTGCAGCGGTACGGTCTGATCCCCGAGCTGGTGGGGCGCCTGCCCGTGGTGGTGGCCCTGGATTCCCTGGACCAGGAGGCGCTGATCCGCATCCTCCAGGAGCCCAAGAACGCCCTGGTGAAACAGTACTCGAAGATGCTGGAGCTGGAGGGAATCGGCCTCACCTTCGAGCCGGCCGCCCTCCACGCCATCGCGGCCAAGACCCTCAAGCGGGGAACGGGTGCCCGGGGACTTCGGGCCGTGATCGAGGACCTCCTGCGGGACATTCTCTTCGAGATCCCCTCCCGAACCGACGTCCGGGAGGTGGTGGTCACGGAGGAAAGCGTGATGAACGGGGTTCCCCCCCTGCTGGTCCTCCGCCCCGAGGCGGAGAAGAGGGAGGCCTGAGCCCCCCTCCCGCATGGCTTCCCGGGGCCCCTGGGCCACGGCCGGGCCCCAGCGACGCCCGCGATGCCCGGCCTTTCCGCGGGATCTGTTCCGTCCTACCATAAGCCAAGCGGAGGCCCGTCCGGGTCGGTCCCCGAACGGCGCTCCTCCTTCATCCTGATATCCTGAGCCCAACGCCGAATGGCCACTCTCCTGCGCAGCGACGGAACCGTCGAAGTCCCGGAGCAGCTCCCGGTCATCCCGCTGCGGGATCTGGTGTTCTTTCCCTACATGGTGCTCCCCCTCCTCATCGGACGTGCCCCTTCGGTGGCGGCCCTGGAGGAAGCCGAGGCCGGGGACCGCCTCGTCCTTCTGGTGGCTCAGAAGGAAGCGGGAGTGGAGGACCCTGGACAGAAAGACGTGTATCGGCTGGGGACCATCATCCGTGTGGTGCAGGTCACCCGGCTGCCGGACGGTACCGCCCGGGTGGTGATGGAGGGGCTGGGGCGGGGCAGGATCAAGCGGTTCCGTTCGTGGGAAAAGGGCTTCAGGGCGACCGTGGAGCCGGTGGAAGGGGGGGAGCGGGAGAACCCCGCCGCCATCACCCCGGAGACGGAAGCCCTCGCCCGGGCGGTGCGGCGCATGTTCGAGGAGTACGTCGAGATCAACCACCGCCTCCCCAGGGAGCTGGTGGCCACCCTGGCCACCATCGAGGATCGGGTTCGGCTGGCCCATGTGGTCTCGGGGCACCTCCTCCTCACCTCCACCGAGAAGCAGGAGCTCCTGGAGTCGGCCTCCCTGGACCGGCATCTGGAGATCCTCCAGGAGATCCTTATTCGGGAGCTGGAGATCCTGCGCATCGAGGAGAAGCTGGACGAACAGATCCAGCGGCAGATGGATTCGGGCAGGCGCCAGTTCTACCTGCAGGAGCAGCTCAAGGCCATCTCCAAGGAGCTGGGGGCCACCGAGGGGGAATCGGCGGAGTTGGAGCTGCTCCTCCAGGAAACCCCCCTCCCGGCCCACGCCCGGGAGCGGGCGGAGCGGGAGCTGGACCGTTTCAAGCGGTTGAACCCCGTCGCTCCGGAGGCCGCCGTGATCCGGACCTACCTGGACTGGATCCTCGGGCTCCCCTGGATGGAGAAGACCGAGGACAACCTGGACGTCGCCCACGCCGCGGGCATCCTGGACCGGGCCCATTTCGGGTTGGAGGAGGTGAAGGAGCGGATCCTGGATCACATCGCCGTCCTTTCCCTGGTGGGAGACCTCCAGGGGCCTATCCTCTGCCTGGTGGGTCCGCCAGGAGTGGGAAAGACCTCCCTGGGCAGGAGCATCGCCCGGGCGCTGGGCCGGGAGTTCGTCCGAGCCTCCCTGGGCGGGGTGCGGGACGAGGCGGAGGTTCGCGGGCATCGCCGCACCTACGTGGGGGCGCTCCCGGGGCGCGTGATCCAGGGGATGCGGCGGAGCGGAAAGAGGAACCCCGTGTTCCTTCTGGACGAGGTGGACAAGCTGGCCCGGGATTTCCATGGAGACCCCGGGGCGGCCCTCCTTGAGGTGCTGGACCCGGAACAGAACCGGACCTTCACGGACCACTACCTGGAGATGGAGTACGACCTCTCGGACGTCCTCTTCATCGCCACGGCCAACACCCTGGCCGGGATCCCCGAGCCGCTCCGGGACCGCATGGAGGTGATCCGGATCCCGGGCTACCTCACCACCGAGAAAAGGGCCATCGCCCAGGAGTTCCTCTGGCCCAAGCAGGCCATTCGCCATGGCCTGGGGAAGGACACCGTCCGGCTATCCCCGCCCGCCCTGGACAGGATCATCTCCGAATACACCAGGGAGGCGGGGGTGAGGGAGTTGGAGCGGCGGATCGGCGGGGTGGCCAGAAAGCTGGCCCGTGGGCTCGCGGAGGGGATCCGGTCGCCGGAGGAGCCCGTGGCGGTCCAACCCGAAGAGCTCAAGGAGCTCCTGGGCCCTCCTCCCTACACTCCGGAGCCCCGGGAAAGCGGAGACGCCCGCACCGGGATCGCCAACGGCCTGGCCTGGACCGCCGCGGGAGGGGAGATCCTGGACGTGGAGGTGGCCGTGATCCCCGGGACGGGGAAGCTCCAGCTCACCGGAACCCTGGGCGACGTCATGAAGGAATCGGCCTTCGCCGCCCTCACCTACGCCCGGTCCCGGGCCCGCCTGCTCGGCCTGGAGCCCCAGTTCCACCAGGAGGTGGACATCCACATCCACATTCCGGAGGGAGCCACCCCCAAGGACGGCCCCTCCGCCGGCATCACCATCGCCGTGGCCCTCATCAGCGCCCTGACCGACATCCCCACCCGCTCCGACGTGGCCATGACGGGGGAGATCACCCTTCGAGGACGGGTTCTGGGAGTGGGCGGGATCAAGGAGAAGGCGGTGGCGGCCCACCAGGGCGGAATCAAGAAGATCCTCCTGCCGGCCTCCAGCGCCGGGGAGCTGGAACGCCTCCCCCGGGAGGTGAGGGAGGGCGTAGCGTTCGTGCTGGTCCATACCATGGACGAGGTCCTGGAGGGGGCCCTGGTAAGGGTTCCCACCGCCCGCCTGGGGAACTCCCAGGAGCTCATGGACGGGAGCCAGGACCTCGGCATCCAGATCTCCCAGTGATCATCCGCTCCGTGGAGTTCGCAGGTGCCGTCGCCACCTCGGGGGGCCCTCTCCCCGGGGAACTCCCTCAGGTGGCCTTCTCAGGCCGATCCAACGTGGGCAAGTCCTCCCTCATCAACGTCCTCCTGGGGAGGACGCGGAAGAAGGTGGCCCATGTCTCCTCCCGGCCGGGGAAGACCCAGACCCTGAACTTCTACAGGGTCAACGACGCCTTCTTCCTGGTGGACCTGCCGGGGTACGGATTCGCACGGGCGCCGGGCCCCGTTCGGGAGGGGTGGCGGAAGATGGTGGAATGGTACCTCGACGGTGGGAGCCCGGGGTTGGAGGGGATCGTGCACCTGGTGGACGGCCGGCACCGGCCGGCCAAGCTGGACCTGGAGATGATGGACTTCCTGGGAGGACTGGACCTTCCCGCCCTGGTCGTCCTCACCAAGATGGACCGGGTCCCCAGGGGACGTTGGAAGGACACCCTGGGGGAAGGGTCCAGGACCCTGGGTCTTGACCCGGAGCAGGTCCTCCCCTTCTCATCCGTGACGGGGGAGGGCCGGGAAGACCTCCTGGCGGCGTTGGAGGTGCTCCTCTCACCTCCGAAGGAGGGATCGTGATCGCTCGCTACCGCCAGCTCCTGGCGCTGGCCCTTCTCCTGGGCGCATGCAGCCTGCGGACACCATCGTCCCCACCCGGACCCCCCGGGGAGGCAGGCTTCTCACCGGATTCGTCCAGGATGGTCCCCCCCGGGTTCGGAACCATCCTCCAGGAGGACATCACGCTCCGCCTTCAAGGAGGAGCCCTTCTGATCAAGGTCACCCCCCTGGAGGAGTGGGTGATCCGCCTCACCGCCCCGGACACCTACAATCGCCTCAGCGGCCTGGCCCAGACCCACCGGGAGAGAGCCTCCCGGGGGAGCGGGAGCGACGGGGTCTCCCTCTTCCTGGTGAGCCTCTTCAGCTACCAGCCGGACGTGACCTATGAGCCGGAAGACCTCCTCCTGGTGAACCGTGGACTCCGTTACCGGCCCCTGGGGATCTCCCCCGTAACCCCGTCCTGGGGGACCCAGAGGCTGGGCCAGCAAGAGACCCGTATGGCGGTCTACGCCTTCGAAGACGGAGTGGAGTTGGAGACGGACCTGGAGGTGGAGTACAAGGAGCTGCGAAACGACGACTGGCGGGACAGGATTCTCCCCCTTCTGAGGGCCGAGCTCGCCCGGGCCCGGGCCCGGGCTGGTGGGGGATGGGCTATTTCTCCAGACCGTACTTCCTGATCTTCCGGTAGAGGGTGCGCTCCCCGATCCCGAGGCGCTCCGCGGCCTTGCGCCGGTTTCCCCGAAGCTCGTCCAGGACCGCCCGGATGGCCTCCTCCTCCACCTGGTCCATCGTCATGCCGGGACGGTAGACCACAACCCCCTGCTCCGGTTCGGGGGAAGGTCCGGCTTCAGGCTCCCGGGGGAGGGGGAGATCGCCGGGCCGGTCCCAGGGGTCACCTGGTGCCGGATCCTCCCGGGGAAGGTCCCCGAAGACCTCCATCAGGCGCCCGGATCCAACCCCCAGCTCGCCGAAATGGACCGGTCGTATCTCCCTTCCCGGAGCCTCGTGCTCCTCCTTGAAGCGCTGGAAATCCCTCCGAAGATCTTCGATGTCCATGCGGAGGCCCATCATGGTCCGGAACACGAACTCCAGCTCCGGCCGGAGCGCCCCCCCCTCCCCTTCCCTCCGGACGGGATCGAGGGGCCTCATGATGGGCGCCGGAAGGAGGCCACGGCTGCGGGGGTTTCGAATCTCCGCAGGGATGTCCTGAGCCTCGATACGCCGCCCCGGGGCCAGGACCACCATGCTCTCCACCAGGTTCCGCAGCTCCCGGACGTTCCCGGGCCAATCGTGGCCCTGGAGGATGGCCATCGCCTCCGTGCTGATGCCCGCGAAGGAGCGGTCGTGCCGGGCACTGGCGTCCCGAACGAACTCCTTCACGAGAAGGGGGATGTCCTCCTTGCGCCCCCGGAGAGGCGGGAGCTGGACCTGGAGGACGTTCAGGCGGAAGAAGAGGTCCCTGCGGAACTCCCCGACCTCCACGAGATGCCTCAACTCCTGGTTCGTGGCGGCGATGACCCTCACATCCACCCGGATGGACTTCTCCCCCCCCACCCGGTAGAACTCCCGCTCCTCCAGGACCCTGAGAAGCTTGGTCTGGGTGGAGAGGGGCATCTCCCCGATCTCGTCCAGCAGGATCGTGCCGCCCTGGGCAAGCTCGAAAAGCCCCCGGCGGGAATCGATGGCCCCGGTGAAGGCCCCCTTCTCGTGCCCGAAGAGCTCGCTCTCCAGGAGGGTCTCGGAGAGAGCCGCCACGTTCACGGCGATGAAGGCCCGGTGGCGCCGAGGGGAGAGGGCATGGATCCCCCGGGC
>JBFYZD010000087.1:0-3128 GCA_041309685.1 Gemmatimonadales bacterium | reverse complement strand
GACGCTTCCGACGTGGGGACCTTCCTGGACGTGGACCACAACATCCTCACCCGGACGGGGCTCCACTGCGCCCCCCGCATCCACGAGCACTACGGGACGGCTCCCCGGGGCACAGTCCGCTTCTCCATCGGCCCCTTCAACACCGAGGAGCACATCCGTTCCGCATTGGAGGCCGTCGGGGAGATCGCGGCACGGCGGAATTGATCCGGGGGGGGCCAGGGGACCCTCAGAGCGCCTCCCACCAGCTGTTTCCCAGCGGCGTGAGGTGGGCGAGGGAGAGGCCCGCCCGCTCCACGTAGCAGGAGTGGGCGTAGAGGTTTCCCCTGGCCAGGACCAGAATCCCCATGGGCGCACCCAGCCCGCCCACCAGGGTGCCGCGGAGGTCGAACCACCCCCACGTCGCGACGTTATCGATGGCCCCCGCCACCACGATCCCATTCCAGTGCCAGAAGCTGAGGTCGGGGATGCGCAGTCTACCGGTGACGATGAGGACACCCCTTCCCCATCGGCTCCAGCTCGCGGAGAGGTCCCCGTTCACGCGCACCACCGGGAAGGAATCGGCGGGAAGGGACCAGAAGTTCGGCCAGGTGCCGTCGTAGTCCACGGGGAAGGTGGGATCGGAGAAGATGCTCCAGTCGAACCCCACGGTGTCCACGGCAGCCTGGAAGGTCCCGGAAGGGAGCGCTGCCGGCGAGCCGGAGATCACCCCTCCGCCGCTGGCGACCGCCGCACGAACCGCAAGGACCCCGGCCAGGGGGCCCGCCGGGGCCCCGGCGCACTCCCCCGGAAGAGCCTGGTCCACTGCGTAGACCCGGGCATAGTCCCGAACCCGGACCGTGTCGGACGTGGTCATGAACGGGGCCAGGTTCCGAAGGGGAATCTTCTCGTAGATGGCGTACTGGGAGACCGTCCGCCGGGCCGGGATCTGGGGAAGACGGGGATCGGTGTAGACCCCCTCCGAGGAGACGAGATAGAGGTCCTCCTCCTCCGACAGGGTAGCCACCTTCCGGGTAGTGATGACCGCGGTCCCTCCGTTGATGTTGTAGGTGGTGGAATCCCGGACCGTGCCCCGCTGGCTGCCGGTGTACCACCGCAGACCCGCATCGGCCACAGCGAGCGCCTGGGTCAGCTCGGCGTACTGCTGGGCCTGAGAGGCCTCGGTGCGGAGAATCTGGTAGCCGGCCGCCCCCAGCATGGAGATGGCGAAGAGAAGGAGCACCACCAGGGCCAAGGCGAATCCCCGCTGATCGGGGTCGGGCTCAACCATCGCACCTCCGGCCATGGTTGACAGCCTCTTCGGGCCCGCCGGCCGCCGTGGGAATCCCTCAGTGCACATTGCGAAGGGACACGGTGGCAGTGAGATCGAAGGTCAGGGAGTCCCGCCCGGGCCGGTTCGACGGGGCGACCCCCGCAGCGAAGACCCGAATGGCCTCGATGTTCGCCAGATCGGCGGCACCCACCACCTGGTCCTGGAAGGTGGTCTGTCCCGCACGGCGGTAGCTGAACGCCGAAGAGGCCGACAGACCCGTGGCGAACTCGGTGATGGTTCCGCCGGCGGGACCCCAGAAGAGGGCGGTGGACAGGGAGTCCAGCGTGGACAATCCCAGCTTGAGCTCCGTCTCCCTGAACAACATGATCAGATCCCCGGGCTCGATGGCCGGGGAGGCCGAGAGCCCGTCCAGACGATAGAAATCTGCTGCGGCGCCTGTGGTGTCGGCCCCCGCCAGAGCGCAGGTCTGGGCCGCCGCCCCACCGGAGGAATGGTAGATCGACCCCCAGGCGGCCGGGGTGTAGGTCCATCTCCCGTCGGCCGCTGCTCGGACGGCGTACCCGTCCACCTCACTCGCCTCCACCACCTCCTCCCCCAGGGGCAGGAGGACGTAGGTCTCGCTCCCGCTCACCGCGCACACGCCTCCAACCGCCAGGGGCACCCTGTACACCACCGAGTCCGGTAGGGCGGAGATGATGCCCCCCGCCCCCACCCCACGGAGCTCCGATGTGATCAGGGACGTTGCCCCCCGGGCGCTCTCCTGGAGGGAGGTCCGCTGGACCACGTCGGAATAGAAGGAGTTCTGGGCCAGGAAGGTGGAGGTGACCAGGATCACGATCAAGGTGGAAAGGAGCATGGCCACCATGGCCTCCACCAGGGTGAACCCCCGCGGGTCACCGGGGAGAGGGGCTACCACGTCCGCAGGAGGAAGGTGGAGGCGGTCAGGCGCGGTCCCTCCCCGTCGGTAGGCTCCACCGTAACCTCCACCTCCCGGACAAGAGGGGTTGTCTGAAGCACGATCTGAGACCGTCGGAAGGGTTGCCCCAGGAGAAGAATGGTGTCCCTCATGGTTCCCACGGGGAGAGAGTCGTAGGGGAGGGAGGCCAGGCTGTCCAGCCGGCTCTGGACGGTCACAGCCACCATGGAACGGGCCGCAGCGGCGTTCATTTGCAGGGAAAGGGCACCCACCAGGCGCAGGACCATCAGGACCCCGAAGGAGAATACCACCAGAGCCCCCAGCACCTCGATCAGGGTGAAGCCCATCCGATTCCGGGAGGGCGGCCCGGGGGTCATGAGCCGGCCACCCGGGACGAACCAAGGCTGTTGAAGGAAACGACATAGGACCTGGTACCAGCAGTGAAAACCGCCCGGCCGAGGGGTCCCCCGGCGCCACTCAAATCGGCCACACCCCGGCTGTTGAAGGCCACGGTGTCGCCGGGCATCTGAAGATCCAGAGACGAAAGGGACACCTCCGAATCACCGTCATAGGACCGATAGCGCAGGGTGTCCCCGGCCTCCACCCGGATCACATACCTGCGCACGGGCTCGTCGAACTCCAGGACCACCGCCTGCCGGGAACGGGCCGCCCAACTCCGTGCCACGACAAGGTCCTGACCAAAGATCTCGGCCGCCCTCCTGGCCGAGGTCTGCTCCATGTAACGGTTGAAGGTCAGAGCCACCAGGGTAAGGGTGACGGCCGCGATGACCAGAACCACAAGAAGCTCGATGAGCGTGAACCCAGGAACTCGTCTCAAGGGTCTATGGCTCCTCCCGCCATCCTTCTTCCCCAACCGGGTTCGTTTTCCACAGCAGGCATGGTGTTTCAGTATCGGCCCTCCCCCCCCCGGCGCACAATGAG
>JBFYZD010000086.1:0-5993 GCA_041309685.1 Gemmatimonadales bacterium | reverse complement strand
CGTCACGGGTGGAACCTCCACGGGGGAAGGATGCCATTGTAGGGAGGACGGAGGGAGGGAGACAAGGTGGGCCGGTGGTCAGGACGGCGGGTGGCCGGCTCGGCCGCCCCCCTCACTGGAGCGGCGGCGAGGCCTTACATTCCTCCCCGAGGTCCCCGAGGTGGACGAACCGCAGGGTGGCGATGGCAAGAACGATGGAATGGCTCGTGAGGCGTATCCTCCTCCTCTCCCTTCTCCCGGTGGTGGGGTGCGCGACGTCCCGGGGGGAATCGGACCTCCTGGGGGCGCCCCAGATCCGCACGGTGACGGCGGGGTCGGTGAGCTCGGGGGGCGAGACCGCGGTGGCGGGGGCCACCACGATCCGCTATGAGGAGCAGCCGATCCTGGTGGAAGAACTGGTGGACGCCGGCGTGGGGGAGGTATTCCCGGCCCTCCTTGCCGCGTTCCGTTCCGAGGGATTGCTCCCCGACGGCGTCGATCCGGAGTCGGGAATCGTCTCGCTCAGCCGGGCCGAGTGGTCCGGCGAGCGGAACGGGCGGCGGCTGAGTTCCTTTCTGGATTGCGGGCCTTCCGCCACCGGGCAGCCCATGGCCGACGATGCCCGGGTCGTCGTCTCCATCGCCGCCCAGGCCAGGGAGTCCGGGCCCGGGTCCACCCGGGTCACCCAGCGCCTGGGTGCCTCGGCCTATCCGTTCGAGAGCCTGGGTGGGGGTGTGCGGGGGTGCGTCACCACCGGGGAATTGGAGCGCACCATCCTCGACCGCATCCGGGCCGCCATCGCTCCCGGGCCTCCGGGGGCCCAGGCCACCGGCGAAACGCCCCGTGCCGGTCCCACCCCGCCGGTCGTCCGGGCGGCGCCCGGGAGCCCGGACCTCCCCTTCCAGACCGGTGACCGGCTGCGGGTGTGGGTCTGGCCCGGCGACCGCCTGACCGGAGCCTTCCTCGGGGTCGGACAGGACACCCTCGTCCTGGGCACGGGCCGAAGGACCCCCATCCCCCTTGGTTGGATCCAGGAGATCCAGGTGAAGCGGACGCGGCGGGCCGCCATCGCGGTCGCCACCCTGGTGGGAGCCGCCGCCGGGATTGCGATCGCCTCGACCACCGACCTGGGCATCGTGGGATCGCACTCCGTCCAGGGGGAGATCCTCAATCCGGGGCTGGGCGCCCTCGCCGGCGGTCTGGCCGGAGCCCTGGTGGGGTCCGTCGCCTTCGGGACCTCCTGGGTCCAGGTGCCCCTGGGGGCGGTGCGGTCCGGGTCGGGTCTTCCCCCGCCTCCGGTTCGTTGACATTCCCCCCTTCCCATCGTATGAATATCGCCCGGTAGTCGGAATCCGATATCCCGCCACCCGGCACCGAGCGTTCTGTCAGCGTGAGTAGCGCCCGGGACCCCGCACCGAGGGTCCCTGCGCTTGATGGAGAAGTATGACCTTCCGACGCTTTTCCGCGGGCGCCGGGGGGGGGGGTGTGGACCCGGGGATGTGGGTGGGGAACCCCAGGCCCCGGGTCGCAGCGAGGGGAACCGTCCAACCCAGGAGATCCTTCCATGAGAATTCCCCGTGTCAGCCCGTTCCTCCGGGCATCCTCAGGCCTGAAGTGCCTGGCCTTGTGGGCCGTACTGGCCTGGCCCGGGCTGTCGATGGCCCAACAGACCGGGTCGGTGGCCGGCACCGTGGTGGATGCCATCAACAACCTGCCCTTGAGCGGCGCCCAGGTCAGCATCGAGGGAACGCAGAGGGGTTCCCTTTCCGATGGACGGGGGCGCTTCCTGATTCTCCAGGTCCCGGTGGGTGCGCACACGGTCCGTGTGACCTACATCGGGTACGGGACCCAGACGCAGGAGATCACGGTGGCGGCGGGAGGAGCGGCCACGGTGGCCTTCGAGCTCCAGATCAGCGCTGTGGCCATGGACGAGGTGGTGGTGACCGGGACGGCCGGCGCCGTGGAGAAGCGCAAGGTGGGCAGCTCCATGGCCGCCATGAACATGACGCAGATCCGCGAGACGCTGCCGGTGACCGACTTCGGCTCCGCGCTCCAGGCCCGCATCCCCGGCGTCCGCTCCGTGGGCGTGGTGGGGGGCGTGGGAGCCAGCCGGGCCCTTCAGATCCGGGGCAAGACCAGCTTCAGCCTGGACCAACGCCCCGTGGTCTACATCGACGGCGTCAGGGTCTCGACCTACCAGTACGAGTGGGGGGAAATGGCCCAGGCCGCCTGCTGCTCCTTCAGCGGCGGCGCCGGCGAGGACCGGCTCTCCGACCTGAACCCGGAAGAGATCGAGCGCATCGAGGTCCTGAAGGGGGCCGCGGCGGCCACCCTGTACGGCTCCGAGGCGTCCAACGGGGTCATCCAGATCTTCACCAAGCGGGGACGCAACAACTCCCGCCCGCAGTTCACCATGAACACCTCCTACGGATTCAACCGCCTGCGGGAGAACCTCCAGACGACCCTCTACCCCGAGTTCAAGGGTCCCCAGGGCTACCAGGCCTGGGATGCCAACGAGCACCTCATCGAGAACGGCCCCATCTCCGGGCTGGACCTCTCGGCCCAGGGCGGGGGCGAGGACGTCACCTACTTCGTGGCCGGGGGATTCAACTTCGAGGAGGGCTCGGTCAAGCCCAACTGGCAGAAGCGGGGCAACATGCGCATGAACCTCCGCTGGGTGGCCAGCGACCAGTGGACCTTCGCCATCAACTCGGCCTACTCCAAGAACCGCATCCTCTCCCTCCAAAGCGGCAACAACTGGATGTCGCTGCTGGGCAACGCCCTGCTGGGCAACCCCCGCAAGGCCACCGAGGCCCTGCCCTACGGAGAGCCCTGGCTCGCCGTCAACGACATCAAGAAGGTGGACACCTTCGACGACGCCAACCGCTTCACCGGCGGCGTCACGGCCACCTATCAGCCCGCCTCCTGGTTCACCAACAAGGTGACCGTGGGGATGGACAACATCGACGAGGAGAAGGCCCGCATCATGCCCTTCGGGAGCTATTACACCTACGTGGGCACCGTGGGCGAGAGGAACCTGGGGTACCGGCGCTCCCAGACCTGGACGGCCGACTACCTGGGGACGATGACCTTCGACCTCCTGGAGGAGCTGGGCTCGGAGCTGGCCTTCGGCGCCCAGGGCTTCTGGGAGCAGGCCTCCAACCAGATGGCCACCGGGCGCGGCTTCGCCGGCCCCGGCGTCACCGTGGTGAGCGGCGCGGCCACGACCTTCGGGGCCGAGAGCTTCGTGGAGGCCATCAACGTGGGCATGTTCGCCCAGAACCGCCTCTCCTACAAGGACAAGCTCTTCGCTACCCTGGGGGTGCGGGTGGACGGCAACAGCGCCTTCGGAGAGAACTACGGCCTCAAGACCTATCCCAAGGTCGACGTCGCCTACCAGATCTCCCGCGAGGGCTTCCTCCCTGGGATGATCTCGAACCTCAAGCTCCGCGGCGCCATCGGACAGGCCGGGAAGTTCCCGGGCGCCTTCGACCAGTTCCAGACCTACAACCCCACCTCTGTGGTCGGGGACGTGGCGGGCGTGACCCCCAACAACCCGGGGAACGCCGACCTCAGGCCCGAGACCACCACCGAGATGGAGGCGGGCTTCGACGCCGGGTTGTTCGAGGACCGGCTGGGTGTGACCTTCACGTACTACTACGCCAAGACCGAGGACGCGCTCCTGGGGATCACCCGGCCGTCCAGCGAGGGTTTCCCCTCCAGCCGCCGGGAGAACGTGGGCGCCATCCAGAACTCGGGGTGGGAGGCCACCGTCAACTTCGCCCCCGTCAACACCTCGAGTCTGCGCTGGTCGGTGGACCTGAACCTGGACGGGAACAAGAACGAGATCCTGGAGCTGGGCGACCAGGCCGTCTGGCAGAAGTTCCACCGCTGGGAGGGCGGCGACTGGAGGACGGGCGGCACCGTGGTGACCGATTCGGTGAGGTACCTGGGAGGGCACTATGTGGGGTACCCGGTCAACTCCCAGTGGATTCGCGAGATCACCGGCTGGAACCCCACCACCAGGCAGCACTCCCGGTCCTCCTTGAGCTTCTACCAGGGGCCGGCGCTCCCGACCTTCAACGCCTCGCTGGCCAACACCTTCTCATTCGGCGCTTTCCGGGTGTACGGCCTCTTCTCCATGCAGAAGGGGTCCACCTTCAACAACGGCGACCGCCCCTTCCGCATCCGGCAGGGCGGCGGCGACGAGTACCTGAGCCTCTTCGACTACGAGAACCGGGACGCCAACGGGAACCCCACGCCCACCGCCGCGGCGGACTCGCTCCTGAACTACGCCACCCTCTGGACCCCCTACGACTCGCGCGACAACATCCGGCTGCGGGAGCTCTCCGTCTCCTACACCCTTCCCACGAGCATCGCCAACCTGGTAGGGCTGGGCCGCACGGTCCTGACCCTCTCGGGGCAGAACCTGCACTGGTGGGACGACTCCAACTCGGTGGACCCCGACATGAACTACACGGGTGGCAGCACCGGCGGCCAGTCCGGCTTCCTGGCCATGCCGCAGAGCCGGAAGTTCCTCTTCTCCGTCCGAACAGGGTTCGGCGGGTGAGGGGGGCGGCGATGACCAGATACCCGGCTAACCGGAAGGAAGGAAGGGACTCCATGAAGAATACAGGGAAGCTCCTCAGGGGCGTCCTCCTGGGCGTGGTCCTGGGGGGGACGGCCCTGGGGTGTGGTGACATGCTGGAAGTCTCCGACCCTCAGCGCTACACCTCCGATGACCTGGATGAGGCCCTGGAGGCCGTGGCCAACGGGGTACTGGGAGACCTGCACAACACCTTCGACGACCTCGTCATGTTCAACTCCCTGGCGTCGGACGAGATGCAGCACTCCGGCACCTGGACGCAGTGGGACGACATGGACCACGGACGCTGGGCCTACGACATCAACAGCGGCAGCAACGCCGCGCTGCTCCGGGTGCGCTGGTTCGCCCTGGACGCCCAGGCGCGCATCCAGCGGGTGTACGAGGAGAGCAGCCTGGGCGATCCCATGAAGACCAAGATCATGGCCCAGGTGATGGCCGTGGAAGGTTGGTCGGACCTCCTCAACGCCGAGTGGTTCTGCGAGGCTCCCGCCGAGGCTTCGGGCGCTGTGGTGACCGATGATGTGCTCATGGCGCAGGCCAAGGCCGAGTTGACCGATGCCATGGCGGTGGCCCAGGCGGCCGGCGCCACCGACCTCTACAACTGGGCCCTGGCCGGCCGCGCCCGGGCCAATCTCTGGCTGGCCGACTACGCCGGCGCCCTGGCCGACGCCAAGGCCGTCCCCGAGAACTTCATCAACTACGCCCTCTACACGGTGAACCAGGGGGGCGCCTGGATGGTGGTGGTGTCCACCTACGGCGAGAACAAGGCCGGCGTGATCCGGGAGAAGTGGTGGCCCCTGCTCGACCAGGCCGCCATGAAGCTCAAGGACCCCTACACCGGCCAGCCCGATGGGCGCATGCCGGTCCGCTATACCACCGGCGACAAGTCGGTGGACGGCCTCACGGCCTTCTACAGCCAGTGGAAGTACAAGGACCGCAACGCCGACATCCCCATGTCCAAGAAGGGGGAGATGGACCTCATCGAGGCCGAGGTCTACTGGAGGCAGAACGATCTGGTCAACGCCATGGCCAAGCTGAACAAGCTCCGTACCCAGGCCGGGCTGACCCCCCACTCCACCAGCCCCATGCCCAGCGCGTCCAAGGTCTTCGAGTACTTCATGCACGAGATGTTCGCCGAGCTCTTCCTGGAGGGCCGGCGTTTCTCCTACCTGGACAGACTCCAGCAGGTGGAGGAGGTCTTCGGGGCCATGGGCGATCCTCTCCGCCCCCTCCCGCGGCCCACCAAGTGGCCCTTGACTTCGGCGGAGGCGCGCTACAACCCCAACATCGAGGACGACATCTCCAAGCGGTGCCTTCCCATGAGCGGCACCTCGTGATCTCGTAAGTCTGACAAGTGAGGCATGATCGGGGTGGGCGGGAGCGTTTCCCGCAGATCGGAAGAGCACAC
>JBFYZD010000085.1:0-6366 GCA_041309685.1 Gemmatimonadales bacterium | reverse complement strand
GCTGGATCATGGTGTCCACGTAGGCGCCCCCTACCATCGTGGGGCCCACCCAGAGAATCGTGGACACCCGGACCACCCCGTCATCCGGGAGGACCCAGGGCGCATCCTTGACCGTCACGAACCCGGCCATATCCTCCGGAGCGTTGGGGACCACGGCTTCCCAGTGCTCCGGATCCTGCGGTGGGGTAGCAAGCTCCCGCAGGGCTTCCTCCATGCTGAGTGGTGGTCTCATGGTGTACACCTCCTTGTTGATGTGAGCAAGCCATGTGCCGAGGCCGTAGATGGCCAGGGCGTAGAGTGCCAACAGTACGAGCGCGGTCATGGGTCCCCCGGGAGCGCGAGTCGTAGGAGCCGCCCAACCTCTCCGTCCGTCATCGGGCGGGAAGTCCACAGGCGCGGGGCGGGGTGACAGATACCCTCGGTCACGGTGGCGACCCCAACGGAGTCACCGCCAACGGTCACCAGAATGAGGAAGGCATTCTCGATGTAACTCGGGGAACACTCCAGCGGGTCAAAGGTAACAGCGCACCTCCAGCCCCTCCAGTTCGATCCCCCGGAGGAGGGCCAAGGTGAAGCGGGGCTCGACCACCACGGACCCGCTCCACTCCATGCGGTCGAAGGGAAGGAACTCCTCCACCCACTCCCGGGCCTGCTCAGATAGTGGGGTCAGGAGGTTGATGCTCCCATGATGGGACAGGTCGAAGTCGGGCATAGTCGTCAGGCTCCAATGAGGACGCGGGTGAGCATGGAGAGGCCCACGAGGACCGTCAGAATCACCACGGATCCGAGAACGGCCTTCTCCAGGCGATCCTCCCAGGAGATGGGGTCCTGGCCCGCGAAGGTGGCCGGGGCCCCAGTCAGGGGCTGGTGGTAGCGGATGATGTGGCGAGCATCGAGGGCTACGGCCTTGATGCAGATCCGGACGGGGATCCCCGTCCTGAGGTCGGTGCTGCGGTGGATGCGCGACATGAGGCTCCTCCTTGCGGTGGAAAATGACACGGACTTCAAGAAAGTGGAAGACCCAGCCGGTAATCGGACCCGGACCCTTGAGCGGGCGGGGAGGCCATCCCCCTGGGCAAGGGAATCATACCTGCGTGGGCGGGTTGAAGAGATGCATGGCGCTCGGCACCTCAACCTCCGCGAGGAAGTGGGTCCACGCCATTTCGAGGACCGGGTGCGGATCATCCACGCCGTTGAGGTGGAGGAGGTGAAGGAGGTCCGTCACGAGGTCGATTACCGCCACCTCGTCGGGCTCCCCTTCGTATCCGCCCTTCCGGAACTTGTATTCCCCGAGGGCAAGCTGGGCCACGGCAGCCCGGGCGGCGTTCTCGTCCTCGTTCTCGTCCTCGTTCTCGTCCTCGTCCTCATCCTCCCACCCCTGGAGCCGCTCCCCACAGCACTCACACACCACAGTGTTGGGGTTCTCATGGCCCCCGTCCCACCCCTCGTAAGGCATCTCCTCCTCCGCGCACCACGACCTGTGGCAGGAGTCACTGCAGAAGTACACCAGCTCCGACACCTCTCCGGGCTCATCCTCGATCCTGTGGATATGCGCCATGATAACCTCCTGAGAATTGTGGTAGTGAACTCGGATGGACCCGGGGGGAGTCGAACCCCCCTCGCGACCCCTCACCCGAGGGACGGGCCCGGAGGGGCCCCCGGGGGACCGGGGGCGTTGATGGCACTAGAGGTACTTCCAGCACCGGGAGATCATACCCGACCCTGGGAGTTGAGATCGTGCGCCTCCTCGGCCCGCTCCATCGCGCTCCGAAGCTCCCGGCAGGCGAACAGCAAGGAGCTATTGGCGGTGAATCCAGGGTGGAGGAGGGCCAGCTTCAGGTGCATATCAGCCACCTGGAGGCTGTGCTGGGCCTTCTCGATGGCCCGCGTGATGTCCGCCTCGGTTTCCTTCATGATGCACCTCCGGTGTCGAGGGCCGCGAGCCGGGCCCGGTAATAGTCGTACTTCTCCCAGGGCCGGGGATCCCGCGCATGGGAGGCCCGGAGTTCACGCGCCCGCTTGGTCCCATCCCGGACCCAGGACCCAGGGACACCACGGACCTGGCCAGGGGTCTCTCCGGGCCCGACAGGGTGCCAGTAGAGGTAGCCTTTGGCCGACCGCTGGAGCTTCAGCCAGGCGATGGCCACGTAGGGGAACCCCTTCACACTACGATGTGAAAGGTAAGACGCATACTCAAGGGGGATGGCACTCATGCGCACCTCCTATGCTGCAATGTGGTAGGGGTCCTGCGGGAGAAGTCCTGCCGCCCCCTTGCAGGGGCGGCGCCGGCTCAGGTCCGGTCAGGCGTTGAAGGTGGTGGCGGGGGTGGCCTGGAGAACTTCCTCCAGAGCCGCTCCGGGGGCGGGAGCCGGGGTCCACAGGGCCCGGCCTGCCACCAGGTCCCCCACCAGATTCTTATTCTCGGTGGCATCCACCACCGAGTCCAGCAGCCCCTGGAGGCGCACGGTACGGTCCGTCAGGTCCAAGGGGTTGGTGGCCTTGAAGGCCTCCGTGTAGCTGTTGAAGAGGCTCCAGACGGTGCGCTCCTCGAACTCGGGGTGCCTGGGGTTCCTCCACTCCTCCAGTACCTTGGCGATGTAGGCGCACGCCATGACCTTGGCGTCCATGCTCCGGACCAACAGGTCGTGGACCTCGGAGTCCGTGAGGGGGCGCCGCTTGTACGCCTCGAAGCGGGTCGCCTGGTCCTTCCAGAGGCCTCCCAGGCGCCCCATCGCCTCCATGACCATGCGCTGCAGGTCCGAGTAGGCGAAGCGGGTCTGCTTCCGGTTGACTCGGATCTCACCGGAGAAGGCGAGGTTATCGCAGACGAACACTCGGGAGCCAGCGGCGATGGAAGCCGCAAACCGCTGGTTGTAGCTCGACCGAAGGCCCACGGTTACCGCGTAGTCGGCCCCACCCGTGAGGGTGAGGAGGCCGAAGAACATCTCAGCGTCCCCGAACATGGCGTATTCCTCCCCGGCCACCTTGAGGCCGGAGGCCTCCAGGGAACCCCGCGTGGTCTGGACCAGGTCCCCGTAGCCGATGGGGTACCAGGTATTCGTGGGGGCCGGGGGCGTGGCCGCGATCACGTCATCCAGAGAGACGTGCTGGGCACCGGCGTGAAGCATCAGATTAGCGGACATGGCGTTACCTCCTGGGGTGATACGTGGTGAGGGTCCTGCGGGAGAGAAGCCCGCCGCCCCCTTGCAAGGGCGGTGCTGGCTGGATCCAGTACGGGGGGTGAAGGTCACGGAAGAGTCCTGAAGAAGGCCTCCCGGAGATCCTTGGGGTCGGCGCCCCAGCGAACGTTATCCACCGCAACGTGAGAACCGATCTGGGGGCGTGGATCCGACCACGGCCAGCGGACGGCGAGCGCATTCTGATGGACGGTGGTGGTCTGGCTGTACCGGGTCCTGTTCAAGATCATCGTTCCTGCCCAAGGGCTCCGGGTCACCAGACACGTCTGGTAGCTGTAAATGTTCCGCCCATCGGTCCAGATCGACTTCCCCTGCTGGGCGGGGGCGCTCGGCTTTTCGAGGAGCCAATGGCGGACGGTTTCCCTGCAGTTCTTACGCATGGTGTGCCTCCTGGGGTGAAACGTGGTGGGGTCCTGCGAAGAGAAGCCCGCCGCCCCCTTGCAAGGGCGGTGCTGGCTGGATCCAGTGCGGGAGGGTAGGGTCTAGAGACCGGGGTGGGAGTCGAAAACCGGGTCTGGCGCTGGCAGTTCAACGTCGTATCCCCGGGCGCCGGTCAGGTCGGCGCCGGTCAGGTCGGCACCGGACAGGTCGGCGCCGGTCAGGTCGGCACCGGCCAGGTAGGCGCCGGTCAGGTTGGCGCCGGTCAGGTTGGCGCCGGACAGGTCGGCGTCGTACAGGTCGGCGCCGGTCAGGTCGGCGCTGGCCAGGTTGGCGCCGGGCAGGTCGGCGCTGGACAGGTAGGCATCGGTCAGGTCGGCACCGGTCAGGTCGGCACCGGTCAGGTTGGTATAGGCCAGGTTGGCATAGGCCAGGTTGGCGCCGATCAGGTTGGCGCTGGCCAGGTTGGCACCGGCCAGGTAGGCGCCGGTCAGGTCGGCACCGGCCAGGTTGGCGCCGGTCAGGTCGGCATCGTACAGGTCGGCATAGGCCAGGTTGGCGCGATCCCTCATGACCCGCTCTACAGCCTCGCGGAGGGTATCGGCGTCGCACGAGTACAGTACGGCGCCCGTCCAACGGTGGTGGATCGTGTGCGTGCTCATGGCTCCATCTCCCTCTGGCTTGTGGTGGTGGGGTCCTGCGAAGAGAAGCCCGCCGCCCCCTTGCAAGGGCGGTGCTGGCTGGATCCAGTGCGGGAGGCCGGGGTCTAGAGGGCCCCGGTGGCTTCAAGGGCGGTGTAAAGCTCCTCAGCCCACCCGGTGACAAAGGCCTCCGAGTAGGACCGGGCAGCGGATGCCACGAGAGCCTCGATGAGGAAGGACCGGACCAGCCGGAACTTGCTGGCCTGGTCCTTGCCCGGCAACGCGGCCAGTGCTTCCGCCAAGAACCGGAGGCCTAGCTCGATGTCAGCGGTGATGGCCTTATCATCCTTGCCCTTGAGGATCTCGGCCTTCCGGGTAAGCTCCCGGGCGGCGGCGGCGTCCTGCAGGCGGGTCATGGTGGCGAGGCAGTGCATGGTAACCTCCGTGGTGATACGTGGTGGGGTCCTGCGAAGAGATGCCCGCCGCCCCCTTGCAAGGGCGGTGCTGGCTGGATCCAGTGCGGGAGGTGAAGGTCACGGAAGGAGGCTGGCCAGCCGGAGGATCTGGTCGGTGGTGAGGGAGAGAATGAGGGACCCGTTACCCCAGGAAGCCCGTTTGAATTCTACCTGCCCGAGGTCTTCCGCGTTGAGGAAGCGGTCCAGGGAGGCCACCCGGTCGAGCACAGGGGCCGGGACGTCCGCCCGGTTGGCGATGTCGGTGGCCTTGACCTTGGCGTTCCGGATGGCCCGGCGCTCCAGTTCTTCCTCCCAGGTGCGGACAACCATGCCTGCGGGGAGGTAGGTGTCCCAGGTTTCCCCGGGGTACCGGACTTTGGCCTGGGCGGGCCGGTTCTTCCCCGCGCTCCCCAGGATCCCGGTGAACTCGGCCCGGAAAAGTCTGGAGTAACCGCGCCGGTGGCAGGCGTAGTCGGTGCCGATGGTAAGGGTGGCGAGTTTCATGGTGTGCCTCCTGGGGTGAAACGTGGTAGGGTCCTTCAGAAGAGAATCCCGCCGCCCCCTTGCAAGGGCGGTGCTGGCTGGATCCAGTGCGGGAGGCGGTCAGAAGGGAAGCTCATCTTCCCCATCGGCGTCACGGGCCTGGAGCCACAGCGGGCGTGGATCCACGCAGGGCAGGTCAGGCGGGCAAAACGCATCCAGCTCCGGGTGCGGTACTGCGGGCCCCCGGTAAAAGGGGTTCCGGTGCCAAACGTCCCGGTCAGAGAGGACCCAGGCGGCTTCGGGATTCTCTTCGCCGCGCTGCCGGGCATCCGCCCGATCCCACTCGGACTCGGTGGAGCGCTCCTCATCACGGTACATGGTGCCTCCTGGCTGGTGGTGGTGCGTCAGGAACCGCTAGAATCCCCCGTCCGGATGTGCGCCGGAGGGGCGGGGTATGAACCCGCCCCGGACTATCCCAGGGGTTGCTTTGTCTGACCTCTCCGGTGTCGCTGGCGGCTGCCTCGTAGGACTCTAGGGGCCTAACCCCGCTGCTCCTTTTAACGGACGCTCTCGCCGCCCCGACCCGGTGGCTTCCGGAGGGTCCCGCGTGGCGCCCCTTGCGCCCCCCTCCTTCCGCCTTGTCAATCAGCCCCGTCCCCTGGCTCCCCTTCCCGGTGGCCGCTCGGCCCCTTCGCTGCACAGGTTCAATCTAGTATGGCTTGACATCGTGTCAATAGGGTTTCATGGGGTATTCGTGGTGGAAAATTCGACCGAATCCCGTAAGTGCTTATCTGACAACGTGAAGATCATAGCAACATATACGCCATTTTCGGGCTAAAATCGTGTAAGTGCTTATTTCCCTAGCGCCTTGAGACATTGTGCGATCCTGAGCGATCTGGAAACGCGGATCGCTCATGTGTAAGTGTATGCGGGAGAACGACTTGAGCGAATGAGCTATATTTTAGGGGTAAGAAAGTGATACATGAGAAGGGGTAAGTGCATATAGGGGTGATATATAGAGAAAGTCTTGGGAACCATCGCTCAACATGGCTCTTTCGCACAACCGTATGTGGGATATGCGCTTACAGCGTTTTAGAATCGCTCAGGATCGCTCAGGATCGCTCAGGATCGCTCAGGTGTGACATACGTCACATCAGCGGCCACCTGGTGAGCGGGGCGCCCCTCCGGGAGGCGCCTGGGGGCTGGAGGGGG
>JBFYZD010000084.1:0-16681 GCA_041309685.1 Gemmatimonadales bacterium | reverse complement strand
AGCGCGTTTCCGCCCACGTAGGTGGAGACCCAGCCTCCCACCTCACCCCGCCCCAGCTCCGGATGGTTGTAGGATTGCCAGGGGACGAAGGCTTTCCCTCCCGCCACGGAGGAGAGATTGGCCAGGAGGGCCCGCTCCCAGACGGCGCGGTCCTCCTCCCCGTTGTAGCCGGGAAGGCCGCGGGTGTCCCGTTGCCAGTTCCAGAGCTCGGTGGTCATGGAATAGGCTCCGTACTGGGCGTAGACCCAGTCGATGAAGATCCCGAATCCATAGGGCCGGTTCTGGGCGGTGTTGTAGGGGGGCCTCCAGAGGCGCTCCTGGTCCTCCTCGTCCGGATGGAGCTCCAGGTACCTGGGCTTCATGAGGCCGTCGAACACCCCCAGGTCCTGGGGGTCGATGCGGCTGTCGGGCCAGCGGGCGAAGGGGCGGTAGGTGAACCCTCCCGAGGTGTGGAAGGACTGCACCATGAGGATGTTCCGGGTGTTGGTGAAGAACTCCAGGATGGCCCGGGCCTCGGGGGAGGAGGAGGGGTAGAAGCCGCTTCCTCCCTGGAGGTCCTGGTCGTTGAACCAGCCCTCAGGGAAGTTGCGGTTCACGTCGATGCCCGCCTCCCCGTCCTCACCCCGGCGCCCGTCCCCGTCGTTGTCCCGGTCCTCTCTCACCACGGAGTAGCGTGGCCTGGTGGTCTCCTCGTTGGCCCCGAGCTGGACCATGAGGCGGGGATCGGCTTCGTCGATGACGTAGCGGCCCTGGGGGTCGGGATAGCGGAAGCTCGTGATCTTCCCGTCCCCGTTGAGGTCGTCGGGGCCGTCCTCGTTGACGCGGCCGTCCCCGTCATCGTCCACCATCATGTTGTTCTGCCGCTGGCTGATCCCCCGGTCCACGGAGTTGAAGACCCCGTCGGGGTTCACCATGGGGCACACGTAGATGGTGTTCTCGTCGATGAGGCGGGTGAGGGCCGGATCGGAGCCGTAGCCCGACACCAGCTTGTTGATCATGTAGAGGGTGAGCTCGGTTCCCGTATACTCGTTCCCGTGGGTTCCCCCGTCGATCCAGATCCCCGGCTTGCCCTGGTAGGGCTTCATGGGGGTGACGTTCCGGACCCCCTCCCCCCTGGGGTTCCGGAGCTCCACGTAGCGGTCGATGGTGGTCCCGTTGCTCCGGTTCGTGATCACCAGGACGTAGATGGGCCGGTCCGAGTTGGTCCGGCCGATCTCCACGAGCTCGGCGACGTTGTCGTGGCTCCGGGCCACCCTCTGGATGTAATCCACGGTTCCCTCGAACCCGTGGAAGTCCCCGAAGCTGATGGGCACCCGTTGGGCTGCCAGAGTCTGGGCGGTGGCCAGCAGGAGGCAGACGACCCAGACCGGGGCCATCCCCGGGAGCCCGGGCTTCCGCCTGACGAGACGTGGTTGATTCATGACCGACCCTCCCCGTTGGTTGTCACAGGCCGAGCTTCATCGATCCCGTTCAGGGGTCCCTTCAAGGACACCTGCGCGATGAACCGCGTTGAAGGTAGGAGGCCGAGGCGTGGAGGGCGACTTTCGCCGCCAGCTCCCGCTCGACGGGGCCCCCGGCGGGGGGTATTGTGGGAGCGGTTCCCCGGCTCTTCACCCCCGGATCGAGGGAGGACTTCGTGGCCCAGGCTCTTCGGACCCTCCGCTGGAGGGCGGCGGTGACCGTCGCCGGGGCGGTCCTGGTCCTCTCCTGGCTCTTCATCTCGGGCCAGGGACCCGGATACCTGATCCAGATCGACTATACCTGGGGCGGGGATCTCCTGGACGGGGCGGAGGTGGTCATCGACGGGGTGGTGGTGGGAACCCTCCAGCGGGAGGGCGGGAGCCCCCGGGTCACCGGGTTCCGGGTGGAGCCCGGCGACCACGAGGTCCTGGTGAGGAGCGAGGACTGCGAGGGGACGCCCAGGACCGTGAGCCTGTCGGCCGAGGTGACCCGGCGGGCGGTCCTCATGGCCGACATCGACGACGGCTACCGCTGCAAGGTGATCCTCTGGTAGCGTTTCAGGCCGAGCCCCCCAACGGGCCCCCGGCCGGTCCGGGCCCCTTCTCTCCGGCTTTCTGGCCATTTGCTCGTGCCGGGTGGGAAGTGGCACACGCGCACGGTGAAGTCCGCCTTGTCGGCGAACTCCTGCCTTCGGGGGGTCTTCCTGACAAGGGGCTGGACCTGACGCGGGTGAAGAAGAGGCTTGACCCTCACCATCCAGGTCGCGAAGGTTGGCCCCAGGCCGGCATGTCCTTGACCGACGAGAGTGGATTGAACGTGCGCGGACTGATTCTGGCGGTATTCGCTCTTCTCTTCGTCCCGGTTCACGGGTCTTCCCAGATTACCGGGCAGGTCCTGGATCAGGACGGCAAGCCGATCACTCTCGCCCTGGTCCAACTCATCGGGCCATCCGGTGTCCTGGCCTCCAGCCGGTCCAATGCACGTGGCTCGTTCGACTTCGTTCCGGTGGCCACCGCAACCGAGGTTCGGGCGGTCCAGTTTGGATTTGAGGAGGGCTCGGTTGGTCTGGGTGATCTCTCCCAACCCCTCCTCCTGGTACTTGCGCCGAAGCCATTCCAACTCGAGGAGATCAGGGCCGTCGCCCCGGAAGGCTCGTGTCCCACGAAGGACGATCCGGGGGCTCGGGCCGCCTGGCTCCGTGTTCTGTCCGGCATCCGGGACCTCTCGAACGAAGGCTACTGGAGTGCTTTTCTCGTCGAATGGCGTCGGTCCCATGGACTCGATACTGACTTCGGTCCGCTCGAAGAGCCCAGCTATGACTGGGTCAGCTGGGGAGCGAGTGCGGAGTCAATGGCGAGGCTGTGGATTCGGGACGGTGGGAGCGACCTGGCACTGGCTCGAAAGAGGCCTCCGGGCGATCTGGACGCCGGACTTGGAAATGCCTGGCACATTGCACCCCTGTATGCGTCCGAAGCTCCTCTACTGCTGAACCAGGCGCTTGCCTCCCAGTCCATCATTGCCTGGAGCGCACAGGGTGGGGCCGTGGTCCTCTGCCATGAGGATGACCGTGGGGTGAAGACCAGAATCGCCGCTGCCCTGGATGGTTCCGGTACTCTCACCGATATCGTCTGGAAACTCGAAACCCCGAGACCCGTTGAGAGGGCAGGGGGACAGATCACCTTTCCTGCACCTGTTGACGGATTTCTTCTTCCGCTGCCCGCGACGAGCTACGTCTGGTATCGCGAGGAGGGCGGGAGGAACTCCCAGGACTACCATACGTTCAGCCCTTGGTTTGTCGGGGGAACTCAATCCGAGGTCACCCACGCATTGGCCCTGTATCGGGAATCCCTGAAATCAGGGATTCCCGAGCACTGAGGACCTGCAGGCTTGTGGGCCGGTTCCGCTGGCTGCCCGAGATTCCTTTCCGGATATTCAATGGGTGTATCGGCCGCTAACGCAGGCTCCACAATCCGGGGATCTGAGTTTCGAGTCCGGTCTCGTGATGATATGTGCTGCTGAGGCCAACAAAGAATGGGAACTTGTGCGACATGTGATCCTCTCCCAGGCTTGGACTGCTGAGGCCCTTGAAGCGGCGATGGATTCAAGTGGACTCGATTCCCCTGACTTCAGGGCTTGCCTCCATCAGAAAGACACCGAGACAATCCTCTGGCGGACTCGATTCCGCGCTGCTGCCCTCGCAGTGACAGCCACGCCGACGCTGAGAGTGGAAGGGATGAACATTCCTGGTCTTCTTGATCAGGCCAGCCTTTTCGAACTCATTCGCGCCAAACGTCAGTAGAACCATGAACCTTCGGCAACCGTTGATCGCCATGATGCTCACCGGAGCCGTGGCCTGCGATTCTGACCTTGATGACTTGGGTGGGGGGCCTGGGGAAGTGCCGTCGCTTTCAACGGTGACGGAGCGGGTCCCCCTCCCGGATCGGGGATTCACGAGCATTTCCGGGGCTTCTTTTCTCTCCCCTGACTCGGTCTTGCTCACCGATCGTGTCGAGGGCATTGGCGTAATTGACCTTGCATCCGGTGAATTCCACGAACTGGGCAGGCGCGGCGAGGGGCCAGGGGAGTATTCTGCGGCGTCGGCGGTTGTACCCTTCGATGGCAAGCCTGCCATCCATGATCGGCGTCTAGGTCGGGTGCTCACGACCTCTTTTCCGGGCCTTACAAGTCGTCTTCTTCCCCAGGCCGCAAGGCACCTAGTGATCGTTGGCGCCACAGCCACGGATTTTGTCTTTGTTCAACCCCCGACCTTACCAGCCGGGCTGGCCGACTCCGCCGCTTTGGTCTCAATGCCGCTTTCCGGGGGCGGGTTGGATACTCTCGGATTGATCGCCCAGCCGAGGATCCAGCATACAACAAGCAGGGATGGAACCACGGTAAACCACTTGATTGGACACCCACTTGGCGCGAAGGACGCAGTCGCCATGGGGTTCGACGGCTCCTTGTTCGTGGCATACGCCGGGCCAGGGAGGATTTGCAAGGTGGAGATGGACGGCACTTCCATTTGTGCGCCTCTTCCAAGTGCTTCTCGGAAGGTGACGAGCGAAGATAAGGAATGGGCGATGACTCAACTCCCGGAGATTTTCGCTGCCTTGGAGGGCGAACTGGATTGGCCCATGACCACGCCACCGTTTGGAGTTCTCCTCCCATCACCGGCGGGCCAGGTTCTCCTTGAGAGCACCCCCGTTTCGGCAGGTGTCAATCGAAAGGCACTGGTCATTGACGAAAACCTGATCGTGACTCACGCGGTATTGCTCGGCTCCGGCGATCATCTTCTGGCCTTCGCATTCCCCAAGGTGCTGGTCTACCGTGAGGACTCGTTAGGTCTTCAACATCTCAGGGTTCTCACGATCTCGGGATAGGACTGAGAAAGCCCCCCAGAAGCTGCGGGGACCAGGCGAAGGAAGAGGCTCCACCTTCATCGCGCTCCTCAACGATCCCGATCCCATCGCCCAGATCCTCGCCCACTTCGGCGAGCCCACCTCCCCCCTTCCCGCCAGGCCCACTCATGGTAGTGGTCCGTGACGGGCTTGGGGGTCCTTAGCGCACCGGCAGTTGGGTTTCCCGCAGGTCTTGGTCCGTTCCGACAGGGTGCCTGAACGGCCGATGCGGGCGACCTGGTCCGTGATCTCCCGGATGCGATGGGGGTCAAGATGAAGCCCCAGACCTTCCAGCTCCGCACCAAGCGTATCGGACCCCTTCCGCTGGTCAAACACTACCTGGACCGGCTGGGAGTGGCCGGACTGCTGGAGCGCCCCGTCCCTACCCCGGATCGCCGCACCGGTCGGCCCAAAGCCGTCGGCCTGGGTATCGTGCTGCGCTCCATCCTCACGGAACGCGAGCCGCTCTACCGGCTGGGGGAGGTGGTGGAGACCTTCGCGCCCGAGGGGTTCGGCCTCACCGAGGAGCAGGCGGGGGAGTTGAGCGATGACGCCGATGGCCGGGGCCTGGACCGTCCCATCGGCGGGGACCGGGGAGGCCTGCTGACGGCGATCGTGCCGGCGGCCGTTGAAGGTCTCGCTCGGAGCTTGGGCGAGCTCCACAATGACACGACCACGGCGCGGTTCACCAGTCAGTTCAGGGGGGCGAGAGGCCACAGCCTGGGAGGCAAGAAGGCGCCGTTCATCACCGACGGCGACCGCTGCAAGGTGATCCTCTGGTAGCGCTTCAGGCCGGGCCCCCCAACGGGCCCCCGGCCGGTCCGGACCCTTTCTCTCCGGGTTTCTCGCCGCTCTTCTCGCCTTCCTCGGGCTTGGGGACCTTCACGAAGGTGATGCTCCGCAGCCGGTCCGCCCGCTCCCGGGACCTCTTCCGCAGGAAGCCGATGAGCACCAGGGCTGCGGCGGCGATGCCCACGATGAGGGGGACGTTCCAGGTCACCGTCCCCACCCCGAAAGTGGAGGCGATGGCCACGAGGGTGTCGGGGTTCCTCTTGAGCGCGGGGTCGCCGGACCAGAGCTCGACCGTGTAGGTGACGGTATCGTAGGGGACCGCTACCCGGAAGCCGATCCAGATCAGGCCCCGGGAGGGAGTGTAAAGCTGCTCCGCCCACCCCCATCCGGTCCGCCCGTCGATGACGAACTGCTGGAGTCCGCTGAAGGTCACCGAGTCCGCCATGGCCTCCAGCGCGGCTTCCAGCGCGTTCTGGACGTCGGCCCGCATCACCGGTCCGGGGTGGCCGTTGATGTGGATGGTGGAGACGTCCCCCCAGGAAGCGTTGACCCAGGCGTCGTGGTGCACCACCTCCCGGCCGGGGAACATCTTGTAGGATTGACCCGCATCCGGAACCCTGAGGAAGCCCGGGATCGCCTCCTGGATCTGCGGGCCCTTGAAGGTGGGAAGGGTGCAGGCGGAGAGGGGGAGGAGGAGGAGGGGGAGGGGGAGGAGCCAGGGAGCGGGAACCCGGGGCCGGTTCTTCGCAGGGGGGTGCGTGGGGCTCATGAGGGTTACCTCCTACGTGGGCTCGGGGCTCCTACCTCGGGGGTCACGCCATGATAGGGTCTGGGCCCTGGGGTTGACCAGGGTTTCGGAGAGGGCCCTTGCCCGCAGGTGAGGCGCGGCATAGGATGAGGCACCCCCAAGGATGTCTTCGATTCCGTGGCCCGGAGGGCTCCCCCCTCGGGCACGGACAACAAGGGGGTATGCGTCCCAGCTTCCAGGCTTCCTCGTCTATTCGGCGTGTTCGCCTCGGACCGCCTCCACTTCGAGGTGTCGGTTCTCCTGGAGGATGCACGCCGGCCTCCGGGCGGCTCTCCGGCACATCGTTCGGTACCGCCCCGGCCCGGCGGGGCCGGACGCTTCGTGCCCCGTGCCCGGCGGCGGCCGCAACGGCCCTGCCGTGATGGCCTGGTTGGGGCGGAAGGTCGGGATCACCCCCGACCATCTCTCCCGGCTGGCGAAGAGTGGCGGCATCAGCCTTCGGGAGGTGGATGACGCCTGACGTTTGGTCTTGGCGACCGTCCTCCGCATGGAAGGGGATACCTGGGAAGAGGCCGCGTGGCGCCTGGGGTTCGAGACTGGACCGGGACTGACCGCCCTGGCGCGACGAACCCTTGGCCGAACCCCAACGGAGTTGGAGGGTCTCCCCGGGTTCGGCTTGGTCGACCTGAATGCCCGTCTGATGGGATGCGTGGGGGGTGGGGAGGACCGTGAAACGGATTGGGAAAGAGCGGATCGGATCGGGTAAGGGATGCCCGCCCTCCGCCGAGCCATACTGGGTGAATGGGGGTGTTCCCTCCTTGCAGATTTCCACGCGGGGCCGGTGATGGCGAGCGACCTCTTCAGCAGGACGGTACCAGTGGTGGCGGTAGTGTGTGCCGTGGTGGTGACGGGCCTTGCAGTGCGGCGGGAGCTCGCTCGTCTGCCCGGTCCGGAAGAACGGACTGCCATGCCCCCGTCCCTGGCGGCGGTTGATTCTCTCCCGGTCCTCCGCCTGGTGCCCGATCTGCGGATCGACGGGCATGCGGAGGACCTGGTTGGGGTGCACCCCGTTGCGGTAGGTGGAGGTGGGACCCTGGCGGTGGGCCAACGGATGGACCGCCAGGTGAGGATCTACACCCAGGCTGGCCAGTTGGTCGCCAAGGTGGGCAGGGATGGCGAGGGGCCCGGGGAGTTCCGTGGGGTCGGGAGTGTGGGATGGATCGGGGACACCCTCTGGGTTGATGACCCGATGCTCAACCGTCTCACCTTCTTCAGGTCGGACGGGTCCCTCGTCAGGACGGTCGGGCTCCCGGCCCGCGGGCACATGCCGGGGAGCTTCGAGGACGCCGGGGAACTCTCCGTCCGGGCTTTGCGCTCCGACGGTACGATCATGGCGAAGGTGACCGAGAGCCCGGAGGACCCGGGCCGCTTCGTCCGGGTCACGCCGGAGGGTGGCATCCTCGAGGTACTGGCGGAGGATTGGGATCCGGATGGTTCGTGGGTGACGGTGCACAGAAGTGGAGGGAGGTCCACAGTCGGCCTGCCGTTCGCTGCCGCCAGGATGTCGCGTGTGTACCCCGACGGGTCCCGCCTCGTCTTCGTGTCGGCGGAGGTGGAGGGGGAGGAGGCGGGTACCTTCAGGGTGGTGGTGGTCGGACTCGGGGGCGACACCCTGGTGGCCCGCCGCTATCCGTGCGATGTGGTGCAGATCCCCAGACGGGTGGGGGACAGCGTCATCGCCGCCAGGGCCAGGGAACTACGTGGCCGCAGGAGCGGCACGGAGGTCGCCGCAGCCTTCGAGAGGCATGCCCGGGTGCCGCTCATGTACCCCCCGATCTGGGACGTGTTGGTGGGCCGGGACGGCACCATATGGATCCATCTGCGGAGGACCGAGGAGGGTGACCCCTTCCTGGTGCTGGACCCCCACGGGCTGCCCATCGGCAGGGTGGTGCTCGGGGAGAACGCCGTTGTTTCAGTGGCCGAGCGCGGGTGGATCTGGACCGTCGAATGGGACGAATTCGACGTCCACAGCATCGTGCGCTACCGGGTGGAGGGGTATCGGGGCGAACAGCCCCGGCGGGCCCAGCCCCGGTGACGGCTTACCGCCCCCCGCCCCCCCGCACCGGATAGTCGAACCTCCGGTTCGGATAGGGCGGCGGCGGCGGCACCGGCCTCGGATCCTCGGCGATCTTCTCCTTCAGGTAGCGGATGGCGGCCTCGAGCTGGGCGTCCTGGCCGTTGAAGGTGGCGTGGGGGAGGTTGTCCACCACGATGTCGGGGATCACCCCGATCTGCTCGATGAGCCACTCCCCCTCCGGCCCGTAGACCCCCGTCATGGGAGCCCGGGCGAGTCCTCCGTCGCTGAGCGTGTTGGAGGAGGAGAGCCAGATCTCGCCGCCCCAGGTCCGCGTCCCGATGACGGGGCCCATCCCCAGGCGCCGGAACCCCTCGGCGAAGGCTTCCCCGTCCGAGGCGGTGTTCTGGTCCACCAGCACCACCATGTGCCCCCGGAAGGCGTACTGCATGTTCCAGGTGGGGTTGCCCGCCCGGTCCTTCCAGTACATCCAGGCCTGGCGCATGAGCTTCTCCAGGATGATGCTGTCGATGTTCCCGCCGCTGTTGCGGCGCACGTCGATGATGAGCCCCTGCCGGTCGAACACGGGGTAGAAGTTGCGGTAGAACTCGGTGATGTTCCCCCCGCTCATGGCCCGGAGGTGCAGGTAGCCGATCTGTCCGTCGCCCTCCTCCTCCACCTGGAGCCTCCGGGTGTACTCCCAGTCGGCGTAGCGGAGGTTGGACTCCCCGGTCATGGGGGTCACCATCACCTCCTTCGCCGGGCCGCCGGAGGCTGGCCGGACCCGCAGGCGCACCGGCCGGGTCTGGTTCCGGAAGAGCGCCCCGATGTCCCACGCCGAGAGCGCGTCCTGGCCGTTCACGGCCTCGATGACGTCCCCTTCGTGGATGCCCAGGTCGGGTTCCGCCAGGGGGGACACCTCGTCGGGGTAGTCGGGATCGGCCCGGTAGACGTACTCGATGAGGTATCCCCCCGCTCCGGGCGCACGGGCCAGACGGGCCCCCAGGGAGGCCACCCGGACGTTGTCGTCGCCGCTGCGGGTGTCGCCGCCCCGGACGCTGGTGTGGAGCGCGCTCAGCTCACCCACCACCCACCCGATGAGGTCCGAGAGCTCGTCCCGGGTGGTGACCCGGTCCACCAGGGGGAGGTGCTTGTCCCGCACGGCCGCCCAGTCGTTCCCGTGCATCCCGGGGTCGTAGAAGTAGTCCCGCTCCAGCCGCCAGGCGTCGATGAAGATCTGCCGCCAGTCCTCCCGCACGTCCATGGGGAAGGACCAGCCGGCGAGGTCCACCCGGCTCTCGGCGAGGCTGGAGATGCGGCTGGTCCGGGCGTCCACCACGTAGAGGCTGGTGCCCTGGCGAAGGAGGAGCTTCTTGCCGTCCATGGACATCTCGAAGGAGGACACCCCCTCCGAGACCACCGTCAGCTCCGGCGCCTTCTCCCTGGCGATGGCGATGGCCGTGAGGCGTCCCCCCCCCCGGGTCCCGGCGTCCCGGTCCATGAAGAACAGCCCGGCGTCGTTGACCGAGAGGCCGCTGTAGTTCCCGGAGCGGACGGGCACCTGTTTCACCCGGGCCATGAGACCGGAGAGCTCAATCTCCACGGGAGCGGGGGCCGGCTTCTTCGCGCCGGGTTCCGCGGGAGCCTCCTTGGGCGTGAGCTCGTCCTCCGGGGTGAAGGGGGAGCGGAGGCCGGGCCTCAGGGACACGAGGAAGATCTCGTTGGGCTGGTCGAAGTAGGGCTCCGGCGCCCTGGGTCCCCAGGGGCCGCCCACCAGGGACTGGAGGTTCCGGTCCGAGAGGAAGTAGAGGAACTCCCCGTCGGGGTCCCAGGCCGGGTCGAAGGAGTTCACCCGGTCGCTGGTGACGGCCGCCCGGGCCCCGTCCTCGGGCCGGAAAAGCCTGATCTGGGTGAAGGTGTTCGGGGCCGCCTTCTCGTACGCCAGCCAGCGGGAGTCCGGGGACCAGGCCATGCCGCCCACCCCTTCCTCATCCTCCGACACCAGGGTCTGGACCCTGGTGGCCACGTTCAGGATCCAGAGGTCCCGGTTGTTGTCGGTGTAGGCCAGGTGCTTCCCGTCCGGGGAGGGGTGGCCCTGGAAGCGCAGGATGGTGCCGTCGCTGGTGAGGGGGGTCTCCTCCCCCACACCGGTGGCCGGGAGGGTCACCCACTCCAGCTCCCCCGTTTCGTCGGAAAGGCCCACCAGGGTCTCCCCGTCGGGCAGGAAGGCCACGTCCCGGTAGCGCACCCCGGGCTTCACCGAGGCCTGGGCGAGGCGCCCCCGGCCCGCCGGAGCCACGAACACCCGGCCCCGGGCCGTGAGGACCACGCTCTCCCCCTTGGGGTGAAGGTGGGCGGAGGAGAGGTACTCCATGGGATTGTCCACCCACCGCTCCCTGAGCTGGTCGAAGTCCGAGGCCAGGGTGATGGGCACGAGGGCGGTCCGGTCGGCGGCGATGTCGTAGAGCCAGAGATCGGCGCCGAGCTGGTAGACGATCCGGCCTCCCTCCTGCGAGGGGCTCCTCACGTCCCACCCCGAATGGAAGGTGTGTTGGCGCGCGTCCCGTCCATTCGGATCCATGGACCAGAGGTTCATGGTTCCGTCCCGGTCGCTGACGAAGTAGACCCGGCCGCCCCAGACCATGGGGGAGTGGCTCTCCCCGTCGTAGTCCCCCGTGAGCTCCACCGCCTCGGACGATCCCGCCTCGAACTTCCACACGTCCCGGGCGGTGCCGCCGGTGTAGCGCTTGGTGACGTTGTTGTGGAAGGCCGGGCGCACGAAATAGAGGGTTCGGCCCGAGGGGTCGTACACCGCCTCGCTGCCGGTGTACAGGGGGATCCGCTCCTTCTCGTTCGCCGCCAGGTCCAAAGCCACGAGCTGGGGCTGGGGGAGGGTGGAGTAATGGGTCGTGGTATAGACCAGGCGGCCGTCGGGGGTCCAGGTGGTGGCCAGGGAGGCCTCCTCCTCGTAGGTGCGCCGCGTCGGCAACCCCCCCGCCAGAGGCATGGTATAGAGCTCCGCCGGTCCCTCGTACCGGGCGGTGAAGGCCAGGGTCTGACCGTCGGGGGAGATCTCGGGGTCCGTCTCCTCCCCGGGGTGGGTGGTGAGGCGCTGGGCGACCCCTCCCCTCACCCCAACCCTCCAGAGGTCCCCCTCGGCGGCGAAGACGATCACGTCCCCGTGGACGGCCGGGAAGCGGTAGAAGCCCAGGGCGCTCGTCTCGGCGGGGCCGGTGCGGGGGATCTGGGCCGAGGCCGTGACGGGGCAGAGGCCGACGGCCAGGAGGAGGAGGACGGAGACGAGGCGAGACATCGATCCCTCCGGGTGGGGGTGCGACGGTGCGGTTGGAGCGAACAGGGCGGAAGGGTAGGGCAGGGCGCGTCGGGAGGCAACAACCAAGAGACGGCGCCGGCCCCGACCCGCCGGACCGGCGCCTTCCCCGCGGTCGGGCCCGGGTCAGCGCCCGCCGAAGGAGAGGGAGATGGCCGCCAGGGTGCCGCTCCCGGCGCTCCCGCCCTGGACGCTTCCGGCGAAGGAGAGCTGGACCGGCCCCAGGAAGAGGCCCAGCCCGCCCGCCAGGCGATACCCGTCGGTGATGGCCTCCACCCCGCCCCAGAGGGGGAGGAAGGGGCTCGGGCGGTACTGGAGCCCCACCCCCAGGCGGCTCCTGGGACCGGTGTCCAGACCGTCTCCCAGCCGGCCCCCGGCCTCGGCGGTGAGGGTGAGGGTGGGGCGGGCCCGGTAGGCGCCCCCCACGACGATCTCGGGCTGGAAGGAGAGCTCCGCCACCCGGTCACGGAGGGCCGCCGGCGCCTGGGAGGCGGGGCGCTCCTCGAAGTCCGAGTCGCTGTCCTCTTCATTGAAGAAGGCCTCCCCCGGCCGGTAGATCATGGACTCCAGCTTCCACTCGAAGGTGTGGAAGAGGTTCTTGACCACCGCCCCGGCGGACCAGGGGCCCCACCCCCAGGCCGCCCCCAGGTCCAACCCCAGCCCGGACCCCTGGCCGGCGGCGCCCTCGTCGGGGTCGGAGTGGAGGACGGGGAGGGTGACCTCGATCTCCAGGGGGTCGCTCCCGAGGGTGCTGCCGGCGTCCCGGGCCAGTGCCAGGGCGTTGCCCACCGAGTACTTCACGGTGGCGCCCAGGGCGAGGCTCTGCTCCCTCCCTCCCCGGGACGCCAGCCTCCAGGGGAGGCCGAAGCTGGCCCCCACGGTGGTGACCGCGAACCCCTCCAGCTCGGAGCCGCCCATGGCGAAGTCCCGGGGCACGCCCGTCCGGCCCGCGTTGCCGAAGAGGAGGAGCTCGGCAGCGTCCTCGTTCAGGGCGGAACGCACCGATCCCAAGGTGGAGATCTGGAGCCCGAAGCGTCCCGCGTTGAAGGCCAGGGCGGTGGCTTCCACCCGGGCGCCTCCGGTCTGGCCGCCGGCGGCGGCGATCCGCTGGAGCCAATCCTCCTTCACCGGGGCGGGGATGAGGTCCCCCTGGTGGTCCGCGAGGTCGGCCAGGGTGACGGGGTCCAGCGTCCCGCCGGCCCGGAGGGGGAGGAGGACCAGGGAGAACCCCGGGTTGTCGGGCATCCCCAGCCCCGCGGGGTTGAGCCCCACGGCGGCATACCCCCGGGCCAGGGCGGTGTAGGTGTCCGCGGTTCCCAGGACGGCGGCGCCGGCGCCGGGGAGCTGGGCGGCGGAGGGGGTGGCCCCCGAAAGGAGGAGGGCCGGGAGGAGGCCGCAGGCGATGGGGAACCGGAGTCGGATCATGGCGGGCCGCCCCTCAGCCGATGCGGAGGATCAGGTCGAGCTTGGCATCCAGCAGCAGGAGCTGGCTCGGGGTCGCGGTGACGGATCCGGCGCTGGAGGAAACGGTGCCCTGGCCCCCCAAGGTCACCCCCTCCTTCCCCAGGAAGGAGCGCAGGTCGTCCTGGGAGAACTCCACCCGCACGGTGGAGGAGGGGCCGGGGGGGATGGCGATGGTCCGGGTGACGGCGACCCCTACCTCCGGCCCGTCGATGACCAGGGTGAAGCCGGCGCCCACCCCCCAGGGGTTGGTGATCTCCAGCTCGAGGGCCCCGGACACGACGCGGTCCACCAGTTCCTGGTCCACGTCCCCGACGTCGAGCTCCTGCCCCTCCATGTCGAAGACCCTCCCCGCCACTTCCACCGTGGCGGAGGTCACCTCCAACGGTGGGGCGGTGGCCGAGACCTGGAGCTGGTCCTGGAGGCGGACCGGGACGCGGCTACCCGCATCCAGCCCCCCCGCCGGCGAGTCCACCGTCACCAGGGCGTGGAGCGACGATCCCACGGGCCCGGTGAAGGTGAAGGTCCCCGAGAGGGTGCCGCCGGGGGGGAAGCTGGCCGTGGTGCCGTTCCATGTCTCCTGGTCCAGGACCCGGCCCCCGGGACCCCCGTCCCGGAGGGTCAGGGTAAGGCTCCCCCGCTGGCCGCCAGGGGGCCGGATGGGGTCGAACCCGAGGTTGTTCGTGGCCACCACCAGCACCTCCCCCTGCCGCACCACCACCGACTCCACCTCGTCGGGGAAGGAGATGGTGTGGTGGAAGTCCCCCTGGAAGGGGGGCTTGGGCACGAACTGCCCCTCCAGGGGGGCGCAGAGAGCGCAGAGGGAGCCCAGGGTGGTCTGGAAGACGACGGGGTCCACGTCCACCAGGAAGGCCGTCCCGTCCGGGGTGATCCCCACGTGGTCCGGGAGGATCTCCTCCACCTCCAGGGAGAACTCGTCGGCGGGGAGGATCCAGCGCTGCTCCCACTGGGGGGACTCGGTGGGGAGGTCGCAACTCGTCAGGAGGGGAGCGGAGAGGAGGAGCGAGAGGAACAGCCCCTGCCCCGGAGACCGGGGCCCCCGATGGAGCTCGTTCCCCTCCCTTCTCCTCCTGGCAGCTTCCCACGGCATGGCGGTATCCTCGGCGCTGGGACGGAGCGGGCCGGCCCCACCGGGGCCGCTGCGGGGGCCCCCGTCGCCTTCGGCTGGGCGATCGTGTCCCCTATAAGGGAGCGTACCCCCGCCCTGCCACCGAAGTCAATGAAAAGGGCGGGGAGTCTCCCCGCCGTTTCCGGGCCGTTTCCGGACCGTTTCGAGAGATGGGGGGATCGTGCTCCTCAACGTCCCAGGTAGCGCATCACCGCCGGCAGCCACACCTGCCGGAAGAAGAGACTCGCCGGGGAGGGGGAGAGGGCGCTGTGCATCCCTCCCACGTTGGTGAGCATCACCACGATGACGTCGGTTCCCTCCAACCAGTACATGTAGGCCGTGAAGCCCAGGGTTCCGCCGGAGTGGCCGAAGGCGGCGGTGCCCTCCCAGAAGTCCGCGGTCCGGGAGATGCCCTGCATGTACTGGGAGCGGGGGTTGGCTCCGCTGGAGGGCGGGTAGTAGGTGAAGACCTCCTCCTGGAGGGCCGGGTCCAGGAGCTCCCCGTCCCGTATGGCCCTGGCCCAGCGGACCAGGTCGGGGGCGCTGGAGACGATTCCACCCGCGGTCCACTCCGGCGAGAGGTTCCCGGCGGTGGACTCCACCAGGTAGGGTCGGATCCAGGGGAACCCGCGGTGGGTTCCCGCCGCCGCCTCGAAGTCGGGGGTGGCGTAGTGGTAGTGGTGGACATACCCCCCGGGCACCTCCTCGAAGGACTCCAGGAAGGTGTTCTCCAGCCCCAGAGGCTCCAGGATGCGCCGGCGGATCTCGGCGGCGGCGTCGCTCCCGGTGACGGCCTCGATGACCAGGCCCAGGAGGGTGTAGTTGGTGTTGGAGTAGGAATACCGCTCCCCGGGGGCGTTGGTGGCGGGGAGGAGGTCGGCGGTGCAGTACTCCAGCGTCTGGGTCTTCCCCCAGACGTGCCCCAGCTCCATCTGCGCCCCCCGCCCCCTGGGGATCCAGTCCTCCTGGAACTCCCAGGTGGGAATCCCGCTCTGGTGGTTGAGGAGGTGGCGGAGTGTGGCGGTGCCGGTGTTGGGGATGCGGGCGACGATGGGGAGGTCCAGGTAATCGGCGGGCGTCCTGTCCAGCTCCAGCTTCCCCTCCTCCACGAGCTGGAGGATCACCCGGGCCACGAAGGTCTTGGTGATGCTCCCCACCCCGAATCGGTCGTTCGTGGTGAGGGGGATCTGCCGAAGCACGTCGTTGAACCCCGCCGTTCCCGACCACACCAGGCTGTCCCCCACCCCGATGGCCACCGAGATCCCCGGGATCCCCATCGTGACCCCCTGGACCAGGGCACTCCGCAGGAGCTGGTCGGAGCGCTGGGCGAAGGCGGGGTGCGGGAAGTGGGAAAGGAGGAGAAGAGAGAGGAAGAGAAGCGTTCGGCGATTCATGCCGGTCCTCCTGGTGTGTCCCCTGGGGAAGAGTGCGCCCGGGCCATGATCCCCTCCCGGGAATCCTCACGCAAGGGAGGGGGATGCCTTCCCGCCGCCGTTCGTGCTCACCTTCCCGCCGCCTTTCGTGCTCACCTTCCCGCCGCCTTTCGTGCTCACCTTCCTGATCCCGTTCTCTCTCCCGCCGGCCTCCTCCTCCTCGGTCCCCGTTCCCGCGGGAACGTCTCCCACCCGGAACATGTCCAGCGCCAAGCCGTAATCCAGCCGCTCGCCGTGCCAGAGGGGGGTGGCGGTCCAGGGATCGGGGAGGATCCCCATCCGCGCCTGCTCCCGTTCCAGCTCCCTCCCGGCACCTTCGGGAAGGGGTGGCGGGTCCGGCACCATCGGGATCGGCCGGCCGTCCGGGCGCCGGAACCGCAGCTCCCCGTTCTCGCCCGCCTCCACCCGGAACCCCTCCTCGTGCACCGCCCGGTGGCACCGGCGGCAGAGAAGGACGAGGTTGGACAGCTTCGTCTCCCCGCCGTCGGCCCAATGCAGGATGTGGTGGGCGTCGGCATACCGGTTCCCGCACCCCGGGAAGCGGCACCCCCCGTCCCGGTGCTCCAGCGCTCGGCGGATGGCCGGGGGCACGGTCCGCCGGCTCCTCCCCACGTCCAGCACCCGCCCATCCGGGGCGTGGATCATGGGTACCACGGATGCGTCGCAGGCCAATCGGCGGGCCGTCTCCGGCGCCGGTAGCCCCAGAACCTCACGGCCGGCGATCCAGGGGAGGGCGCGAGCGGGCGAGGGTGCACCGCACGTTCCCGCGGGAACGTCGGAACGGGCCCCGGGCGACGGGGCGGCCTCGGGCAACGGGGGGGCCTTCGGCAACGGGGGGGCTTCGGGCAACGGGG
>JBFYZD010000083.1:0-11336 GCA_041309685.1 Gemmatimonadales bacterium | reverse complement strand
GCATCACCCCGGCCTGGTTTCGCCAGGACCATGCTCACCTGCCTCAGGGCCGGACCCTCTATGCTTGCGTGGCCGACGCCCGCCCGAGCTGGAGCCGGGGACAGATCCAGGACCACCTGGGGCGCTTCGCCTTCTCGGGGGACGAGGTGAAACGGACCACCGACTCCCTCTCCGGCGGGGAGCGGGCCCGTGCAGCGCTGGCGCTCATCACCCTTCAGGGTTCGAACCTCCTGGCCCTGGACGAGCCCACGAACCACCTGGACGTGGAGTCCATCGAAGCGTTGGAGGACGCCCTGGACCGCTACCCCGGCACCGTCCTCCTGGTAAGCCACGACCGGGCCCTCCTGAGGGAGCTCTCCACCCGGGTGTGGGCCTTCCGGGACGGTGGGCTCCAGGACTACCCCGGCCCCTTCGTGGACTGGGAGCGGAGGGTGGCGGAGGAGGCAGCGGCCCGGGCCACCGCGGCCCTCCAGGCGGATCGGGAGGACCGTGAGGCCGGCAAGCTCCGGAACCGGAAGGCCGCTGAGGTGAAGCGGCATGCCGGGGCACCGTTGAGGGCGGCCAAGCGGGAGGTCGAGGCCGCGGAGAAGGCGGTGCACGAGGCGGAGGGGAAGGTCGCCGAGGTGGAGGCGGCGCTGGCCGACCCCGGGCTCTACGAGGCCGCCAACGGCGAGGGCGCACGGGAGGCGGCCCGCCTGGGAGGCACCCTCAAGGAAGCCCGGCAGGCGCTGGAGGAGGCCATGGACCGGTGGACCCGGGCCATGGAGAAGGTGGAGGAGGCCGCCTCCGGGGAGGCGGGATAGGGCGCCCGCCCGGGCGCCTGGACTTGCCGCAGCCTTGTCCTTCCCCCACCCTTGGGGCCCATGATGCGGCTCGCCCCCTCTCCGGGACAGCCCCCGGGGTCGGCCGCATGCCACCCTCGTTGAGGCGGCTTCCCCTCGACCCTCCCCATCCCCGACTACCCCATGCCCAAGACTCCTCGCCTTCGACCCGCGGTCCTGGCCGCGGTGCTCCTCGTCGTGCCCCCGCAGATCCGGGCCCAGGACGCCGACGCGTCGCTCCCCCGCCCCCGGGACCTCCGTGAGATCCCCCGCCCGACCCTGACCGCCCTTCCGGTCACCGAGGCCCTTCGCCTGGACGGGAGGTTGGACGAGGCGGTCTGGCGCCTGAATCCCCCCGCCGGCGGCTTCGTGCAAGCGGAGCCCCGGGAGGGAGAGGCGGCCAGCGAGCGCACCGAGGTATGGGTCGCCTACGACGAGGAGAGGCTCTACATCGCGGCCCGGCTCCACGACTCGGACCCCGGCGGCCCGATGGTGAACGACATCCGCAAGGACTTCGACGACCAGAGCCAGGACGTGTTCAGCGTCATCCTGGACACCTTCGCCGACCACCGCAACGGCTACGTGTTCATGACCAACCCCGAGGGGGCCCGCGGCGACCGGCAGGTGGCCAACGAGGGAAGGGAGATCAACACCAGCTGGGACGCCGTCTGGTCGGTGGAGACCCAGCGCGGCGAGGGGGAATGGACGCTGGAGATGGCGATCCCCTTCCGGGCCCTCCGCTTCGATGCCTACGGCGCCGGGGAGTGGGGGGTCAATTTCAGCCGCACCCTGCGCAGCAGGAACGAGACGGACTACTGGGCCCCCATCCCCCGCGCCTACAATCTCATGCGCCTCTCCCTGGCCGGGGCGCTGCGCGGGCTCCCCACCGGGGTAAGGGGGCGCGACCTGCGCGTGAAGCCCTTCGCCCTGACCGGAACGGTGCGGGAGACGGGGGGCGAGGGCTTCCAGGGCAAGCTGGAGACAGGCGTGGACCTGAAGTACGGCCTCACCCGGGGGCTCACCCTGGACGCCACCGTCAATCCCGACTTCGCCCAGGTCGAGGCCGACGAGCAGAAGGTGAACCTCACCCAGTTCTCCCTCTTCTTCGAAGAGAAGCGCGAGTTCTTTCTGGAGAACTCGGGCGTGTTCTACGTGGGGGACGCGGCCCGCAACAACCGCATCCGCCTCACGCCCACCCCCGACGAGGACCTTCTTCTCTTCTTCAGCCGCCGCATCGGCCTCAACGGCCAGGGGCGGGCCGTCCCCATCCAGGGGGGGGTGCGACTGACCGGACAGGTGGCCGGGCTGGAGGTGGGGGGGATCGCCATGCGCACCGGTGATCTGGACGACACGCCCGGGAACGACTACGCCGTGGTGCGCCTGCGCAGGAACGTCCGGTCGGCCTCGGACGTGGGGGCCATCTTCATGATGCGCCGGGGCGTGGAGGGCACCGACGACTACAACCGCGTTTACGGGATCGATGCCAACATCCGCTTTCCCGGCGAGGTGGATTGGAGCAGCTACCTGATCCGTTCCGAAGACCCTGACGCGACCTCGGGGAACTACGCCTTCCGCACCTCGCTGAACCGGGAGGGGAACTTCCTGCACGCCAAGCTGGGCGTCATGGAGCTGGGGGAGGGGTTCCGCAACGACCTGGGGTACTACCGGCGCACGGGGGTAAGGAAGTGGATCTCCGACATCGGCCTGCGCCCCCGCCCCGGGTGGTTCCGGGGGATGGGGGGACGGGAGATCCACCCCCACATCACCTGGAGCTACTTCGAGGACCTGGACGGGCGCATGGTGGCCAAGAAGCTGCACACGGCCACCAGTTTCTTCATGGAGAGCGGCGCCTGGATGGAGGTCTCGGCCAACCCGATGTTCGAGCGCATCTCCGAGCCCTTCACCGTCGACAGGCGCGTGGACCCGATCCCGGTGGGGGGCTACGCCTGGAACGAGTGGATGATGCGCGGGAGCACCGACCAGAGCCGGGAGCTCTCCCTCTCCCTCACCGGCATCCTGGGTGGGCTGTGGAGCGGCACGCAGAAGACCGTGCAGGCCACCCTCACCACCAAGCCCTCGCACCGGCTGGAGGCCTCGCTGGGAGTCCAGCGCACCAGGGCCGAGCTGGATCTGCCCCGGGCGGAGTTCGTGAAGACCTTCTGGACGGGCAAGGGGAGCTACTCCTTCACCCGGAACATGTTCATGGACGCCCTCGTCCAGTACGACCCGGCCACGGAGCAGCTCAACTCCAACGTCCGGTTCAACTTCATCCACCACCCCCTCTCGGACCTGTACGTCGTCTGGAACGAGCAGCGCTTCTTCACCGGCGAGGCGGTCGTCCCCGGCCGGAGCCTCACCATCAAGGTCACGCAGATGGTGGCGTTCTAGCGGATGGCCGCGATCCTGGCCCTGCGCCCCGGCCTCTGGCTGGTGGAGAGCGCGGTCGAGGACTTCGACGTGCGGGGGGTGGTGGTGGCCGGGCGGGAGGGCGCGGTGGTCTGGGATACGCTGGCCCGGCCGCCCGACATGGCCGGGGTGGCCGAATTGGCCGCCGGCCTCCCCCTCACGGTGGTCTACAGCCACGGGGACTGGGACCACGTGTGGGGGACGGCGGGGCTCGCGCGCGCACCCCGCGAGATCCTGGCCCACGCTGCGTGTCTCCCCCGCTTCCGCGAGGAGGTGCCCGCCACGCTGAAGGAGAAGCGGGGGGCGTACCCCGGAGTGTACGACGATGTGGTCCTGGTTCCTCCGACGCGGCCCGCGGAGGCAGGGGAGCGCCTGGGCCTCGGGGGCGTCACGCTGGAGCTCCACCCCCTTCCCGGCCACACCCCCGACAGCCTGGTGGGGTGGATCCCCGAATGGAGGGTGCTCCTGGCCGGGGACGCGGTGGAGACCCCCCTTCCGGTGTTGAACCCCGGGGGGCCGGTGGAGGCGTGGGCGGGCGAGCTGACCGCGTGGGCGGAGAGGCTCGCCCCCGAGCCGTCCTCCCTCGTCATCCCGTCCCACGGCCCCATCGGTGGCCCGGAGCTCCTGCGCCGCAACGCCGCCTACCTGCGGGCGCTTCTGGAGGGAGGGGCGTGGGAGCTGCCGGCCGGGACGCCGCCGTTCTACCTGCGGACGCACGCCGACAACGTGCGGAGGGCGGGGGAGGCGGACGGAGACGCCTGTTGACCCACCGCGCCCCCGATTCTATCATGGATTGAACTCCTGAATGGCAATACTAAACTGGAGTGATATCCAGAATGGAATTCCTGCTGCGAACGCTCGCCATCGATCTGCCGCCCGGCCAGTCGGCATTCCTCTGGGGTCCCCGGCAGACCGGCAAGACGACTCTCCTGCGGACGCAGTTCCCCGGGAGCCTCTGGTATGACCTCCTGAAGACCGATCTCTTCCTTGACCTCACCCGGGAGCCATCCCTCCTGCGAAAGGAACTCCTGGCGGTGGAAGCGGAGCTCCTGGACCGGCCCATCATCATCGACGAGGTCCAGAAGGTGCCCCAGCTCATGGACGAGGTCCACTGGCTCATCGAGAACCGCGGACTCCGCTTCATCCTCTCGGGCTCCAGCGCCCGCAAGATGAAGCGGGGAAGAGCCAACCTCCTGGGGGGGCGGGCATGGCGCTACCAGCTTCTCCCGCTCACCTCCCCCGAGGTGGGACCCCTGGATCTGCTTCGCATCCTGAACCGGGGGATGGTCCCCAGCCATTACCTTCAGGACGGCTACGCGCGCTCGCTGCGCGCGTACGTCCGCGACTACCTGAAGGAAGAGGTCTTCGAAGAAGGCCTGGTCCGGAACGTTCCGGCGTTCTCCCGCTTCTTCGAGTCCATGGGCTTCTCCCATGGGAAGCTCACGAACTTCGCCAACATCGCCCGGGATGCGGGAGTGGACGCCAAGACGGTGAAGGAGTACTACCAGATCCTCGTCGACACGCTCCTCGGCACCTGGGTTCCCCCCTACAAGCGCCGTCAGGACCGCCATGTGATCCAGAAGGCGGCCAGGTTCTACCTCTTCGATGTGGGGGTAGCGGGGGCGCTGACGGACCGCCGGATCACCCAGGAGCGCGGGGAGGCCTTCGGCAGGGCTCTGGAGCACTTCATCCTGATGGAGATCATGGCCCACGCCTCCTACCGGGATCTGCACTACCCCATCCGGTTCTGGCGGACCAAGAGCGGGCTGGAGGTGGACTTCGTTCTGGGGGAAGGCGAGGTCGCCGTCGAGGTGAAGGGAGCGTCCCGGGTGGATGGGCGGGATCTCAGGGCGATCGAGAGCTTCCGGTCGGCCTATTCGCCGAGGCAGGCCATCGTCGTCTGCAACGAGGACCGGGAACGCCGGGTCGGCAACCTGCGGATCGTCCCGATCGCGACCTTCCTCCAGGAACTCTGGGCGGGAGGAATCATGGGAGGCTGAGCGGCCTCACCCCCCCGCCAGCCCCCAGAGCACGTAGACGTTGTGCTGGTGCAGGTTGTACTCCCGCTGGATGTGTTGGTACGCGGCGACCTCCGGGTAGCGCTGGGCGAACACGTTGCCCATCAGGAAGCGGAGCATGGGCGTGCCGGCGGCGCGGGCGGCCTGGACGTCCTCCCAGAGCCGGGAGAGATAGGCGTGCACCTCCCGGAACTGGTCCGCCGAGAGGGGGACGTCGGAGTGGCCCGGGACCATGGTCTCGAGACCAGCCGGGCTTTCCAGCGCCGCCCGTCCATGCTCCAGGATCCGCTCGACCTCCGCCCGCTCCCGGAAGGAGAGGACCGGAAGCCGGCCCCCCCAGAGGGCGTCGCCGGTGAAGGCGATCCCCTCCTCCGGGAGGAATATCAGGATATCCGAATCGGAGTGGAGACCCGCGAACTCGTAGAGCTCCAGGCGCACGCCGCCCAGCTCCAGCGTATGGCGCCCCTGGAAGGTGAGCGTGGGTGCGCGCGGTTGGATCCCCCGCTCCAGGTCGGCGATCCCCACCGCAAAGGCGGCCACGCCCTCCCGAGCCTGCTGTCCTTCCAAGCTGTCCGGTGAGGTCGCGGCCGCCCACTCCTGGTAGGAGGCCCGACCGCTGCGGAGCCGCCCCAGGAGCTCGGGGATGAGCGCCACCTCCCGCTCCAGCGCGGCGACGCTGTGGGCGGGTCCCACCACGGTGGCCTCGGGGAAGACCTCGTTGGCGAAGGCGTGGTCGTTGTGCATGTGGGTGTTGACGAGGTAGCGGAAGTCGCTCCGCCCCAGCTCCGCCTCGATCCACTCCCGCTGCCGGCGCACGGTGGTCGGGCTGAGCCCGGTATCGATGACCACCAGACCCGAGTCGGTCACGACCACGGCCATGTTGGTCCCCTGGAAGTGGTCGCACCCCCAGGTGACGATCACCCGGTCTCCCACCCAGCGATGGTTGATTCTGATCTCGTCCGGGGCTCCTGTCGCTTGCGCGCCGGCGAGACTGGGGACGAGCCCCAGGAAGCAGCTCAGGATCGCGCCCCATGACGCCACATGCGGGGACATCATCGTCTCCTCTGGTTGCCGTGCCATCGCTCCCGTCTATTCCGCCCGCAGCGCCCGCACCGGGTCCACCCTCCCGGCGCGCCGGGCCGGGAGAAGAGCCGCGAGCCCAGCCACTCCCAGGAGGAGGAGGGGCACGACCGAAAGGGTCATCAGGTCCCGGGGGCTCACCCCCACCAGGAAGGGGGCCAGAAGGGGAGCGGCGGCCAGGGCGGCTGCATAGCCGATGGCCCCTCCCACCGTCACCACCCCCAGCGCGTCCCGCACCAGCATCCTCACCACCTGCGCGCGTGAGGCGCCCAGCGACAGGCGGATCCCCACTTCAGGTGTACGCCGGCTCACGGAGTAGCTGACCACCCCGTAGAGCCCCAGAGCCGCCAGGGCCACGGCCAGGATTCCGAAGGCTCCCAGGACGAGGGCGGTGAGACGCGGGAGGAAGAGGGCCAGCGCCAGGTGCTCGTCCATGGTCTTGGCCTCCACGACGACCAGGTCGGAGCTCCGCTCCCGGACCATGCGCCGGAGAGCGCCCACCATCTCCGCGGCGCCGGCGCTCCCCCGCACCACCAGCCAGAGCTGCCCGGCACGGTGCTGGAACTGCGCCCTGGGGAGGTAGAAGAGGGGTTGGGGCCCCTCTCCGGGGCGCAGGACCTTGGTGTCCCGGGCCACCCCCACCACCCGGAAGCTTTCCCCTTCCCGGGCGGTCCGGACCTCCTCCCCCAGGGGGCTCCCGTCGGGCCAGAAGCGCCGTGCGGCGGCCTCGCTCACCACCACCACCCCTTCCGCGCCCTCCCGGTCCTGGTCGCCGATCCCCCGTCCCACCACCAGGGGGATCCCCATCACGTCCAGGTACCGCCCGTCCACGCCGAGGGCGTGGATGCGATGGAACCCCTGCCCGGGAGGGGGATCCACGCCGGGGAGCGTGAGCTCGGCCTCCCAGATGGCCTCCGAAAGCTGGACCGCGTTCGAGACGGCCACGCGCTCCACTCCTGGAAGAGCGCGGGCTTCGGCCGCCAGCGCCTCGGCCAGCGCATCCCACTCCCCCCGGGGCACCCCGCTGAGCTCCAGGTCCAGCCAGAGGAGCGCGGCCTCCCCGGTGTCGAAGCCGGGGTCCACCGCCTGGATCTTCATGGCGTCCTTCACCACGAGCCCACCGGCCAGTAGGAGGACCATCGAGACGGCCATCTGGAATCCGACCAGGACGTTGCGCAGCCTGAGGTGGGGTCGGCCCGGGGCCTCCGAGCCGGCCTTGAGTGTGGGAGCCACGTCGGGGTCGGTGCTCTGGAGGGCGGGAACCAAGCCGGCCACGAGACCCGCCGCGGTGGTCACCGCCACGGTAAAGAGGAGGACCGTCCCGTCCATTCGGGTATCGATGGCCAGGGGGAGCGACATGGTGGGCCGTGCCGCCGAGACCAGGTCCAGCGCCCAGCGGCCCAGCAGGATCCCGGCGGCCGCGCCCAGCGCGCTGAGGGCGAGGGTCTCCGTGAGAAGCTGGCGGATCAAGCGTCCCCGCCCCGCCCCCAGCGCCAGCCGCAGGGCGATCTCCCGCCTCCGGTCCACGCCCCGGGCCAGGAGGAAGGAGGTCAGGTTGGTGCAGATCAGGAGGAGAACCAGCCCGACGCCAGCCAGGAGCAACGCGCCGGCGCCGAGGAGATAGGCGTCCAGGTCGGGCTGGATGGCGATGTCCCGCGAAGGGAGGAGAAGGAAGGAGCGCTTCTCGTAGAGCTCCCGGTGCGCGGACCGCAGCCCCAGGGAGAGGCCGTCCACCCGAGCCTGCGCCTGTTCCAGCGCCACCCCCGTCCGCAGGCGGGCGATGATCTTCGTCCCCTGGCTGCCGCGCTCCGCCGCGGCCCGCTCGCGGTCCGTCTCTCCTTCCAGAGACCCCGCCATGGCCAGGGGGATGAAGAGGTCCGTGCGGAACCCCTGGGCCGTGAAGCTCTCCAGAAGGTCGGGGGCGACGCCCACGATGGTGTAGGGCTCTCCGCCCAGGCGGATCGTGCGTCCCAGGACACCGGGATCCCCCTCGTACCGCCTCTCCCAGAGGGCATGGCCCAGCACGGCGACGGGAAAGGCACCGGGCGCCTCGTCCTCCTCCGCGCTGAACCCCCGCCCCAACGCCATCGCCACGCCCACCAGGGGGAAGAGGTTCGAGCTCACCGCCTCCACCAGGACCATGCGTGCGCCCTCCGACTGCTGGATGCGGGAGGCGACCCCGCGGAACGCCCCCACCTCCAGGAACACGTCGTCCAGCGACCGGAGATCGTCGAGGTCCCGTGCGAAGGAGGTGGCGTAGGGCGACTCCCCCTCCACCGAGGTGTAGACGTGGACGAGCGCCTCGGGGGCCTGGTAGGGGCGGTCGCGCAGGAGGAGCCCGTTGAGCAGGCTGAAGATGGCGGTGTTGGCGCCTATCCCCAGGGCCAGGGTGAGAACGGCCACGCCGGTGAAGAGAGGAGAGCGCAGGCTCTGGCGTGCGGCGTAGCGCACGTCCTGGAGCAGGCCCTCCACCGGCCCCACCCCGCGGGCTTCCCTGGTCTGTTCCTTGAAGCGCTCCACGCCGCCGAAGGTGAGGAGGGCCTGACGGCGCGCCCGGGCCGGAGGCATGCCGGCGCGGAGGTTGGCCTCGGTCTCCCTGTCCAGGTGGAAGCGGAGCTCCTCATCCATCTCGCGCTCCGCCCGCTCCCTGCGCAGCAGAAAGCGGAGCCGCAGCCCGAAGCCCCGCATCCGGCAGCAAAGGTGCTGGAACCAACTCATTGGGGATCCTCCCGGCCCGGTGCCGGCTGCGGGTTCATTTCGCCTGCAGGATGGCTTCCACCGCCAGTGCGAAGGTCCTCCACCGCTCGGCCTCACGCTCCAGGCGGGCTCGGCCCAGCGCAGTGAGGTCGTAGTAGCGGGCCCTCCGGTTCTGCTCCGTCCTCCGCCACTCCGAACGGATCTCCCCCTTCACCTCCAGCCGCTGGAGCGCCGGATAGAGGGAGCCCTGGTTCAGGGTGAGGACGCTCTCGGAGATGCTCTGGATCCGCTGCGCCAGCGCCCAGCCGTGGTTGGAGCCCAGGGCGAGGGTCTTGAGGATCAGGAGATCCAGGGTCCCCTGGAGGAAGTCGGTCTGCGGGTTGGTCATGTTTGGACTCGCGGCTCGGGCGCCTGCTACCCCTGCCCACCTTTCTGCGACCGAATCTACCCTGAGTATTGTAGTCTGTCTACACTTTTGTACGGCGTACCGCCTGGAGCGGGAGGGTTTCGTCCCCGTCGCCGCTACCCACCGGCGGCCACCCCCTCTAGGTTGAGTTGCTCGGCCATCCACGCGCCGGGGCCCGTGCCTCCGGGACCCCGGCGGCAAGCGAGGGAGTCCCAGTCATGCCCCTGAAGACCGCCGCCCGGGGAACGATCCCACCCTTCATCGTCATGGACGTGCTGCGGGCCGCCAACGAGCGCCAGGCCTCGGGAGGAGCCGTCTTCCACCTGGAAGTGGGGCAGCCCGGGAGCGGAGCTCCGGCCCGGGTGGTGGAGGCGGTGCGGGAGGCGGTGGGGAGCAGCCGCCTGGGGTACACCGATGCCATGGGGATACCGCCGCTCCGCCGCCGCATCGCCCGCCACTACCGGGAGCGGTATGGGGTGGAGGTGGACCCGGCCCGCATCGCCGTCACCACCGGGTCGTCGGGCGCCTTCCTCCTGGGCTTTCTGGCGGCCTTCGACGCGGGGGATCGGGTGGGCGTCCCCTCCCCCGGGTACCCGGCCTACCGGAATATCCTCCGTGCCCTGGGCGTGGAGGTGGTGGAGGTCCGGACCCGCATCGAGGACGGATTCCGCATGACTCCGGAGCTGGTGGCCGGGGTCCGGGGTCGCCTGGACGGGCTCATCCTGGCCAGCCCCGCCAACCCCACCGGCACGGTGCTGAGCCCCGAGGGGCTGACGGCCCTGGTGGCGCACTGTGCCGAGGCCGGCATCCGCCTGGTGTCCGACGAGATCTACCACGGGATCACCTACGGCGCCGCGGCCTCCTCCGCCCTGGAGCTCACCTCCGACACCATCGTCATCAACAGCTTCTCCAAGTACTACTCCATGACGGGGTGGCGGCTGGGGTGGATGGTTCTGCCGGAGGCGTTGGTGCGGCCCGTGGAGTGCCTGGCCCAGAATCTCTTCATCTCCCCCCCCGCGCTCTCCCAGGTGGTGGGGGTGGAGGCCTTCGAAGCAAGGGAGGAGCTGGAGGAGCACGTGGCGCGCTACGCCCGCAACCGGGCCCGCATCCTGGAGGCCCTCCCGGGCATGGGGATCCGGCGGTGGGGCCCGGCGGAGGGGGCCTTCTACGTCTATGCCGACGTCTCCCCCTTCACGCGGGACAGCGAGACGTTCTGCCGCCGGATGCTCCAGGAATCCGGGGTGGCGACCACACCGGGCACGGACTTCGATCCCGGCCAGGGTGGCGCCTTCCTCCGCATCTCCTTCGCGGGAGCGGAGGAGGAGGTCGCCCGCGCCATGGAGGCGATGGGGGCGTGGGTGGAGGCAGGGGGCTGAGGTTGGATCCGCCGCTCCAGGGGAGAGGAACCGAAACTGGCGGGACCGGCTCCCCCAACGGCGAAAGCGGCGACCCTTCTCCCCTCCTCAGGTCTGTTTCGGACCCGCAGTGGCGATCACCGGCCCGTCGGCGGGCCGTTTCCGGGGGGGCGACTTGTCCGACCGACCCTGGCGCGACGCCTTCCATCCACCAACGGTGAGCCAGAGGAAGATCAGGATGGTGAACCCGAGGCTCAGGAGGGCCTTGAGGGAAGCCGCGTCGTAGTTCCTCCTGAGCCCTTCATCCACCGTGCCCCGCAACTGTATCGCATCCAGGACGAGGACGACGCTGGCGACCGCCATCAGGAGGGCGCCCACCCCGGTCAGCATCGACACCACCCGAAGGAAGGTCCGATGCTCCATAAAGCCGGCCGTGAGCAGGAGGAGCACCCATCCCAGGACAGGGAGGGGAAGACCCTGGCCCATATAGCCGATGGCCCCGAAGCGCCAGCGAACCGCGCCGGCCTCCGGGGGCCATGCGTATACCACCAAT
>JBFYZD010000082.1:0-4207 GCA_041309685.1 Gemmatimonadales bacterium | reverse complement strand
GGCCTCACCTTCGTGACCCGGGACCTCCGGGATTGCGGCGACCGGGGTGTGGAGGTGTCGAGCCCCTGGGAATGAGAGTCCCCCCCCCGCAACCTCCGGCAGGAGTCGGGGCTACAGACCCTCGGCCACGGCCTTCAGGCGGCCCAGGAAGTGGACCCACCCGAAGGGGTAGTCGCTCAGGTCCGCGGCCCGGATGAAGCCCGAGTGGATGAGGGTCACCCCCGTGCCCCCCTCCTCGGGCGCCAGAATCCAGCTCACCGACTGGAACGGAACCGAAGTGTCGCCCCGCCAGTCGGGCCAGGAGAGGGTGATCTTCTCGTTCAGGACGAGTTCCAGGATCCGCATCCCGGGACCCTGGTACCCTTCCGGCAGAAAGCCCAGGTCGAACGCCCCGCCTTCCCGCAGGTCGACGCTGGCCTCCTTGGCCATCCACTGATTCAGGCACTCGGGCTCGGTCAGGGCCCGGAAGACCTTCTCCGGGGGGGCGTCCATGTGCATGGAAAGCCGGATCTCGGGGCTCGGGTCGTCGAAATCGACCCGCAGGACCTCCCCGTGACCGGCCGCGTGGGCCGCCAGGTTGCCCAGGTTGAAGCGCCACCAGTCATCCACGAGTTCCTTGGGCCGGGGCATGTCGAACACACCCTCGAAGGCATGCTCGATGGCCACTTTCGTGGCCGGTCCCTGATCGGTCTCCACGGGGCTGAGGGAGATGTTCACCCTGGAGGGAACGCCGAAGAGGGTCCACTCGAAGCCGAGGCGCTCGTTGAGGTCGTAGGCGGTGATGGTTCCGCCCGCCTCGCCCTCACCGGGGGTTCCCACCGTGTGCCGGCCCCAGAACTCGAAGCGTCCGCCCACCCGGGGATCGATCCGGGCGTGCTCGGCAAACCAGCGCTGGAGCTCCGCGGGACCGGTAAGGGAGGCGAAGATGCGCTCGGCCGGAGCGGGGATCGGGTAGGCATACTCGTACGTCCAGCGTTCGGTCATGACTCCTCCTCCCGGTGACGTTTGAGGTGGTGCGGCTTCCCGGCCCACGGTCCTCCGGGGCCGAGGAGGGGGGAGGGGGATGGCGGAGGAGCGGCCATCGCCGAGGCCGGTCTCTGGGGCGGGAAAGGAGGGGTGGCGAAGCTGGACTGGGTGCTGAAGGCGGCCCGGGTTCGCAGGCCTCTGAGCGCTACGCTCCCCTCCGCTGGGCTGAGGGGGCTCCCCTCCGCTCTGCGTTCAGCCCCTTGGAGCGGTCCGGGAGGTAGCGTGTCCCGGCAAGGAACCGTTCGAAGTTCCTGCCGGCCGAGGGCCATCCCCTCTACTCCCCCCGCAGCGACCGCACAGGATCCACCCGGGTGGCCCGCCGAGCCGGGAGCCAGCAGGCCGCCAGCGCCACGGCGGCCAACAGGGCGCCCACCGCCCCCAGCGTGCCGGGGTCGTTGGGCTCCACGCCGTAGAGGAGGGAGGTCATGGAGCGGGTGGCCAGGAGGGCGCCGGCGTAGCCCACGGCCAGTCCCGCCCCCACCACCCCCACCCCCTGGCGGAGCATCAGACCCAGCACGTCGGCGCCCCGGGCCCCCAGCGCCATGCGGATCCCCATCTCCTGGGTGCGCCTCCGGGCGGCCTGGGCGGTGACGCCGTACACACCCACCCCCGCCAGCAGGAGCGCCGCCACCCCGAACGCTGTGAGGAGCGAGAGGAGGAACTCCTCCCGGGCCATGGAGGCCCGCCACACCTCCCGCAGCGGGCGAACGGCGGCCAGGGGGATGAGGGGGTCCATCTCCTTGAGGACGCTCCGGACCCCGGGGACCAGTGTGGAGGGGTCCACCCCGGCCCGGACCACCACCCACGAGCTCCGTCCCCAGTCCTGGCGGGCGTTTTCGAAGACCTCGGCCCGGGGGGGGACGCCTGGGCTCACCTGGGCCTGGTCCCCCACGATCCCCACGATCTCGTACCAGGTGGAGGCCTCGGTGGCGGCCCGGTCGTAGGCGATGCGTTGGCCGATGGGGTCCTCGCCGGGGAAGTGCTCCCGGGCGAAGGTCTCGTTCACCAGCACCACCAGGGGTCCGTCGGGGGGGTCGGCCGGCTCGAACCACCGCCCCCGGAGGAGCGGCGTGCCCATGGCCTCGAAGTACCCGCGGTCGGCGCGGCGGTGCAGGATCTCGAAGCCTACCCGGTCGGGGGGCCACCCCTGCGCCTGGAACTGGCTGGACCAGGACGGCCCCGTGAGGGGGAGGTCGCCGACCGTGCCCGCCGCTTCCACCCCGGGGAGCGCCCCCACCCGCTCCAGGAAGGCGTCGTAGAAGGCCAGCACGTCGTCCCGGGCCGGGTAGCGGGCCGAGGGGAGGGTGAACTGGAGCGCCAGCGTCCCTCCGGTGCTGAACCCGGGATCGGCGTTCCTGAGGTACTGGAAGCTCCGGACCATGAGCCCGGCCCCCGTCACCAGGAGGAGCGCCAGCGCCACCTGGGCCGCTACCAGGAAGCCGGTGGCCCGGCTTCCCCCCCGCCCCAGGGTCGCGTTCCGGCCGCCGTCCTTGAGCGCCTCGTGGGGGTGCCCCGCCACGGAGCGCAGCGCCGGGGCCACGCCGAAGAGGACGGCGCTGAGCCCGGCGGCCGCCAGGGTGAAGAGGACCACCCGGGCGTCCAGCGCCAGCTCGGTGGCGCCCTCGATCCCCAGGGGGCTGAGCCTCCCCGCCGCCCGCACCCCCACCCACCCCAGCGCCAGCCCCGCCCCACCCCCCAGCACCGCCAGGACCACGCTCTCGGCCAGCATGGCCCCCACGGCGTGGAGGCGCCCCGCCCCCAGGGCGCTCCTGAGCGCCGTCTCCCGGGAGCGCGCCGCCGCCCGCACCAGCATGAGGTTGGCCACGTTGATGCAGGCCAGGAGGAGGAGGAGCCCCACGGCGCCCGAGAGGACGAGCAGCGGGGTGCGCACCCCCTTCACCAGGAAGGTACGGAGCGGCATCATCCCCGCTCCCATGACCCGGTTGGTCTCGGGGTATTCCCCCTGAAGGCGTCTCACCACCACCTGGAGCTGGGCGTCGGCCTCCTCCAGCGTCACGCCCGGCTCGAGCCGCGCCACCGTCCGGACGAAGTGGGCCCGGCGGAACCACACCGCCTCCCGGTCGGCGGGGGCCCACCCCACGGGAATCCAGAGCTGCGCACCCGGTTTGGGGAAGGAGAACCCGCGCGGAAGGACCCCCACGATCTCCAGGCTGGTCGAGCCGAACTCCATCCGCCGTCCCACCACCCCGGGGTCCCCCCCGAAGTGGGAGTGCCAGAGCTCGTGGCTGAGGAGGGTGACGTCGTCGCTCCCGTCCCAGCTCTCCTCCCAGGTGAACGTCCGGCCCACCTGCGGCCGCACGCCCAGGACGTCGAAGAGGTTCCCGGTGACGCCGGCCAGCCGCAGGATCTCGGGCTCGCCGTCCCGGACGTAGGTGGCCTGCTCCAGGAACTCCGAGTAGCCGGCCACGTCCTGGAAGGCGTCCACCTGCTCGCGCCAGTCGAGGAGGTTGGCCGGCGCCGCCTGCGTATCGGTCCAACCGTACTCGGGGTTGGTCTCGTAGAGCATGACCAGGCGGGCCGGGTCCTGGAAGGGAAGGGGACGGAAGAAGAAGGCATTGGCGGCGGAGAAGATGGCGGTGTTGGCGCCGATCCCCAGCGCCAGGATCAGAAGGGCCGTGAGGGCGAAGCCCGGCGAGCGGCCGAGCGAGCGGAAGGCGATGCGGAGGTTCGGGGCGGGCGCCCTCCAGCGCGGCGCTCCAGCCCCGTTCTCGCTCTTCTCCCCGGCGCGTCCGCCGGCCGCTGGCTCCCCGGCGCCGGAGCCCAAAAACCAGTGCCGTCATCCCCCCCACCTCCCGCAGGGCGAAGAGGAGGGTACCCGGCGCGGAGCGCCGCTCCGCCGCCCGCGACCGGTGGGTCGCCAGGATCTCTTCGCCCAGTTCCGAGCGCGGGCCCGGGGGGAGGAGCCGGATCAGGAAGCGCAGCGCCCGCTCGGTCATGCCCGCCCCCCTGCCAGGAGCTTCTTCTCCCGGGCCGCCGCCACCAGCGCCGCCAGGCGCGCCGACTCAACCTCGGCCGTCCGCCGCCCCGCCCGGGTCAGGCGGTAGTAGCGCCGGCGGGCGTCGCCTTCACCCCCACGGGGGGCCGGCGCGTCCTCGATGAGCCCCTCGCCCCCCATGCGCTGGAGCGCCAGGTAGAGCGCCCCCGTGCTGGGGGCCGAGGC
>JBFYZD010000081.1:0-7193 GCA_041309685.1 Gemmatimonadales bacterium | reverse complement strand
GCCCTCAAGAACGTGATCGCTCTGGCCGCTGGTGCGGTTGCCGGCCTGGGGTTCGGCCACAACACCCTTGCGGCCCTCATCACCAGGGGGCTGGCGGAGATCACCCGCCTGGGGGTAGCCATGGGGGCGGACCCCGCGACGTTCTCGGGCCTGGCCGGGATGGGAGACCTGGTGCTGACCTGCACCGGATCCCTGAGCCGGAACCGCACGGTAGGGTTCAGGCTGGGGCGCGGAGAGGCCCTGGACCTGATCCTCCAGGACATGACGGGGGTGGCGGAGGGGGTGCGAACGGTTCAAGCCGTTCGAGAGTTGGCCGGGGAGCACGGAGTCGAGATGCCCATCAGCCAGGAGGTCCATGCCATCCTCTGGGAAGGGCGGTTGGCGGAGGACGCGATGCGGAACCTCATGCTCCGGGACCCCAAGCCTGAGGTTTGGTCCTGATCGGACCGGAAAAGGGGGCGCCTGTGCGGGAATCGATCGTCAAGAAGGCATACTACTCCATCGGTGACGTGTGCGACCTCACCGGGCTGAAGCCCCACGTGCTGCGGTACTGGGAAACGCAGTTCGAGGTCCTTTCTCCCACCAAGAACAGGGCGGGGAACCGGGTCTACCGCCCCAAGGACATCGAGCTGATCCTCCTGGTGAAGCACCTTCTGTACGAGCAGAAGTACACCATCGAAGGCGCCAACCAGAAACTCCTGGAGATGCGGAAGGGCGGGGAGCTGGAGGGTGGACAGCAGGAGGTGATGGGGCCTGAATTCCTCGCCTCCATGAAAACGGACCTGGAGGGCCTCCTGAAGCTCCTGACTCCGCCGGCGCCCCGGCAACCCGAATGAGGATCCTCTGCACCAACGACGATGGGTATCTGGCCAAGGGCCTTCAGGTCCTGGCCGCCGCCGCCCGGACCCTCGGCGAGGTGAGGATCGTGGCCCCCGACCGGGAACAGAGCGCCACCAGCCACGCCCTCACCATCCATCGTCCCCTCCGGGCCAGGAAGGCGGAGGATGGGGCCCAGGTGGTGGACGGAACCCCCACGGATTGCGTGATCATGGCGGTGAACGAGATCCTGGAGGAGCGCCCCGACTTCTGCCTTTCCGGCGTCAACCATGGCTCGAACATGGGAGAGGACGTGCTGTATTCCGGGACCGTGGCTGCGGCCATGGAGGCCACGGTCATTGGGATCCCCTCGGTGGCTCTCTCCTATACCGGCGACGATTTCGAGAACCTCCACCGGTGGGGCCCTCTCCTGGAGCGCTTCCTCACCCAGGTCCTCTCCCGGGAGAGCTTCCCCGACCACACGCTCCTGAACGTGAACCTCCCCGCCATTCCTCCGGAGGAGGTCAGGGGCATCAAGGTCACCTCCCTCGGGCAGCGTCACTACAGTGACTCCATCACCAGGGCCTTGGACCCCAAGGGTCGGGAATACTTCTGGATCGGAGGTGGAATCTCGGCCTGGGCGGGAGGGGAAGATGCGGATTTCCGGGCGGTCCGGGGGGGGTTCATCTCCGTCACGCCTCTCCACCTGGACCTGACCGACTACAAGCTCCTGGAGGAGATTCGCGGGTGGGACCTGGCCCTGTAGAGGACCACCGGTTCACCGGATACCGGCGGCACCTCATCGAGGAGATCCGCAGCCACGGGATCGATGATCTGGAGATCCTCCGGCTCTTCGACCAGGTTCCGAGGCATCTCTTCGTCCCCGAGGGAGTGTGGAATCGGGCCTACGAGGATGCCCCCATCCCCATCGGGTACGGACAGACCGCCTCCCAGCCCTCCCTGCAAGCCCTCTACCTCTCCATCCTCGCTCCCCAGAGCCGCGAACGGGTCCTGGAGATCGGGACGGGTTCGGGGTTCCTCACCGCGCTCCTGGCGCGACTGGCCGACCGGGTCTACTCCGTGGAGCGGGTGCGGGAGCTCTCCGCCCGGGCCCGGAAGGTGCTGGATTCCCTCGGCTTTCTCAACGTAGCCCTGCTGGTCGGGGACGGAACCATCGGCTGGCGGAAGTACGCCCCCTTCGACCTGGTGGTGGTATCGGCCGCGTCCCCCTCCATTCCCCCCGCGCTGGTGGACCAACTGGGGGAAGGGGGCCGGATGCTGATTCCCGTGGGCACGCTGGAGGCCCAGGAGTTGGTCCTGGTGCGAAAGGAGGGGGCCCAGGTGCGCCAGGAAGCGGTTCAGGCCGGATGTACCTTCGTGCCCCTCCTGGGGCGGTTCGCGTGGAAAAACGAGATTCCTGGAGGTCCGGAGTGAGCGGGAAGACCAAGATGGAAGGGGGACCGGCCGAAGTAGGGGAGCGTGGCCGACCCGGATGGCTCCGTCGCCTTTACGATTGGGTGCTTCACTGGGCCGAGACCCCCTACGGCCCGGCCGCCCTCGCGCTGCTGGCCTTCGTCGAGGCCTCGTTCTTCCCCATCCCCCCCGACCCACTCCTCATGGCTCTATGCCTGGGCGCCGCCAGGCGGTCCCTTCGTTTCGCGGCCATCACCACCGGGGCATCGGTGGCGGGCGGGATCCTGGGGTACGCCCTGGGGGCCGGCGCATGGCACCTGCTGGGGGATTGGTTCTTCGCCTTTGTGCCCGGCGTCACCCCGGAGGCTTTCCAGGGGGTCCAGGGCCTCTACGCCCGTTACGACTTCTGGGCCGTGTTCCTGGCGGGCCTCACCCCCATCCCCTACAAGGTCTTTACCCTCTCGGCCGGGGTCTTTTCCATCAATTTCCCGGTCTTCCTCCTCGCCAGCGTTCTGAGCCGGGGGCTTCGCTTCTTTCTGGTGGCAGGCCTCATTTATCGGTTCGGAACTCCTGTCAGCCGCTTCATCGATCGGTATTTCAACCTGCTCACCGTGGTGTTCGGAGTCCTCCTGATCCTCGGCTTCCTGGTGGTTTCAGCCGTTTTCTAAGGGAAGGCTGTCCCGGCCGACGGGCTTTTCCCGCCGGGGTGGCCGTTTCTATATTGAAAAATCGCATGCGGAAGCGGCCATGCCCCCCATCATGCACTTCCGGAGGAGCGCAGTTCATGACCAAGGACCTCAGGTTCTCTCAGGACTCGGCACCGGTCTCCTCGGACCCGGGGGCGGTTGACGGAGGTCCGGAAGTGGAGGATGCCGCCATCCCCGAGGATGCTTTCTACAACCCCGACGATCCCATTGCCCATACCGAGGGGGTGATTCCGGAGGACGCCATCTTCTCCCCTGACGGTCCCATCGCCCGCCAGGACGAAGGTGTGGAGGGGATCGTGACGGGGATGGCGGGCGAGGCTGAGGAGCATGCGGTGGTGGGCGGGGACCTTGCCTGGCAGATCCGGCGAACGTCGAACATCCTGGAGAGCCTCTCCCATGCCCTCCGGGAGCAGGGCATGGAAGCCCTCAGGGTCCACCCGGAGACCGAGCCCATGGACGCCATGCTCCGGAGCTTTGTGGCCGGGTTTCTGGTGGGGAGGCTGGAGGGCCGGGAGTAGGGAGGGGAGGCTGGTCGCACGCCGGGAAAGGACTATCTTTCTTCGTTGTCCGGTCCCCGTAGCTCAGGTGGATAGAGCACCGGTTTCCTAAACCGGGTGTCGCAGGTTCGAGTCCTGCCGGGGACGCTTCGCCTCACCGGAAGTGCGTCTGGGTGGATGGCCCCTCTTTCCCCAACTGGCTTGGTCGGGTGACGCCGGCACACACGCAGAAGGCCATCCTCCTCTTCTGGCTCCCCCTGGCGGCCACCTGGCTCATGATGTCGGTGGAGGGGCCCTTCCTGGCCGCCATCATCGCCCGCCTTCCGGACCCCCGCTTCAACCTGGCCGCCTACGGGGTCGCCTACGCCTTCGCCCTTCTCATCGAGGCGCCGGTGATCATGATCATGAGCGCCTCCACGGCGCTAGCAGACAACTCCCTCCACTTCAGGCGCCTGCGGTCCTTCACCTACACCCTCATCGGCATGGTTACCGGCCTTCAGCTCCTGCTTCTGATCCCGCCGGTCTTTCGGTCCATCATGCTGGACCTCATCGCTCTTCCTCCCCAGGTGGCCTCTCTGGTCTACGGTGCTCTCTGGCTCCTTCTCCCCTGGCCCGGGGCCATCGGCTACCGGAGGCTATTCCAGGGCATCCTGATCCGGGACGGGTTCACCCGCCTGGTGGCGGTGGGAACCCTGATCCGGCTTTCCAGCATGGCCATTACCGGGCTTCTCCTCTTCTTCCTCCTGGATCTGCCTGGCGCCCTGGTGGGTGCCGCCAGCCTTTCCACGGGGGTGATGGCGGAAGCCCTGGCCAGCCACTTCATGGCTCGGGGGTCGGTGAAGCGGCTGGCTCCGGCGCCCTCCGGTGGGACAGGGGAGGATGAGGAGCTCACCTATGGGAGGATCATCCACTTCTATGTCCCGCTGGCCCTGACCTCCCTCATCGGCCTGGCCGCCCAGCCCCTCCTGACCTTCTTCATGGGCCGGGCGGTGGCCCCCCTGGAGTCCCTGGCGGTGTTCCCTGTGGTGGCCGCTCTGACCTTCATCTTCCGCTCCGTGGGCCTTTCCTTCCATGAGGTGGCCATCACCCTCATGGGAAGGAAGCTAGAGCATTTCCGTGAGCTGGCCCGCTTCGCCCTGGTGCTGGCCGTGGTCGCCTCCGGGGCCATGGCGCTGGTGGCCCTGACCCCCCTGGCGGACCTGTGGTTTCTTCAGCTCTCGGGGTTGAGCCCGGAGTTGGCGGCCTTCGCCTTTCCACCTGCGGCCATCCTCGTTCCCCTCCCCTTCCTGTCGGTCCTCCTCTCCTTTCAACAGGCGATCCTGGTGGCGGCGCGGCGGACCCATCCCATCTCCTGGGCGACCGCCGTGGAGGTGGGTGGAATGGCCCTCCTCTTCCCCCTCCTGGGTTGGCATTTCGGGGTCGTGGGGGTCACGGCGGCCGCCATCTCCATCATCCTCGGGCGGGTGGCGGCCAACAGCTTCCTCATGGTCCCCTGCGGCCGCGCCCTCGGCCGGGCCCCCTGGCACTACCGGCCGAGGAGCGGGTAGACTCATGAGTCATCGCGCCCATCCCAGCCGGAGCCCCTCATGAAGATCCTCCCTCCCCGCTCCGCCGCCCTGGCCTGCCTCCTGGCCCTGGGGGGCGTGGTCCTCCCCCGCCAGGAGGTCCTGGCGCAGCTGGCGCTGGGCGGCCAGGTGACCTGGAACCGGGATGCGGGTGAGGATGGCACCTTCGGGCTCGGAGCCCGGGCTCTTCTTTCCATCCCCCTCACCGGATTGGCGGTCCAGGGGACTGCGGACCTCTACAGCCTGGATTGCCTCGACGGGGGGGGCGGCGACTGCACCCTGAAGGACCTGGGCGTGAACGTTCTGTGGTCCCTCCCGGTCCCCCTCCTCCTGAACCCCTACCTTGGCGCCGGTGTGGCCGTGCAGACGTGGGAGGCGGGGGCCGGCCAATCCGACCGCCGGGGGGTCAACATCCTGGCCGGGGTCAACCTGGAAGGGCTCGTGTTCGAGCGGTTCCGGCCCTTCGGGGAAGCGAAGTACCAGGTCTTCCAGGACGCGGACGATCAACTGGTGTTCGCCCTGGGCTTCCTCGTGACCCTCTTCTGAGGTTTGCTGGGCCTCGGAGGGCGGTCGTCGGCCGGAATCGGGAGGTCCCGGGTCCCGAAACCGCCGCCGGGGGGCGCCCGTAGGGGAGGGGAGACCACGGACCGGCGTGGCGAGCCTTCTCGCCCTGTCCATTCTCTTTCAAGGCAGGACCATGTTCGAACTCATCGGGATGGGAATCGCCGGAGCCGCAGCCATCTACGGGCACCTGAAGTCCAGGCAGTTCACCCGGAAGCGGCTTCGCTATACGAGCTGGGTGGAGAAGCCCGCCCTGGGGATCGCCGCCGGAGTGGCCGCGGCGGTCCTGGCGGCCCCCGTGGTGGGCTTGTTGCCCCTGGTTGGGCCCGGGACCGCCCTCCTGTTCGGCGCGGGGGTGGGAACCGGTGTGGCTCTGGGCGCCAAGGACGCGCGGGAGGGAAGCAGCTTCGACGACGACTGACGGGCCTTCCCCGATGCCAAGCCCTGGAACCGACCGGGGTTTCGCCCTCCGCCTCTCCCGACCCGAGAAGAAGCCCATCCATGAGATCCCGAGGCACTCCCGTATTATTGGCGACCCCCCTCCTGCTGGCCCTCGCCGCCTGCGGGGAGGGGCAGGAAGGGGGGGAAAGAGGGACGGAGGCGGGGGGAGCCGGCATCCCGGGCGCAGAGGAGGCCCTTCCCGAAGGCGCCCAGGCCCGCTCCTTCCTGGGGGAGCCGCTCTTCCCGCCCCGGCTTCCGGCGGAGGTCGGGGGACTGCGGGAAGAGGAGTTGAAGGAGGCGCTGGCTGCCCTGGAGGCCGACCCGGCTGGGGCTGATCCCCTCATCTGGGCCGGGCGCCGCTACGCCTATCTCGGGGAGTACCGGCAGGCCATCCAGGTCTTCTCCCTGGGGATCGAGCTCCACCCCCGGGATGCTCGATTCCTCCGGCACCGGGGGCACCGGCTCATCACCGTGAGGGAGCTGGACGCCGCCCTGGCCGACTTCCGGCAGGCCGTCAGCCTGGTGGAAGGTGCTCCCGACGAGATCGAGCCCGATGGACAACCCAACGCCCTGGGGGTACCCACCAGCTCCCTTCAGTTCAACATCTGGTACCATTACGGCCTGGCGCACTATCTCAAAGGCGAGTTTTCCCAGGCGGCAGAGGCCTATCGGCGCTGCATGGAGGTGTCCGCCCACCCGGACAGCAGGGTTGCTACCGCCCATTGGTGGTACATGAGCCTGCGCCGGCAGGGTCTGGTGGAAGAGGCCGCCGATCTCATCCGAGGGATGGATCTGGAAGCCCTGGCCCCGCAGGTCATCGAAAGCGGCTCCTACCTGGACCTCCTCCGGCTGTACGCCAGTGCCACAGGGGGGGGGCAGGCGGCGGAAGGAGATGCGGGCGGTCCCGATCCCGAAAGCCTGGAAGGCGCCACCCTGGGCTACGGGTTGGGTGCCTGGGAGCTCTACAACGGGAACACGGAAGGGGCCCTTGGGATCTTCCGGCGGATCGTCGAGGCCCGGGACCAGTGGGCCTCCTTCGGTTACATCGCCGCGGAGGCGGAGCTGGCCAGGATGGGAGCCCGCCAGGGAGGCTGAAGCCGGGGAGGATCGGTCCTCCCAGGAGGGAAATGGAAGCGGGGGGCCCCGGCGGGGCCCCCCCCCATTTAAAACAAGGGGGGGTCGTCCCCACCCCC
>JBFYZD010000080.1:0-37026 GCA_041309685.1 Gemmatimonadales bacterium | reverse complement strand
GGGTATCCCCCCGGGCGGTGGAGATGGCCTTCACCGTGAACCCGGCTCGGGAGATGCCGCTCCCCTGGGTGTCGTCCGAACCCGAAACCACCACGGTGACGGGATCATCCAGCTCCAGGCGTTCGTTGGAGGTGGGCTTCACCGAAACCCGGGGCGGAATCACGTCTCCGACCTCCGCGGACACGACGCGAAGCCGGACCGGCCCGTCCTGCCCCGGAACGCCCAGACCGTTCAGGGCCGTGGCCAGGACATTCACGTCGCCGGTGATCCCGGTGGGTATCACCACCGCCGTGTCCACCACCACCGTGTCCATCACGGGGTTGAAGGAGAAGAGGATGCGGCTCTGGAAGGCCCCGTCCACCAGGATCTCCAGCTCCACGATCCCTTCGGAGTCCGTCGCCTCCACCTGGAGGTTGAGGCTCAACCCCGCCTGGACCTGCTGCCCGTCTTCGAGGGTGAGGAACTGGACCCGCGGCCCGCCGATGGTCAGGGCAACGGTGTCGGCGGCGATGTTGCCCTGCTTGTCAAAGGCGATGGCGAAGAGGACGGAGTTCTCCCGGAGGGTATCCTCGGTGGCCAGGAGGTACCGGCTCACCGTGGTGTCCCTCACCGAGCCGCCGAAACGGACCATCTTGGAGACGTATCGGGCGACCACGGTGTCGGTCCCCAGGCTGACGTCCCCGCGGTAGGCCACTCCCCCGAAGAGGATCGAGTCCACTCCGGTGTCGTCGGTGGTCCTGGCGGAAAGGAAGATCGAGTCACCGATGGGCCGAGCCGCGGGCTCCCGGGGCTGCTCGATCTGCACCGAGGGCGCGATCCCGCCCGAGACGAAGCCGTCCGGCGCAAACATGTTCTGGCCATCGCAGGCCCAGAGCGCTGCCAGTGCCACCGTTCCCACCAGGGGCGAGAAGAGGCGCCGACGGTCGCGAGTTCCTTGAGACATCAGGTTCCTCCCTGGCCCTTTCCTAGTTCCAGTTGGTCCGGACGATGGTCGGAGTGACCAGGATCATCAGATCCCTCTGGATCGTCTGCTCCCGGGTGACCCGGAACAGGCGCCCGAGAATGGGAATGTCCATGAGGATCGGGATCCCGGACCTGACTTCGCTTCTCTCCGTCACGGTAAGACCGGCGATCACCACCGTCTCTCCGTCCTGCACCAGGACGCGCGAGTCGGCCTCCTGGGTCTGGAAGATGACCCCCGCGTCGGACTCCGCCGGAATGGCCGCGGACCGCTCGGCATGAAGCTGGAGGAGGATCTTCCCGTCGGCCGTCACATGGGGGGTGGCCTGGAGGATGATGCCCGTCTCCCGGGTCGACACCTGGGCGGTGGGAATCACCCCCGCCGTGGCACCGGCCTGGGCGTCGATCACCCGGATGGGCGTCTCCTCACCTACCAGGATCCGGGCTTCCTGGTTGTCCATCACCGTCACGCTGGGGGAGGCCTGGATGTCGCTCAGGTTCATGGACTCCAGGGCCTCGATGAAGCTGATCAGGGTGCTGCGCCCGATCAGGAGGCTGGTGAGGAGGGTCAGGTTGGCGTTGGTCACCCGGTTCCGGGCATTCCCAAGGGCAGCCAGGGAGTTGCCGCCCAGGGCGATGACATCGGTCCCGGGTTGCACCTGCTCGTCGGGGAGGGAAATGACCCCGTCGCCGTTCTGGTCGATGGCCCCCGGAGTGAGGAGGTTGAGCTGGTTCCCCTGGGAATCCTTCAGATCATAGGTGACGCCGAACTCCTGGAGATCCGTCCGGTTGATGAAGATGATCTTCGCGGAGATGGCCACCTGGGAGGTTTCCCGGTCGAGCTCCCTCACCAGGGCCTCTACGTCCTGGAGGACTCTCGACACGTCGGTGACGATAAGGGTGTTGGTGGAGGCTGCCGCCGACACCTTTCCCCGCTCCGGAGTCAGGAGTGGCGTCACCGCCGCGACAAGCTCCTGGGCCGTGGCATAGTTGATCTGGAAGGCCCGGGTGCTGGAAAGCTCGCTGGTCTCCCTGAGGGAGAGGTTGTCCAGCTTGTCCACACGGATGATCCCGGACTCCATCTCCACCGCCACCAGGCCGTGGGATTCCAGGATCACACGGAGGGCTTCGTCCCAGGGCTGGTCCTTGATCTCCGCAGAAACGTTCGCCTCGATCTCCGCGCCGGGCACGATGGAGCGCCCGGCGAAGTCGGCGAAGGTGAAGAGAACCTGCGAGATGGGAGTGTTGTTGAAGGCCACGGAGATCCGCTGGGCCTGTTCCTGGGGAGCCGGTAGGGTGCGCGCCCGGGGCGCCGGTGCGTCGGGTGCCTCGGTGGTCCAGGCGTCGAAGCTCCCCCCGGGGTTCTCCAGGACGACCCGAACCTGGCCTTCACCAGGCAGCACCTGGTAGTCCACCACCGCATCCAGCTCGATCACCACCCGGACGATGTCCGAGGAGTACTGGCTGGTACGGATGGACTTCACCCCGCCACGGTCGATGTCCAGGAAGTTCTCCCCGGGGAGCGCGTGCTGGGCCCCCAGGAGATCAACCACCAGGCGGGCCGGTCCGTCCATGGTGAAGTCCCGGTATTGGGCGTCCCCTGCCATGGTGATGATCACCTCGGTCCGCTCCGGAGCCGGCCGAATGCTCAGACCGGTCACGGGGCCGCCGAGGGCCAGGAGGAGGCCACTCAGAAGAGAAAAGAACGAGGTCATTCGAGGCCTCCTTGGCCAGGTCGCCGAAGCTCCATGATGCGTTGCTCCGTCAAGCCGAATTCCTCAACCTCCACGACGACCCGTGTCGGTTGGATTTCCAGGATCCTGAAGTTTCCGAGGGAATCGCCCCGGCGCACCCGGAAGGTGAGGGCGGGGCCTTGCTGCTCTCCTCCACCCCCCTGTGCCCTGGGCCCCAGAACGGCCATGGACAGATCCGGGTTGGGGGAGAAGACGATCCCGATGAGGGCCACTTCTTCGAACCGAGGGCCCGACTCCCTTCCGGAAGCCAGCGACCGGAAGGGATTCCTCCGCTCGTATTGGGGATAGAAGAAGACCTCCCGCTCGAAGACCAGCACCGCCGAATCAGGCCGTTGCTGGACTGGAGGAGGCTGTTCCTGGGCCGCCGCCTGCCGGGGAAGGAGTGCCGGAACGAGGGCGAGGAGGATCATCCACCTCGTCAGTGGTCGTGCCATGGTCATCCTCCCTCCTGGCCGGGACCGCTTCCTTCCGAGGGAGCGGAGACCGGAACGATGTAGGTCTGGATGCGGAGGCGGGCCGTGAGGGGCTCCTGCATGTCCAGGAGGTCCCTGTTGCCCTGGAACCTCGTCAGCTCCACGTCCACGGGAGTGATGATCCGGTCCAGGGAGGCGATCCGTGCCAGAAATTGGCCGATGTTGTGGTATTCCCCCACCACCTCCAGCTCATAGCTCTTTCGGGTGTAGAAGGCACCCGCCGCATCGGCCTCAGGCCTCAGGGAAGCGTCGTTCACGCCGGTTTGCCGGGCCACGGTGGAGATGTCGCTCAGGAGGGCAGGCACCTCCTCGCTGGCGGGAATCAACCTCTCCAACTGGGCCACATGGCGCTCATAGAGGGCGAGGCGCTCCTGGAGCTGCGCGATGCCTCCCCCCCGGGTCGAGATGATCTGAGCCCGGTTGTTCTCCGATTCCAGTTGCTCCACGCGGGTCGCCATCTCATCCACTTCGGTCTTCCTGGGGGAATACCAGTAGGACCAGAAGACGTAGAAGAGCGCCGCCACCAGGAGCCCGATGAGGAGGGCGTTCCGCTGTTTGGGATCGTCAGGTATCAAAGCCATGGTTCAACCCGGACGGCTTACGACCCCGAGGGGTCGGTGGTCCCGGTGGGACCGGTAGACTCGGCGGCGCCCGCGTCGAAGAGCGGGACGGTCTGGAGCAGCTCGGCAGGAGGCCGGTCGTAGCGGGCCTCCAGCTCGAACTGGTTCACGATGCGATTGCTGCCGGCATCCACCATCTGCTCGGTGGAGAGGAGGTTCACATTACGGATGAAAAGGGAGGCCTCGAGGTTCTCCATGAACTGGGTCACGGCGAAGTTGTTCCCGGCCTGGCCCACGATGCGGAACTGGAGGTTCTCCCCGCCGGAGACCTGGAGCAGATCCCGCAGCCAGGTATAGTCCGGAAGGGCACGGGCCACCTCGTCCATGATGTGGGGCCACACGTAGCGGTCTCCATCGATCTCCTGGATGATGGCCACCCTCTGGGCGATGGAATCCCGCCGGGCCACCATCCGGTCGTTCTGCTCGATGAGGTCCGCGTATCGGGCGGAGTCCGCAACGGCGGCGTCCACCGCCACGATCAGCTCGCTGTGGCGGCTGGAAACGGTCAGGTAGAGGTAGGCCGCCGCCCCCACCGCCACCAACGCCACGGCGGCAGCGCCCAGGATCCAGCGGTCCTTGGGCAACGCCTCCATGCTCGGAAGCCTGAAGGAGAGCTTGGGGCCTCGGGAGACCCGCTTCTTTCCGCCCGGTAAGAGATTGACCTCGATCAAGGCTCGATCACCTCTGGCCTAGGCCCGGAGGGCCAGACCCAGGGGGAGGAGGAGCATGGGGGCAGCCTCCTCCAGGTTGAGGTTCACCGCCGCCCCCGGCCGCACCGGGACCCGCTCGAAGGGGTTCACCAGGTGCGTCTCCACGTTCATTCGGGAGGCCAGGGTATGCGCCATCCCGGGAATTCTGGCTCCGCCACCGCTCAGGAAGATCTTCCCCAGCCCTTCCCCGGATTGGCGGGTCATGAGGAATGCGGAAGCCCGCTCGATGCCCACCGCAACCTCGTCGGTGCTCTGCTCCACGAACCGCTGCAGGTCCGGAATCGTCTCCCGCCCCTGCACTACGTCCTCTGCCTGCTCCGCCGTGAGCCCCCGCTCCCGCTGGAGGTCTTCCCGGACCCTCCTGGAGCCGAAGGGGATGTCCCGGGTGAGGATGGGCACCCCGTCTTCCAGGATGTTCACGTTGGTGGTCTCGTGGCCCACATTCACCAGGGCCACGATCCCCGCCATCGCCTCCGGGTAGTTGAACTCGAACGCGTTGTGCAGCGCGAAGGCGTCCACATCGATGATGGAAGGGGCCAGGCCGGCGTCCGCTAGGAGGGCGATCTTGTTGTCCACCAGTTCCCGCTTGGCGGCCACCAGGAGTACCTCCATCTGGAGCCCCTCCTCCCTGGGGTTCAGAATCTGGAAATCGAGCTCCACGCTCTTGATGTCGAAGGGGACGTGCTGCTCCGCCTCCCAGCGGATCACCTCCCGGGCGTCGGATTCCTTCATCCGGTCCATCTCGATCTTCTTGATGATCACATCGTGGCCGCCCACGGCGGTGACGACGTCCCGGCGCTTGATCCCGACTTCCTGGAAGAGTCCCCTGATGGTGTCCGCCACCAATCCGGGATCCATGACCTCCCCCTCCACGATGGCATCGGGGAGGAGGGGCCGCATGGCCACGCGGGACACCTCCGGCTGGTCACCGGAACGGTCGACTTCGACGATCTTCACGAAGCCGCTTCCGATGTCGAGCCCTACCGAGGTCTTTTTTCCGAAAAGGCCCATTTCCAATTACCCGAGGAGGAGGGGAACAGATTTTCCCCAGAATGCTGGGTCCAGATTACCACCGAAAAACCAAGCTTGTCAAGAATAATATCCACTCCGGGAAAATCCAAAGAATTGGTAAACATTTGATTCCAAGGCTCTCCGGGTTTCCCGGGTTTCCCGACGCAAGGGCCTCCGCCGGCGGCCGAGGGTACGGCTGCCTGCGGAGGCCTAACGCGGCCCTCACGGGCCCGGTGGCCTACAGGACTGGGGGAGGTCAGGCGGCTGGACTCTCCTCCTTCACCCGCGGAGCACCGACAAGAACACCACACAACTCCTTCGTTCCGGGGACCGGGCCCGGGTGAGCTTCGGCTTGTTCAGAAGGGCTTCGACGATCCGACCGACGGCCGCCTCGAAAAGGGTGAACCCCGCCGTTGGGCGCCTCATGGCTCCCATTCATTGGAGGCTCGGCTGAAGAACAGGGATACGAAATCCGTGCCACCCCCTGGGGTCCAATCTCATGCCGGATCCCCAGGAAGGAAAGCCTGACGTAGGGGAATCTTTTCCCCCGGGGGAAGGGTTTTCCCAGGGGTGGGAGGCTCAGAACGGGTGGATCCGGGAGCCCGAGGGGAGGGGGAGGGGGGCCGGGAGGGCCGCCGTTTCCAGGAGAGCCCGGAAGGCCGCGCAGGCGGACCCCCTCACCAGGGCGCGGTCCATGACCTGAAGGGCGCCTCCCACCCTCCCCAGCCCTTCCAGCCGCGCACCGTCCTGGAGGATCACGTCCTCCCCCACCAGCGCCATCCCCTGGAAACGGTGCCCCCCGGTGAGCCGGAGGGTTCCTCCCACCACCAGAAGCCCGCAGAGTCGGCCACCGTCCAGCGTAAGCGACCCGGGGACCGCCAGGAACGCCGGGCCCCCGTCTCCAGGGCACCCGGATCCGGCCTCCGGGGAGGGTCCCGTCTCCTCCCCCGCCCCTCCCCGGTCCAGGAGGACGGAGCCCGAAAGGAGGCCGAGAGGGGGGATCGCCCCTCCGGGACCGGCATCGGGAAGGTGTGAGGGGCCCAGGGGGGCCGTGGCCGGGAGGCTCCCTGACGGGAAGAGGGAGTCCAGGATGGCCAGCTGTGGTTCACAGATGCCGGAGGGCCATTCCGTGGGATCGGAAAGGAGGTCGGAGCCCAGGACCCTGGCGGAGCCCTGGAAGGTCACCCCTTCTCCAACTTCCAGCACCGCCCGGAGGGCTCCCATCCGCGTCACCGGATCCAGGCTCCACCCGACCCATCCTTCCCTCCCCTCCCCCGGCCAGTCCCGGCTCCCCCCCCGTCCCGCCACCAGGAAGAGCTCCCGGTCGAGCCAGAGGAGATCGCCCCGGTACCAGCCACCGTCCCGGGTGGACCCCGCCACCACCGGGACGACCGTGCCCGGAACCCTCTCCCCCGCGCCCTCCGGCATCCTTTCCAGGGTGAGAGCCACCCCACCCTCCGCTCCCCGGCGGGCCTGGAGGACCCGGCGGAAGCTCCCGGAGGCCTGAACCTCCCGACGGGCCAGGAGGAGGGTGCCGTGGGCCAGGGCGGTCAGGGCCAGCAGGAGCACCAGAACAAGGGGGAGGGCCATCCCCCTGACCGTCCTCCTCACCGGACTCTCCCCCGCCAGGGATGCACCGCGGTATCTCCCGCCGGGGTGGCCAGGATTACCTCCCACCCCAGAGCCCCCTCCCCACCGGTTTCCACCAGGAACCGGCCGGAGAGGAGGCGCTCCGGGGTCAGAGGTTGCCTTCCTCCGAACCCCCGGCGGTACCGGAGGGCACCTCCGGAGAGGTAGTAACTCCCCCGCTCAAAGACACGAGCCAATCGGCCGGGCCCCGCCGGGGGGGAGAGCACCCACGCCTCGGTACGGCCCTCCCCGAGAAGCTCCCTCCCGGCCCCCGAGCAGGTGGGGGAAAGGACCCGCCGGCTCACCAGTCCGGAAGGGCGCCACCACCCATCGGTAGCGAGGAGGAGAACCGAGTCCTTCTCCGGCTCCGGGGTGCGGATCCCACGGTAGCAGACCTGGAGCTCAGCCGCCCCGGGAAGACCCGGTTCCACCAACGCCAGGCCCCGGAACACGCGGAGGGGAAGGGAATCGCCCCCCTCTACCCACCAGTGTCGACCCCGGTCCTCCCCTGCCACCTCCGCCGAGAGGATCCAGGCCAGGGTCCTGACGGTCTCCACCCCTTCGGCCTGGGCCGCGGCGTGGCCCGCCCCGGTGCGAAAGGAAGCGAGAATCCGCCACCCCCCCTGAAGGAGGAGGCCCAGGAGAAGGAAGCTCACCAGGGTCTCGATCAGGGTGAAGCCGGTGACACCCCGCCGGGCTGCCGGGGCCCGGGTCGTACCCCGGGCGGTGGGCCCGGCCACCTCAGGAGCCTCCAGGGTCGCGGAACGTCCCCCTGAGGGGCCAGGCCGTCACTCCCGCCAGGGTGTCCAGGCCGGTGGCGGATACCCCCACCACCCGGACCGCCCCTCCCCCCTCCTCCGCCGGCTCCCACCGAAGCTCACCCCAGGGCCGCGCCAGGGCGCCCTCACCCAGGGCCCCCTCACCCAGGAGGGAGTCGGCCACCGCCTCCGCCTCGAGAGTGGCGCGGACCACGAGCTCGGCGCGAACGAGGCTCCTCTGGGCGAGGAGGATCATTCCGGCGGTGGCAAGCAAGCCGATCTGGAGGAGCAGCAGAGCCAGCAGGAGTTCCACCAGGGTGAACCCGCCCTTCATCGCCGGGTCATCCGACCGAAGGAGGAAACCACCAGGACGGCCTCAGCCTCCCCCCGGGCGAAGCGGAGGGTCTGGCTGGCCACCCTTCCCAGACCGAGGGGGTCGAAGTGGATCTCCACCCGGGCCCGCTCCCTGGATAGGAGGAGGGCCACATCGTACTCCTGGTCCAGGGAGGATGCGTCCAGGAGCTCCCCCCCCGCCCAGATCTCCACCCTGGGGGGATCCGCGGAGAGGGTCACCGAAGCGCCTCCCCGGGCCACCGCTTCCAGCCGGGCCCGATGGAAGAGCCCCACCACCTCCTCCCTCGCCCCCACCACGGCGAACCGGTCCCAGGACCTCCTGGCGGCGGGAAGGAGCTCCGAGAGGGTCAGAGCCAGGAGGGTCACCACGGTGATGAGCTCCAGCAGGGTGAAGCCCGAACGGGGGGCGACGGATGGGTCGAGGAGGGAGGCATGGCGTTCCATGCCCTCAGGATGGCCCCCCGGCCGGGGCGCCGGAATGGCGGGAAGGGCCTACTCCAGCCCGTAGTCCTTGAGCTTGTAACGGAGCGCCCGGGAGCTCAGCTCCAGGAGCTCCGCGGCCTGGGTCTTGTTGCCGCCGGTCCGCTCCAGGGCTCTCCGGATGAGGACCCGCTCCAGATCGGCGGAGTGCCGCTTCACCGAGAGGTCGTCGTCGGCGATTTCCAGGGGCGCTCGCTCCGGGGCCGGGTGGAGGACGTCCTCCGGGAGGTCCCGGGTCCCGATCTCCGGTCCGTCCGCCAGCACCACCACCCTCTCCAGGAGGTTCTCCAGCTCCCGGATGTTCCCGGGCCAGGGATAGGCCAGGAGGGCCTCCATGGCGGCAGGGGAGATCCGCTCCACGGGGACCCCGAGGCGCTCCCGGTGGCGTTGGAGGAAGTGGTGGACGAGCTCGGGGATCTCCTCCCGCCGACTGCGGAGGGGGGGCAGGAAGAGGGGCACCACCGCCAGCCGGTAGTAGAGGTCATCCCGGAATCCCCCCTCCTGAACCATGCTCTCCAGGTCCCGGTTGGTGGCGGCAACGACCCGAACGTCCACCGACCGGGATTCCGTGCCTCCCAGCCGGCGAACCACGCCGTCCTGGAGGACCCGGAGGAGCTTCACCTGGAGGCTGGGAGGGAGCTCACCCACCTCGTCCAGGAACAGGGTCCCCCGGTGGGCCGCCTCGAAGAGTCCGCCACGGTCCCGATCGGCACCGGTGAAGGCCCCCCTCACGTAGCCGAAGAACTCCGACTCCAGGAGGTTTTCGGGGATGGCGCCGCAGTTCACCGGCACGAAGGCCGCCGAGGCCCGGTCACTCTCCCGGTGGATGAGTCGGGCCACCAGCTCCTTCCCCGTGCCGCTGGCTCCGGAGATGAGGACGGACGAGGGGTGGCGGGCCACCTTCCCGGCCACCTCCAGAGCCCGGACCATGGCCGGGGACCGGGCCACGATCTCTCCGAAGCGGCGATCAGAGCGGACCTCGGCCCGGAGGCGACCCACCTCCTGCCGGAGCTGCTCCCGCTCCTCCGCCTTCCGGATGGTGAGGAGGACCTCCTCGGCGCCGAAGGGCTTCGGGAGGTAGTCGTAGGCCCCGGCCTTCATGGCATCGACCGCCAGCTCCAGGCTCCCGTAAGCGGTCATGACCAGGACCAGAGCCTCCCCCCCCGCTTCCCGGTACTCCTTCAGGAAGGCGAGCCCGTCTTTCTTTGGCATTCTCACGTCACAAAGGACCAGATGGGGTTTCTCGGCCAGAGCCATGGCCAACCCCTCCTCTCCATCCTCCGCCATCCGGACCTCGTACCCGGCGTCCCCGAGAATGAGGCTCAGGGACTTCCTGAGCCCCCTGTCGTCATCCACGATGAGGATCTTCAAGCGTCCTCTCCCGTCTCGGAAGGAATTCCGTGTCCTGCGACCGATCCCCACCCGGCCTCCGGAAGACGGACGGTGAACACCGCACCCCCCCCGGGGCGGTTCCTCGCTTCGATCTCCCCCCCCATCCCCTCCACCAGCTGGGCCGAGATGGCCAGCCCCAACCCCGTTCCCTTCCCCGGCTCCTTGGTCGTGAAGAAGGGATCGAAGATCTCCTCCAGCTTGTCCGGGGGAAGTCCCGGTCCGTTGTCCTCCACCTCCAGTGCCACGACCTGGACCGCGGTGGCCAGAAAGGACACCCGCACCCCGTCCTCCGTGGAAACCACCCTCCGGCGGTGGGCGTAGTCCACGCCGGGAGGATCTCCCGCCCGGCGGCGGGGGAAGCCCGCTCCCGGTCCCGGCTCCACCCGCAGGGTCACCCGGATCATCCGGTCCCTCCGCCCCTCCATGGCATCCAGGGCATTCAGGAGGAGGTTTACCAGTACCTGCTCCCAGCGCTGGGCATCCATGAGGACGGGAGGGATCTCCCCCTGGCAGTCCCATCCGGCGTCCACCTCGTCCAACCGCCCCTGGGCCTCCAGAAGTCGCCGGACCCGCTCGACCACGGGCCAGGGATCCTGGGCCACCACCTCCGTCTCCCGGGAGCGTGCGAAGTTCAGGAGACTCCGGATGATCCGGTCCATGCGGATGGCATCCTCCTTGATCCCCTCCAGGAGCTCCGTGTCCTGCCCTTCCGCCTCCGCCCGGCCCAGGGCCACGTCCACATAGGCGATCACGGCCGCCAGAGGGTTTCCCAGCTCATGGGCGATCCCCGAGGCCAGGGTCCCGGTGGACGCCAGGCGGGCGGCCCGCACCACCTGGGCCCTGGCCTCAACCAGGGCCTTGTTGGTCCCATCCAGCGAACGGACGTTCTGGGACAGGATCTCCTGGTCCCGAATGAGGCGCTCCGCCAGGGCGTTCACGCTGTCTGCCACCACCTGAAGCTCCCGGGTCGCCACCGGGCGGATCCGGTGGTCGAAAGCACCCGAGGCTATGGCATGGACGTCTTCCACCAACCGGTCCATGGGCTCCAGAAGGGTCTGCCCGAGGACCCGCCGGCCGAAGAGGAAGACCACCCCCAGGTCGGCCAGGAGCAGGACCAGGACATAAAGGGCGATCTGACCCGGGGAATCCAGAACCGGGAGGAGGATGGCCATCCCCACGGACGCCAGGATCAGCCCTCCCCCGAAAAGGAGGCCGAAGGCCAGCAGGAGCTCACGGCGGAGGGGACTGGATGAGCCCATCACTCGTGCCATAAGGAGATGGCGGAGAAGGAGAGGGGCCTGCTCGGCCCCTCACGTCCGATTCGTCTGGTCTGGATGGAACTTTGCCCCTGAAGGGGATCGGAGGCAATGGCCCGGAGGAACAGGCAGGGCCCTGGACCTGGCCTCCGGGTCAGAAGGAGCAGCTCACCCGGCCCTGCACGGTGGCCGGACCTCCTCCGGAAGGAGCAGCGTTGCCGTGGTAGATCCCGCACTCCTCCAGGGGGACCCCCAGATGGCTGGCCGTGGCGGACCAACCCATGTTCGTGGCCTCGTTGATGGTGACGGTCACGGCTTCGGACGTGGTGGCTTCAACCGCCGTCAGCGTGGAGGCGAAGGTGAAGTGGTCGTTGTGGTAGATCTCCTGGAGCTGGGCCAGGTTCCTCAGGTCCGACATCATGGCGGCCCGAAAAGCCTTGGCCCGCGTCGCGCTGAACTTGGGGATGGCGATCGAGGCTAGGATCCCGATGATCACCACGACAAGCAGAAGCTCGATGAGGGTGAATCCCCGTTGGCCTCGGTCGGTCATACCGTCTTCCCTTTCAGGGTGTTCTGGTGAGGTCTCCCCGAAAAAGGGGAGGGCGTGACCCGGAAATCGGCCCGGGCCACGCCCTTCCACCCTTCATCCCAGGGCCGTACTCAATCCCGCAAGAGCTTTAGGAGGTCTTGCACGCGATCTCACCGCCCTGCGTCGGAGAGCCGAAACCGGCCGGGGCCGTGGCGTTGCCGTAGTAGATGGCGCAACCGAGAGTGGCCCCGAGGCCCTGGTGGGTCGACGTGGCCGACCAGCCGCTGGAGCTCACGCCGCCGATGGTGACGGTGACGCCTTCGGAGTCGACGAAGCCCAGGTTGGTGGCGCTGGAGGTGTAGGTGTAGTTGTCGGCGTAGTAGATCTCCTGCTGCGAAGCCAGGTTCTTGAGGTCCGACTTCATGGCGGCGAAGTACGCCTTCTCCCGGGTAGCGGAGAACTTCGGAATGGCGATGGCAGCCAGGATTCCGATGATCACCACGACGATGAGGAGCTCGATGAGGGTGAAGCCCTTTTGATCCCGCATTGCTTGTCTCTCCTGTTGAAGGAAGGATGGTTCGAACGGGGCCCTTCATTTCCCAACCGCAACCTTCGCAATTCTGGTTCCAACATCCTAATGTAAACAGATATTCCCATGCAAGGTCTATGTTTATGGGATTCTCCACAACCTTCTCTGGGCAGTCACCCTACCCCTTCGGTCTTGGATTCTGCGAATCTCTGGCAGTTTCAGGAGGGGGGACGGGGCCTCTGCCCAATCCCAGACCGATGAAGAAGCTGTCGATCTGGAGGGTCCGGGACACCGACCCTCCCCTGGCCCTCGCCGAATCCATGGCCCGGAGAGCCTGAACCGTATCCCCCCTTCTCAGCTCCAGCTCCGCCAGCCACCCCCACTGCTCCCAATGGGCCCCCTCCCCGTGGCGGATGGCCGCGAGTCTGGCCTCCCTGGCCTCGTCCAGGCGCCCCTGGGCGGCCAGGGCCCGCGCCAGGACGTGCTGAAGGACGGACCGGGTGGAGTCCTCCGCCAGAACCGCCCGGGCCGCCGTCTCCGCCTCCAGAAACCGTCCCTGGCGGTCATAGAGGGCAGCCAGGAGCCCGGGCGCCGTTGTGTACCGGGGCCAGTCGGTCCAGGCGAAGGTGAGGAGCAGCTCACCGGCCCCGTCGTAGCCCTCATCGAGGAGACGGCGACCCACTTCGAGAAGGACGGTGTAGTGGGCCCCGATGATCCCCACTGCGGCCCGGTACGCCCGGAGGGCCTCGGGGGTCCGGCCGGCCTGGAGGTAGACGTCCCCCAGGATCCACTGGGACCGGCCCGATTCCGGGTGCTCGTTGATGAGGGTGTTGAACACCTCCAGGTTGTCCTTCCAGGTCGGAGTCCGGGTCCAGCTCCGGCCGGCCAGGAGGGCAAGCACCAGGGCCATCAGGGCGAGAGCGCCTCGAGGCCGTTCGTCATGGAATCGAAGGAGGAGCCACGCCGCCGCCGCGACGAACCCCACCGTGGGCAGGTAGAGGGTACGTTCCGAGAGGAGGATCCCGGAAAGGAAGAAGAGATTGGACGTGGGGGAAAGGGTGATTCCGAACCAGACCACCCCCCACCCCACCGTTCGGGGGGAGAGGCGGCTGGAATCCAGGGGTCCCCGGCGCCATGCCAGGAGGGCAAACAGAAGGGTGGCCAGGACCAGCGCCACCCCCAGGAGGTTCGTCGCGTTCCATCCCAGGGCGAGGGGGATCACCGCCGGCCCATAGTCCACCACCAGATCCATGGGAAAGAAGAGGAGGCGGAAGAGGTGGGGCCAGGTGGCGGTAACCGTCCAGATGCGAGGCACCTCCTCGAGCAGGTGGGCCCCCAGGGGAGCGAAGGGCCGGGCGACGCTCCCGAGCACCTCGAACCGGGCCGTGAGGAGGAGCCCGGCCACCAGGATCATGCCGGCATACAGCGGCCACCGGCGTCTCAGGTACCTCGCGAGCCCCGCCGGGGTGAGCTCCTCCCGGGAGGAATCCAGGAGCAGGACCACCCCCGGGAGGGTGATGGCGCTCTCCTTGGAAAGAACGGCCAGGGCATAAAGGATGAGGACCAGGGCGAAGCGAGGGAGACCGGGCCTTCCCCCATCCCCCAGGATCAGAAGGCAGGCCAGGAGGAAGAAGAAGGCCGAGAACAGCTCGGCCATCCCCACCACGTTGGCCACCGCCTCCACGTGCAGGGGGTGCACGGCGAAGAGGAGCCCCGCCAGGAAGGCTCCCGGTACCGGAAGGAGGGCTCCCAGGAGGAGGACCACCAGGACCGTCACCCCCCCGTGGAGGAGGATGCTCACCGCGTGATACCCCACGGGCACATCCCCCCACACCTCCCATGCCAGCCCGTAGAAGCCCGTGACAGCCGGGCGCCAAAGGCCCAACCCCGCCCCGAACTCACCGGGCCAATAGGGCTCCCCCAGGGCTTCGGGGAGGCTCTCCAGGCTCTGGATCCCGGGGTTCTCCAGGAGGATGTGAAGGTCGTCGAAGGCCCACCCGTTCTGGAGGGAGTTCAGGAACACCAGGACGGCCACGGCCCAGGCTACCACGGACGCAGATCTCACGCTCCTGAGAGGGGATTCCCAGAGCTTCATGAGCCCGTCCCCTCCGGGGATCGGGTGGGGTCGGTTTCCAGCTCCCGTGCCCGTTCACGGGCAAGAACCGCCCCCAGGGAGTCCCCGGCGGCTTCCCGGATCTGGGCCAACCGCCTCCATTGGTCCGGGTCCCGGGGCTCGGCTCCAATGGCCGCATCCCGGGCCCGGAGGGCCGCCGGAAGATCACCTTTGAGGAGGTAGCTCTCCGAGACCAGGGCCCAGAGCCTCCCGTCGGGACCCGCCCGCGCCAGCCCCTCCAGGGCCACGCCGTGCCCGGCCCGTCCTTCCCCGCGGCGGAGCAGGTGCCCGGCCAGGACCTGGTAGGCGTTGGCCAGCTCCGGCCCCACGGCCACGGCCTGCCGGAGGTACGCCTCCCCCCGCTCCCAATCCCCCAGCCTGCCGTGGAAATCCCCGGCCTGGACCAGAAGAGTGTAGTCCAGGGGCGCCAGGGCCGCGGCCATGTCCCAGGCCTCGGCGGCGGACCCGGTCTCCCCTACCCTCTCCAACCCCTGGGCCCGGGCCCGGAACGCCCGCCAGGACTCGGGGTGGTCCTGGTTCAGCGTCTGCTGGACCACGAAGGTGCTCATCCAGCTCGGGTTCCGGACCACCGTGCGAACCAGGAAGGCCAGGACGACGGCAACCGCCGCCGCCAACGCCAGCCTCCGGGAGAGGGGAGGGAGGGAGCGGGCCCCGGCCGCCATCCCCGACACCACCAGGGAGAGGCCCACGGAGGGGAGGTAGAGGGTCCGCTCCGCCAGGAGGACCCCGGTGGAGAAGAAGAGGTTCGAGACCGGGAGGATGGTCACCCCGAACCAGAGGGTGCCCAGGGACACGAGGGGCAGCACCCGCCGCGTTTTCCAGGAAAGGAGCCCCAGGCCCAGGAGGACCGTCGCCCCGAGCGCCACCGGGAGATCGAAGGTCACCGACGGGAAGAGGACCCCGGGATCGTAGTCCACCGCCAGGTCCAGGGGGAAGAGGTGCAGGCGGAGGTATTGGGCCCAGATGGCCACCGCGCTCAGAACCCTCGCCCCCGGACCGACCAACTCCAGGACCGGGGCCGCCCGCTCCCCGGCGACGGTTCCAAGCACGAGGAAGCGGATCCCCAACCAGGCGGCCAGGACCAGGCCCAGGACCATGAAGGTGGCCCCCTCCTCAAGGACCCTCCGGGGGAAGGGGAGGGATCCCTTCCCCGCCAGGCGGGGCCGGAACAGCTCAAGGAGAAGGAGGACGCCGGGAAGGGTGACTCCGATCTCCTTGCTGGAGAGGGAAAGGAAGAACAAGGCACCCAGCCCCAGGAGTCGAAGGGCCCGTCTCGCCCCCCGCCACTCCCTCCCCCTCCAGTACAGCAGGCAGGCCGCAAGGCAGAAGAGGGCCGCGTAGATCTCGGCCCGGCCCACCACGTTCGCCACCGCCTCGGTGTGGACCGGGTGGACGGCGAAGACGGCCCCCCCGGCCAGCGCCCCGGGGAGGGAGCCCAGGGAAAGGAGGAGGAGGAAAACCACGAGGGAAACCATGGCGTGGAAGAACAGGTTCAGGGCGTGGTACCCCAGGGGATCCCCGCCGAAGAGGCGCCACTCTCCCACGAAGGACAGGGTGGTGAGGGGGCGGTGGAGCCCGGCCCCCTCCCTGGCCATGGGCCACCAGCTCCCCCTCATGGCCCCCGCCCAATCGCCCCCCAGGACCACCGGGTTCTGCAGGATGATCCCCTCGTCGTCGTAGGCGAAGCCGTTCCCCAGGGAGTTGGCGTAGGCCGCCGCCGCGAGCAGGAGGACCAGGAGGATCCCGCGGCCGGGTGTCACGAGCCCTCTTGAAGCCTTCCGGATCCCTCACCCCGGGGGCTTGAAGCCTCGGTCTCCCAGGGGGCCGGCCTGGAGGGTCGCCAGGGGGTGGCCCTGGGTCCCAGGAAGCTCGACCGGAAGATGTACCACAAGGCCGCCACCCCGTCCCTCCAGTGGATCTTCTTCCCTTCGGCGTAGGAACGCCCGTGGTAGCTGATGGGAAGCTCATAGATGCGGGCGTGGGCCTGGGCCAGCCGGGCGGTGAGCTCCGGCTCGATCCCGAAGCGCTTCGCCGACAGGGGAAGGCTCTGGAGGAGCTCCGTCCGGACCACCTTGTAGCAGGTCTCCATGTCGGTGAGGTTCAGGTCGGTGAGCATGTTGCTGAGAAGGGTGAGGAAGGCGTTCCCCACGGAATGCCAGAAGAGTAGGACCCGGTGGGGGCCCCCCAGGAAACGGGAGCCGTACACGGCGTCCGCCTGCCCCGCCAGGATGGGACGGAGAAGGAGGGGGATCTCCAGAGGATCGTACTCCAGGTCGGCGTCCTGAACCACGGTCACGTCCCCGGTGGCGTGGCGGAACCCCGTCTGGAGGGCGGCTCCCTTCCCCTGGTTCGCCTCGTGGAAGACGAGCGTATCGATGAGGCCCTCTCCCTCCAGCTTCCTGAGCAGGTCCCGGGTCCCGTCACGGGATCCGTCGTCCACCACGATGACCTGCTTCTTCAGGGGCACTTCCTGGACCCGCCTCAGGAGGGTTTCCGCGGTGTTGATCTCGTTGTAGGCAGGAATCACCAGGGACACGGTGATCCGGTCCCAGGGCAGTTCATCGCCCCGGGGGCCTGAGTGGATGAGGGAATGGCGGAGGGGATCGGTCATGGGACGCTGATCCGTTCGAAAGGGGTTCGCAGGGGGTCGCCGTCAGCCGTTCAGTCCGTAGCGGTTGAGCTTCCGGTAGAGGGTGGATGGATCGATGCCCAGGACCTCCGCCGCCCGGCTCTTGTTCCCACCTTCGGCCCGGAGGACCCACTCGATGTAGGCCCTCTCGATGATCTCCATGGGTGGGTTGGGGGGAAGCCGGTCGTCCACCACCCCGGGTCGGGGCAGCTCCAGGACCCTCGGGGGAAAGTGCTCCGGGAGGATCTCCCCCCCCTCGGCCACCAGGGCGGCCCGTTCCAGGGCGTTCTCCAGCTCCCTGACGTTCCCCGGCCAATCATGCGCCTTCAGGGCTTCCATGGCGGGCTCCGACAGGACCAGATCGGAGGCCCCCCCTGCGCGCTCCCGCAAGCGCTCCAGGAAGTACAGGGCCAGGAGGGGGATGTCATCCCTCCGCTCTCGAAGGGGGGGGAGGTGGAGGGCGATGACGTTCAGGCGGTAGTAGAGGTCGCTGCGGAACCTCCCCCGGCGTATGTCCTCCTCCAGATCCCTGTTGGTGGCGGCGATGACCCTCACGTCCACGGGCACCGCTTCGGTGGCCCCGACGGGGATGACTTCCCGCTCCTGGAGGGCCCTCAGGAGCTTCACCTGGGTGACGGGGCTCATCTCCCCGATCTCGTCCAGGAAGAAGGTGCCTCCCCTGGCCGCCACCAGGAGCCCCTCCTTGTCCCTCACCGCCCCGGTGAAGGACCCCTTCACATGCCCGAAGAGCTCACTCTCCAGAAGGCTCTCCGGGAGGGCCCCGCAGTTGATGGAGAAGAAGGGCCCTTCGCTCCGCGAGGAAAGGGCGTGGACGTAGCGGGCCAGGACCTCCTTTCCGGTTCCGCTCTCTCCGCTCAGGAGAAGGGTGGAGTCGGTGGGAGCCACGGTCTCGGAAAGCTCCAGAACCTCCAGGAACCCGCGGCTCTTCCCCACGGGCCTCCCTCCGGAGCTCCTGTCCCGGTTCTTGATCTCCTTTCGGAGCTTCCGGTTCTCCGCCCGGAGCTCCCGGGTCTCGGCGGCCCTGCGGCAGATGGCCAGGAGCTCGTCGTTGCCGAAGGGTTTCTGGAGGTAGTAGAAAGCGCCTTCGTTCACCGCCCTGACGGCCGTCTGCAGGGAGGCCTGGGCCGTCATGAGGATCACGGGGATCTCGGGATCCACCTCCCTGGCCCGGGAGAGGATGTCCAACCCCGTGGTGCCGGGCATGCGGATGTCCGTCACCACCAGGTCCGGTTTGTCCTTGGCCATCGCCGCCAGCGCTTCCTGGCCCCCCAGGGCCGACTGCACCTGGTAGCCCTCCCCCCGAAAGAGGATCCCAAGGGAATCCAGGATCCCGGTCTCGTCGTCCACAAGCAGGACCTTGACGGGTTGGGTCCTCACGAGGCTCCCTCCGTGTCAGGGGACAAGGTGCCGGGGAGAAAGACCGAGAACTCGGCTCCGCCTTCCCGCCCCCGGCTCACCAACACCGCGCCCCGGTGGGCCTCCACGGCCCGGTGGACCAGGGCCAGGCCCAGGCCGCTCCCCCCGGGGCGGTTCGAGTAGAAGGGATCGAAGATCCTGGGGAGATCCTCGTCGGAGACTCCCGGTCCCGAGTCCGCGACCCGCAGGCACACGGGCGCCGGGATTCCGCCTCCAGGGGGAGGGGGGCACGCCTCCCGGCGGAGGATCTCCAGCCGCACCAGCCCGGAGGAGCCTGCGAACTGCGCCGCGTTCAGGACCAGGTTGAAGACCGCACGGTGGAGTAGATCCACGTCCCCCGGGATCCGGACGGGTTCGTCCATTCCCTCCAGGACGAAGCGGATCCCCCCTCCCACCTCCGCATGCTGTCGAACCAGGGCAAGGCAGTCCCGGGTGAGCGCCACCAGGTCCACCTCCCGAGCCCGCCCCATGCGGAGGGCGGAGAACTCCAGGAACTCCGAGAGGAGGCGACTGAGCCGGTCCGACTCCGTGACCACCAGGCGCTCCAGGAGCTTCCGGTCCTCCCCGCTGAGCTTACCCCCCGAGAGCTGCTCCACGGCGCTGCGGATGGAAGAAAGGGGGTTCTTGATCTCGTGGGCCAGGGAGCCGCTGAGCTCGGCCACGGCCTCCAGCCGCTCGTTCCTCCGGTTCAGGGCCTCGATCTCCTCCTGGTCGGTGATGTCCTGGAAGATGGCCGTCACCGATGGCGGCCTCCCCTCCCCCCGGTCGAGGATCGTCGTGCTCACACCCAGGGTGGCCTCGGCCCCGTTGCGCAGGGCCACGGTCTTGAACCGGGCGACCGGCTCCCCCTTTCCCACGGAGCGGCGGAGGATCCCCCCCATCCCCGGGGCCACTTCGTTCAAGGCCCGCTCCACCTCCAGCCCCATCCACTGGCTGGCATCCAGCCCCAGGAGGGACGCGCCCGCCGGATTCAGGTAGGCCAGCCGCCCCTCCCCATCCACGGTGAGGACTCCCGTATTGATGCTGGCCAGGATGTCCCCCGTGTCCAGCCGAAGCTGCCTGAGCTCCGATTCCACCTCGCCCAACGCCACCCCGGCCCTCCGCACCCGGCCCCCCAGCCACCCGGTGATCACCGCCACCGTGGCAAAGAGCCCCATCTGGAGAAGGACCTCGAAGCTGAAGGTGTCCAGGTTCAGCCAGGCGATGTCGGCAAAGAAGAGAATCGTGGCCAGGACCCCCGCCAGGACTCCACCCGGCAGGGGGAGGAGGAGGGCCCCGGCGGAGATGACCAGGATGTAGAGGAAGGCGAAAGGACTGGCTCCACCCCCGGTGATGTGGACGATGGCCGTGACCAGAAGGGCGTCGTAGAGGACCTGGAGGTAGACGAAGTTGTCCCCGGGCTCACGTCGTCGGACGTGGGTGAAGAAGAACGAGGCCCCCGTGAGGCCCAGGGAGGTGAGGAAGACGATGGTGGCCACCAGCGTCTGGGAGGGCTCCGCCCATCCCCAGGTGAGGAAGGCCCCCACCAGAATCCCCGTGACCAGGGTGAGGCGCCCCAGGTAGAGCCACCGGAGGAGATCACCCCTCCGGAAGGTGAAGCGGGTCTCGGTGCTGCGGGATTTCACTGGAATTGACGTCCCCGAAGAGCCTTCAAGGAGGAGGGGGCGACCCCGGGTTCCTGAAGCATAGAGGATTCCGTTGCAAGGTGCAACGGATTTGTATGGCAAAATGCAAGCAGGGGTAACCTGGGGCGGCGGCGCCCAGGTCCCCGGGGGCGGGGCGCCACCTCGGTCCCGAGCCCTGGGAAGGGTTCGGAGGTCAGCCCACCGGGTCTCGGCGGGGGACCCTCAGGCGCCCCAGACCCGCCACCATGTCCCGGAGCCGCCGGAACTGCTCCTGGATGGTCTCCAGGGAATCCCTCACCTCCGGCGGTTGCTCGTCCATGAGGAGAAGCTGGACCTCGGCGAGGCCCGACGTCAGGGGGTTGTTCAGGTCGTGGCGCGCCCTGGCCACGAAGCGCAGGATCCAGAAGAGATCCAGGATCGGCCCCTTCTCCTCCGGGGCGCCGGCCTTCTCCACCACCGCCGCCAGCCCCAGGGGCACCCCAAGGGAGATCGGGCGGGCCAGGTGCCCACCGTCCTCCTCCTCCACCATGAGGGTGACCCAGGGCGTGGCACGGTCTCTCTGGGCACGAAGGAGCCCCAGGACTTCCGGGTCCGAGAGGCCCGGACCGAGGAGGAGCACCCCCCACTCCTCCCCCTCCCGGGAAAGGAAGGCCTCGGCCGAATCCAGGATTTCTAAGGACGCCCCCGGGGCACCGGCGAGGAAGCGCTCCCGCTCGGGGGAGGGTGGGGAGACCACGACCAGCGGAAGAGGATCCATTCCCTCGGCTCCAGGAAGGGGTTTTCGTGAGGGGGGCAGGGACCGGGATAGTGTAGCCTGGCGCCCCGGCCCTTGCCAACCACCGGGCCGTCCCAGGAAGAAGGGTGGCCCCGGGCTCCAGCTTCGGCCAGATTCCCATCGTTCTTGAACGGCGCCCAGGGCCGGGGAAGGGACGGCTTTCTCCGGTGGACGGTAGGAGGGTCCTCTCTGGGTCCCAGGAAGCTCAGGAGGACTCCCATGGATCTCAGATCCCTCCTCCCCGTGGCCAGGGGCGACGCTCCCGCGGATCTCCTCTTCCGGAACGGCCGGGTGGTGAACGTCTTCACCGGGGAGGTGGAAGAGACGGACGTGGCGGTCTTCCAGGGGAGGATCGCCGGGGTGGGGCCAGGCTACGGCGCCCGGGCCACCCTGGAGATGGAGGGCCGATATCTGCTGCCGGGGTTCATCGATGCCCACGTACACGTGGAGTCCAGTCTGGCCACGCCACGGGAGTTCGCCCGGGCGGTGGTTCCCCGGGGAACCACCACGGTGGTTTCCGACCCCCACGAGATCGCCAACGTCCATGGTCTGGATGGGATCCGCTACATGCTGGACGCCAGCCAGGACCTCCCCCTGACGGTCTTTGTCATGGCCTCCTCCTGCGTTCCCGCCACCTCCATGGGTACCGCCGGAGCCCAGTTGGACGCCCTCGCCCTGACCTCCCTCCTCACCCACCCCCGGGTCCTGGGGCTGGCGGAGGTCATGAACTTCCCCGGAGTCATCTTCGGGGACCCGGGGGTCCTGGCCAAGCTCGAGGCTTTTCGCGGGAAGGTGGTGGACGGGCACGCCCCGGGGGTCCGGGGGATGGCGCTCAATGCCTATGTGGCCGGCGGACCCACTTCGGACCACGAGTGCACCACTCCGCAGGAGGCGGTGGAGAAGCTCAGGAGGGGGCTCTTCCTCTTCCTGCGTGAGGCCACCAACGCCCACAACCTCCTGGACCTGCTTCCGGCCCTCACGCCCGAAAACCAACGCCGGGTGGCCCTTTGCACCGATGACCGGCAACCCCCGGACCTTCTGGACCATGGGGGGATCGACGCCATGATCCGGACCCTGATCCGCCGGGGCATCCCCCCGGTGGAGGCGGTCCGGATGGGGACGCTGAACCCCTCCGAGTACTTCCGCCTGGGGGACCGGGGTGCCGTCGCGCCCGGGAGGCGTGCGGATCTGGTGGTGTTGGGGGGAGGTCTTCGGGAGATGGAGGTCGACGAGGTCTGGGCCGGGGGGGAGCTGGTGGCCCGGGGAGGCGCCCCGCTGTCGTGGAAGCTGCCCCCTCCCCCACCTCCTCCTGCCCCCTCCATGCGGGTCCGATGGGAAGACCTGCGGCTGGGGATCCCGGCCCGGGAGGGAAGGGTGCGGGTCATCCGGGCCATTCCCGACCAGATCGTCACGGGAGCCGAGGAGGCCATCCCCTCCGTCAGGGAGGGGATGGTGGTGGCTGATCCCGGCCGGGACCTCCTGAAGATGGCGGTGGTGGAGCGCCATACCGGGAGCGGCAGGGTCGGGTTGGGGCTGGTGACGGGAATGGGACTCAGGGAGGGCGCCATCGCCGGGACCGTGGCCCACGACCACCACAACCTGGTGGCCATCGGGGCGGACGATGCCTCCATGATGGCCGCGGCCCGCCGGGTGGCGGAGTTGGGTGGGGGGCTGGCGGTGGCGAAGGAAGGCGAGGCCGTCGCCTCCCTTCCCCTCCCCGTCGGGGGGCTCATGTCTCCGGAGCCGGTGGAGGAGATCCGGAAGGCCCTGGACCGGGTGGTGGCGGCGGCCCGGGAGCTCGGGTCGCCCCTCCATGACCCCTTCATGGCCATGTCCTTCCTGGCCCTGGAAGTGATCCCCTCCCTGAAGCTCACGGACCAGGGGCTGGTGGACGTGGAGCGGTTCGAAAGGGTGGACCTCTGGGCATGAGCGCCGAGAGATCCTCTCCTTCCATCGCGCAAAGGGAGGAGGAGGCGCCCGCGCTGCGGGTCCTGCGCCGGGGCCTGGGCGCTCTCATCCTCCTTCTCACCCTCACCCCCGTGTACCGGGTCCTGGACTGGAGCGGGACCGGCTCCTTCGGGGTGGGCACGGTGATCCGGGGCGACACCAACCTGGAGACCGCCTGGTGGGGAATCCTGCTGGCCGCCGGCCTGGGGGGAGGGCTCGCCCTCCTGGGGGCGATAGGGCCCCTTCTGGTCGCCCTCCGCCGCCTCGGGGAGTGGGCGTCCCGGGTGCCAGCCCCGACCTTCGCCGTGGGCGTGGGGACGGTCGCCACCCTCCTGGGGCTGGCGACGGGGAGCCTCGTCTTCTCCCGTCTCCCCACCCTGGTGGACGGGATGGCCACCCTCCTCCACGGCCGGATCCTGGCTGGCGGAACGCTGGCCCTCCCCCTTCCCGGGCCCGCCGCCGCCTGGGTCATCCCCAATACCCTGGTCACCCCGCTGGGCTGGGTCTCCCAGTATCCTCCTCTCCACCCCCTCCTCCTGGCGCTGGGCTTCCTCGTCTCCGCCCCATGGCTGGTGGGACCGCTCTGCCTGGGGGTGACGGTGGCCTTCGGCTTCCTGATCACGGGCCGCCTCTTCCCCGAGGCGCCGGGGGTGAGTCGTTTCGGGGGCGCCCTGCTGGCGGCGAGCCCCTTCCTGGTCTTTTTGTCCGGGGGGTACCTGAGCCACGTGCCCGCCGCGGCGGCGGGGGCGTTCACTCTCTGGGCAACGCTGAAGGCTCGGGACGCGGGATGGGGGTGGGCGGTGGCGGCCGGGCTGGGGAGCGGGGCCATGGTGGCCACCCGCCCCTGGACGGGGCTGGTAGTGGCGGTGGCCTTCCCGGCCTTCCTCTGGGCGGCGGAGGGGTGGCGGAAGCGCGGCTGGGGGTGGACGGCGGTCCGGTTCGGGGGAGCGGTCATCGGGGGGCTCCCGATGGCCGCGGGGCTGGCCCTCCACAACGCGCGCCTTTTCGGGAGCCCCCTGACCCTCGGGTTTTCCCTGGCCTACGGCCCCCCTCACGACCTGGGCTTCCACCGCGACCCCTGGGGGAATCTCTACGGCCCCGTCGAGGCGCTGGGATACAGCGCGGCCAATCTCCTCACGCTGGGGGTCTACCTCCTGGAGACCGCCCTCCCCGCCCTGGCCCTGGTGGGCGCCTTCCTCCTTCTGGCCCGTCGGCTTCCCCGGGGCACCGGCGTGCTTCTGGGATGGGCCCTCCTCCCGGCGCTCGCCAACGTCTTCTACTGGCACCACGGGTTTCATCTGGGACCCCGTATGCTCTACGAGGGGGCGCCGGCGTGGGTCCTGCTGACGGCGTTGGCGGCGGTGCAACTGAGCCGGAGGGAGGCGCCGGGGAACGGGGGTTCGGCGCCCGGGGAGGGGCGTCAGGGTCAGCCACGGTCGGTCCTCGCCCGCCTCCACCCCCGGGACGTACTCCTGGGCGCGCTTCTGCTGTCCCTGCTGGGGATCCCCATCCTCGTCTCCCTCCGGGCCAGCTCCTATGCCTGGACGGAGGAGACGCTGGTCCGGATCCGGGCTCCGGAGGTGCCGGGGACGGAACCGGCCCTGGTCTTCGTCCACGGATCGTGGGAGGAGCGCATCGCCGCCCGCCTCCAGGGAGCGGGGATGCGGCTGGACAGCATCGAGTCGGCGCTGCGGCGCAATGATGTATGCCGGCTGCACTCCTTCGCCCAGGCGTGGGTGGCGGGGGGTGGCGCCACGTCCTCCGCGGATCAAGGGATCGACTTCGACCTCCTTCCCGATACGCCCGCCCACCTGAGACTCCTCCCGGTCTCGGAGGGGGAGGACGTGTGGGTGGATCCCTCCCTCGGCTTCACGCCGGATTGCCAGCGGGAGGCCCGCGCGGATCGCGGCGGCATCGTTTCCCTCGCGCCCCTGCTCTGGCAGGGGGATCTCCCCGGGATCGAGGGGGGGAAGCCCCTGTTCGTCCGGGATCTGGGCCCGGACGAGAACGCCGCCGTGCTAGCCGCCTTCCCCCACCGCAAACCCTTTCTCTACCTGATCCCCGACCCCGGATGGGACCCGGAGCTCAGGGGCTACCAGGAGGGGATGGGGCTCCTGTGGGGCGGAACCCACCACCCCTGAGCACCGTCAAAGGAGGCTGCACTGCAACAGCGTTCATCCAGTCGGGCGGCCATCGTCATCGCCCTGGTCCTGGGCGGCCTCGGTGCGATCTTCGTCATCCGGGCCCTGGTCTCGGAGTGGGATCACGTCCTGAAAGCCCTTTCCGCGGCGGACGGAAGATGGCTGGTGGTGGGGCTTCTCCTGGGATTCCTCAGCATGACGGGGATCGGCCTGGGCTGGAAGCGAGCCCTCAGACTCCTGGGAGTCCCGTCTCGCTGGAGTCAGGCCCTCACCTGGTACTTCGTGGGCCAACTGGGGAAGTACCTGCCGGGTGGCATCTGGCCCATCGTGGGCCGGGGAGAGCTGGCGGCCCGGAGCGGTGCCCCGAGGGCCCGGACCTATGCAGCCGTATTCCTGTCCCTGGGGGCGACGTACATGGCGGCGATCCTCACCGTCTTGGTTCTCCTGGCGCTGGAGCCGGCACCGGCCAGGGAACGGCCCCAGACGCTCTGGATCCTGCTCCTCCTCCCCCTGGGGTTCGGGGCAGCCCACCCGGTAGTGTTGAAGTGGGCCCTGGCATTGGCCGGGAGGACGAAACGCGGGGGAGAGGAGCTGGAGATCCCCGCCTGGGGCGCCACCGCCGCCCTGGTGCTCCTGCACGTCCCGTCCTGGGTGGGCATCGGCTGCGCGACCTGGGCCGTGACCAACGCCCTCCAGCCAGGGGTTCCCTTCCTGGACGTGGCGCCTGCCATGGTGGTGGCCTGGGTCGCGGGGTTTCTGGCCGTCCCCGTGCCCGGAGGGATCGGGGTCCGGGAAGCGGTTTTTGCTCTGACCGCCAGCTCACTGCCCGGGGGTATGGCCGCCGCGGTGGCCGTGGTCTGTCGATTCCTCTTCATGGTGGTGGACGCGCTGGGAGCCGGTCTGGCCGTGCTGGTCTCTTCCCTGGGGGCTAGCGGAACTTCGACAGCTTCTCCCGGGGGACCTCCCTCCGCTCCCCCTTCAGACTCCTGATCCGCAGGATCCGAACCAGGAACCACCTCCAATAACGGTCCAGGAAGGGAACCAGCTCCCTGGTGGCCTTTCTCCAGCGGAGGAACCGGTAGCGCCCTTCCATCTGGAGCGCGCGTTTTCGCACGGCCTCGCGATGGAACCGCTCAACTTCCTTGTGGGTGGCCCTTTCGCCCACGTCGCGATTCAGGGCAGTCATGTCCGGCCGGTGCTCGCCGATCTCGTCCAGGTAGTCCATGTAGGGATAGGCGAGGCCCCCGAAGAGGGTTCGATCCGTCTGAGACTCCCGGATCTCCTCCACCGTGACCTGGCTCAGCTGTATGCGCCCCTTGGCCTCCAACTCCTCCATGAGGCGTTCGGCGGCAGGCGTGCGATTGATCACCAGACTGATTCCGGTGCGGGTGGCCACCGTGCTCGGAAGCCAGGCATCGCCCACCACGAGATCGGCCAGCATGTTGTGGTGATTGATGCACACGTGGCAGCGGGGAACATTGAAATGGCGGTCGAAGGCAACCTGATAGTCGAAGTCCACGCGACGGCCCACCGCCGTTTCCCTGCCACCGGCCACGATGCGGAGCTTGCCCACCGGTCCTCCGCCCCGATAGCTGATCTCCTCTATGGAGTGGACGTCGATCCCCTTGAAGTCGCAGATGGCCCGCAGGGCGTGGTGGCTGTACTGCCATCCGCACAGGAGTCCTATGGTCAGGTGGATCCGGTCCAGCAATTCGGGTTCGAAGGCGAAGAGGTAGTTGTAGATTCCCTCCAGCTGGCAGGGGATGGCCACCAGGACGAACCGCCCGGGGCGCTCCCTCAAGATTCTCAAGGTCCCAGGTTGGGCCAGGTTGTGGTAGATGGACCCGGGAAGGGAGTCCACCTCCTCGGGGCGGGTAAGGAGGGCGGGTTGGAAGTCCAGCCCTTCAACGTGCCGCAGGGCAATGGCACCGTCCACCTCATCCCGGGCCAGAAGCTCCATGAGAAGCTCCTTGATCACCCCGCCCGAGCTGGCCTCGAGATTCCGCTGGTGGTGGGTACTCTGGGCCAGCATCACGGACCGGACCACCCCATACGCGGTCTGCTCCTGCCCGGGGAAGATCCTGGCCTGAAGTCCGCTGAAGTCCACCCGAACCGCCGGACACACCGAGGCGGCGCCCCGGCTGCCCGCGTGGTTGGGCTGGAAGATGAGCCGGCCGGGATCCAGCTCCAACTTCAGCGAGGGATCGGCAAAGGTGCAGGCCCCGCACCCGATGCACATGCCGCTCCTGAGCACGCCGCTGAGGTCGTGATCCACGGTCATCTGAGCACCGGCGGACGGGTCGCATCCGCAACGATCTGGAAGTTCCGCTCCGCCCGAGCCACGACCTCAGGCAGCCGCTTCCGGACCTGCGCTGACACGAGGGGCGCCCGGTCCCGGAGGGCCAGATACCGGGTCCAGAGCGTCTCCGCTGAAAGGTCGCCGAAGTCCACCACCCACTCCTGGAGGTCGAACTCGGCGAGAGCCTCCCGATACTTGTGGCTCCACGCAAGGACGAGGGGCGGAGTCGCGGTTGCCAGCGCGGAGATGAGGCCGTGAAACCGAGCGGTGACCAGAACCTCGGCCCGGGCGATGATCGCCCGCAGCACTGCGGGTGGGAGGCTCTCTTCAAGCAGGTGACAGCTCCCCTCCCCGGCACGATGGTGGATCGCCCCGGCCAGGGGAAGGTCGTTCATGTGGCTGGCGGGACGCCCTGGACGGGTCGCATGGGGAAGGATGAGCACGCGGTCTCCTCGATGCGCCACGCGCCCGGCGAAGTCCGCCATGATCCCCACGTAGTCGATTCCGGCCCCCTCGCAACGCTTCTGGACCACGGCGCTCGGTACGAGACCTACAAAGGGCCGGGAGCCGACCACCCTATCCAGAATCCTCCGGCCCTCCTGGGTGTCCTCCTCGCTCAGGCGCATGGCATACGCCAGGTCCGCTCCCCGGTGGGCATTGTCCAGACCCAACTCCTCCAGATACCGGTAGGTCTGCTCGCCGCGAGCCACCACGGCTGCCAGCCGCGGAAAGAGGACCCGGGCGGCAAGCCGGTTCAGGGGCTCCCGGAAGGGACCCAGCGCCTGGGAGCACTTCACCACGGATCTGGAGACCAGGACGGGGATCCCGGTCATGAGGGTGTTGTACACGAGGGTCGGAAAGCCCCTTCCATCACTGAAACTGATGCCCGCCAGATCCAGAACCACCGTCGCCTCGGCCAGGGAGCGGACGGCCGGGGTCCGACACAGCCATCCGCTTCTCACCCCCATTCCCCGCAGCATCCCGATCAGGAGGGCCAACGGGAGCATGGGAAAGATGAGCTGCCGGGGTGTGCACGGCACGATCCGGATCGCCCCATTCCTCGGGTCGGGCGGTCGTTCCCGAAGGTCGTCCTCGGGATAGGTGGTCAGGACGTGGATCTCACATGGGCCGAGATGAGAGGGAAGATTGTCCACCACCGCCTGCAGCATCGAGGCGGCTCCCTTGTTGGCGGAGAAGGCTGCGCCGATGACGGCGACCCGCGTCCGGGATGCACTCATGGTGGAGACGGCCCCCCTTCCTCCTGCTCGCGCCCGGTCCCGCCCGGCGCCACTTCAAAGAAGGAGAACCCCGCCTCATCGAAGAGCAAGCGCAGGCAGCGGGCCTGGAAGTCGGCGAAAGCCTGCCATTCGATGCGGGAGAGATCCAGTCCCCGGGTCTCATAATACCGCACGGCCCCGTGGTTCAGGAGCACATGGCTGATTCCCGTGTGGGCCAGGCAATGCTGGGTCGCGCCGATACTCCGAAGAAGAGGCCAGTTGGTCAGCACGTTGTCCTGGAGCACAGGCTCGCGGAAGTAGAATCCCCTGGCCTCGAACAGAAGGAGGGTCTTGCCGCGGGGACCCGAGATCGCGTCCACGCGCGTTCGGGCGTTCCAGTAGGCGGAAAAGCCCCGGGCGCGAGCCAGGTACTCCTCCGGAGTCCATTCCCCCGTGGCCACCTGCGCCCGGTCGTACGTCAGCACGTCCCGCGCCACTGCCTGGGCACCGGGGACCAGGGCCGCCAGACCGGCGATGACCAGGACGCCTTCCCCCCATCTCTCCTTCAGAACGGTGTTGGCGATCCGGCCTCCCACGGCGGCGGCGGTGAGGGTGAGGGCGGGAAGAGCCGGGATCAGGTACCGGAGGTTGGTGAAATCGAAGGGGAGGAGGACCATGAGAAGATAGCCCAGAGGAGGAAGGGCGAGGGCCATCAGGATCCGGTTCCGAACGAAGAGCAGGGTCAGGGGAAGGAGGAGGAACGCCGGGCTGGCGATGTAGGAACGGGCCTCAGCCTCCACGCTGAGAGCCCCCGGCCGAAGGAAGAAGCCCATGAGGGTGAAGGGGTCCCTGGCCTGGGAGATTACCCAGTAGATGGTGGGGCTCGTACCGGGAGGAGGGTACCGGGATCCGGAGAGCTCCGCCAGCCAGGGAGGGAGGATGCGCGGGCTCAAGAAGGGATAGAGGGGTCCCCCGGTCAACACGGCATTCCGCACCAGCCAGGGCACCACCGCTGCGGCGAAGACGGCCAGGCAAGCCCAGCCAACCCGGATCAGATCACGGCGGGGGGTCCCGGCCCGGAGCACGGACCACAAGCCCAGAACCCCCAGCGGTGCCACATACGCCAGTGCCGTCGTCTTGATGGCCACGGCCAATCCCGCCAGTCCGGCGGCTACGATCAGCCCCCACGGACCCGCCACCCCGTCTTCATGCAGGAGGAGAGCGTAGTGGGCCAGGAAGAGGAAGAGCGCCAACGTGACGTCCACACGCGGGGTGATCGCCACCAGGACGACGATGCTGCTTCCCCAGTAGAGAAGGACGCTCAGTCGTCCGGTCAGAGCGCCAAAAAGCCGATGCCCCGCCGAGAGAAGGGCCATGGCCAGGAGCAGGGCCATGGCCCCGGACAGCAGACTCGGTCCCGAGTTCCCCCCCAGCGCCAACAGAGGGAGGTAGAGCAGGTGGACAAGTCCCGTGCGGGGGGCGTGCAGGTTGTCTTCCGGGAGATGGATCCTGCCCGTATCGAGCCACTCGGCAGGGACGTGCAGGTGGTACATGAGGGAGTCCCAATCCGTGGCCGGGGGGAGCCCTCCCAGAAGGAGAACCACCCCCGCAGCCAGGAGCACCAGCACCACCACAACGCCGGAGGGAGACCTCTCCGTTCGCACCTGCCGCCAGATTCCGGCGAACTCCCCCGGAAGAGGCACGATCTCCCTGCGGGCCAGAATCCCGGCCCCGACGAGGATACCCGCCAGCGGAAGCGGGTGGAGGAGTCCCACCGCGCCCATTCCCAGGAGGAGGAGCCCCAGCGTCCCCATCCCCACCGCCACCGCGAAGAGGTGCCGCTCCGGCCCTAGCGGGCCCGGGCCCGGGATCCGCTTGAGGAGGAGGCCACCGACCCCACAGGAGAGGAACAGGAGGAGGAGGACGAGGAGGAGGTCCCAGATGGCCACCAGGGGGAAAGGGACCGTCACGGGGTCTCCCGCGTCCCCCTGCGAACCTCCTCCAACCACCTCAGCCTCCAATCCAGCCCCTCCAGCAGCTTCCGATTCACCGAGGCCAGGTCCGCGAGCAACCCGACGATGACCAGGAAGAAGCCCGAGCCCATGAGGAGGGCGGAAAGGATGAGGGACTGGACATGGCCTCTCCCGCTGCCGGCGAAATAGAAGAAGAGATAGCGGAGGCTGATTCCCAGCCCCGCCAGCAGGGACAGGGCGCCGGGGGCGGCGAAGAAGAGAAACGGCCGGTAGGTCATGAAGATCCGCAGGATGGTCAGACCCTGCCGGGCCACGTAGCCCGCCGTGGAGCGAAACAGCCTCGAGGGCCGGAGTTCCGCGTTGGTCCGGACGGGCACGGAGACGATGGCCATCCCCTTGTGCCCCGCCTGGATGATGGTCTCCAGGACGTAGCTGTAGTCGTTGAAGACGTGGAGCTTCATGGCGGCTTCCCGGCTCATGGCCCGGAACCCGCTGGTAGCGTCGGGGATGTCGGTGCGGCTCACGGTCCTCACCACCCAACTCCCCAGACGCTGGAGGGCCTTCTTCAGCGGGGAGAAATGGGGCGTGCTGTCGATGGGGCGTTCGCCCACCACGATCTCGGCCCGCCCCTCCAGGATGGGGGCGATGAGCGCACCGATGTCATCGGCGCAGTACTGGTTGTCGGCGTCGGTGTTCACCACGAGGTCGGCCCCAGCCGCCACCGCTTCCTCCAGGCCTCGCACGAACGCCCGGGCCAGCCCCTGGTGGCGAGGGAGCACCACCACGTGGTCCACCCCCATCTCCCGGGCCACCTGGGCGGTCCGGTCCCTGCTCCCGTCATCCACCACCAGCCACTCCACCCGGTCCACTCCCGGCACGGAGTGGGGGAGAGCCGCGAGAGTCACGGGGAGCGAGGTCTCCTCGTTGAAGCAGGGGATCTGGATGATGAGCTTGGTCATGGCGCTCCCACTCTGGCATCGGAGGGGGGCCGTCGTCCGGATCGTCCCCCTGTTTCCTGGAAGCCACCGGCGTGCCCGGTCGGCCCGAGCCCGTTCATCGAGGCCGGGGAAGCTCCCGGATCTCTCCCAGGATCGCGTACCGGTCCCCGCCCAACCGGCCCACCGGCCGAAGGGAGCGGGGATCCACCGCCCAACTCCCGTCGGCCAGCACCAGCCTACGGGAAAGATGCACCCGCTTCACCTCCCCGATGACCAGGGTGTTGGGTCCATCCCCCAGAGGGACTTCCCGGAACAGGGTGCATTCCAGGGCCGCGGGAGCCTCCCCCACCCACGGGGCGCCCACGACCTCTCCCGCCAGGGGGGTCACGCCGGCCACCGCGAACTCGTCCACCTCAGGGGGGAGCTCGGCGGAGGAGGCGTTCATGGCCTCGAGAAGCTCCTGGGAGCAGACGTTGACGCAGAAGACGCCCGTGGACCGGATGTTCACCAGCGTGTCCTTGGGCTCCCCCCTCCGAGATCCGATGGAAGCCCCCACCAGGAGAGGGTTGGAGGAGAGGGCGGCAAAATAGCTGAAGGGGGCAAGATTGGGCACACCCTGGGGGGAGCGCGTGGAGATCCATCCGATGGGCCGGGGCACCACAAGGGAGGTGAGGAGCTGGTACCGCTCCCGTTCCGACAGCGCCTCGGGGCGGGCCGTGAGGAACGGGTGCTGGGCGGACATGATCCCCGGGGGTGTTGGGGGGAGGGTCAGCGGACCACCGGCACCTTCAGGATCTGCCCGGCGTAGATCCGGCTGCCCCGGAGGTCGTTCTCGGCCCTGAGCTGCTCGACGGTGATCCCGTGGGCTTGGGCAATGGCCCAGAGGGAATCCCCCTTCCGCACCTGGTAGGCGAGGCTCTCAGCACTCATGGGCTGAGTGGAGGCCACGCGGGTCGGGGTCGTGTTCGTCGACTGAGCCTCCACGTACCGGGCATAGGGCTTGGGGAAGAGGGCGAGATGGTAGTGCGGAGGGCGGGATTCCCGGGTGGCCTCCAGGACCCCCTCCTTCTCCAGGGAGAGCAGAACCGACTCCAACCAGGACCGGCAGGCCGAGCTGTTGCTCCGCCTGACGTCGACCGCCATCCCGGTGGGGTGGACCGATCGGTCGGAAGCGTTCGCAGGCTGCCGGGAAAGGGGCCGGGTCAGGCTCGTTACCACCAGCTTCTCTCCACAGCCCCGGCGATACTGCTCCGCAAGGCGCGTGAGGAAGACCCGGACCTCGGGGCGGGCGTAGGGATAGGAGACCCCGCTGAGATCGAAGTTCCTGTCTCCCCGGACCGGGACGAGATAACCGGACTTCACGAAGCGCTCCACCTGGGAAGGGCTTTCCAGGAAGGTGAAATCGTGCTCCTGAGCCATCCGGACCTGCCGGTCCACCGACGCCGTGGAGCCCCGCAGACTCTGAGCGGCGAGATCGGAATCTCCGGCCCAAAGGCCCAGGGCGGCCGCCAGGAGGGAGGGGAGAAGGAGCCGGTACTGCCGGGGTTGGCGTGAAGGCTGACCCTGGGGGATTCGGTCTTCCGTCATGGCCTGCGCCGGTGGAGTGGTTTACGGGAAGCGGACCCGGAAGTGGGCCGCCTGTCGTCCTGAAGGGAATGAGTAAACATCTGATCCCGAGGGCACAAGGCTCCCGTCCCCGTAACCCGGCCATCCCTGTCGGGTTCCCCGGCCCGGTAGATTGGTGGAGACCCGACGTTTCCACGCCGCCCCGGAGGGGTTCCCCTTGTCCCACCACTACGGCCTCCACGCCCGTTTCCTCGCCTGGTTCATGGCCCGGAAGGGTGGGACCTACCATGCCTTCGTGGAGGCCCGAAAGCGGGACCTGCTTCGGGGGTTGGAGGGGACGCTGGTGGAAATCGGAGCGGGGACAGGGCCGAATCTCCAGCATCTGCCACCGGGGCTTCACGTGGTGGGAGTCGAGCCCAACCCCTTCATGCACCGCCACTTCCTCTCGGAAGCCGGGCGGCAGGGGCGGTCCGTCAGCCTGATCCGGGGCCGCACGGAGTCCCTCCCCTTTCCGGACGAGAGCATCGACGCCGTCCTCTCCACCCTCGTCCTCTGCTCGGTCGGGGAGACCGACCGTGCGCTGGGGGAGATTCGCAGGGTCCTCAAGCCCGGCGGCCAGTTCCTCTTCATGGAGCACGTGGCGGCCCCGGAGGGAAGTTGGCTCCGGCGGGTCCAGCGATTCGTCCGGCCGGCATGGCGGAGGATCGGGGACGGGTGCGAGCCGGACCGGACCACCGAAGAGAACCTCTCCCGGGCAGGGTTCCGGGAGATCCGGCTGGAGCGCTTCGCCGTTCCCCTCCCCCTGGTCTCCCCTCACATCGCCGGCAGGGCCATCAAGTAGAGAAGGGAGGGGACCCCGGGGTCACCCTCCCTCTCCTCACTCCGAGCCGACCCGGCCCCGGGGAAGCCCTCGGGACCGATGGGGCCGCGCTCTACCGGGCGCCGGCCTGGATCCCCTTGATCCAGCCACCCTGCCGGTGGGCGAACTTCTCCGCCACCTTGTCCCAGTTCACCACGCTCCAGAACGCCTTGACGTAATCGGGGCGCCGGTTCTGGTAGTTCAGGTAGTAGGCGTGCTCCCAGACGTCCAGCCCCAGGATGGGGGAGTGCCCGCTCATGAGGGGGCTGTCCTGGTTCGCGGTGGAGAAGACCTGGAGCTTGCCGAAGGGATCGATGACCAGCCAGGCCCATCCCGAGCCGAACCGGGTGCCGGCAGCGGTGGCGAGCTTCTCCTTGAAGGCATCGAAGGAGCCGAACCCGGCGTCGATGGCCGCCGCCAGATCCCCGGTGGGAGAGGAGGCTCCACCCGGCGTCAGGATCTCCCAGAAGAGGCCATGGTTGTGGTACCCGCCCCCATTGTTCTGAACGGCGCCCTGGATCTCCGCCGGCAGGCCATGGAACCCCCTGAGGAGGTGCTCGGCATCCACCCCGTGGAAGGGGGGATGCCCCTCCAGAGCCTTGTTGAGGTTGGCCGTGTAGGCTCCGTGGTGTTTCTGGTGGTGGATCTCCATGGTGCGGGCGTCGATATGGGGCTCCAGAGCGTCGTAGGCATAGCCGAGCTCGGGGAGCTGGAAGGGGTAGGCCATGAGGAGTGTCTCCTTTCCTGGGGATTGGCTCACAACGGGTGCGTTGTTCTCGGTTCGGTCGTCAGGACCTAGTACACCGGTCCCCGAAAAGGTTCATCCTCCCTTCCCCGCGCGGGGATCCGGGCCGAAGTTGGTGGTCGGGAGGCGTTCTGATGAAGAGCCGGGAATGTACGTCCAAGGAGTCCGGCCTGGAAGGCGCAGGAGGGACCCGGTGTCCCCTCCGGATCCTCCTGGTGGATTGCGACAGCTTCTACGTCCAGGTGGCTCGACTCGAGGACCCGGGGGGCGCAGGGCAGGAGGAGTTCCTCATCGTCGGCGGATCACCCAGGGGAAGAGGGGTGGTGACTTCCGCGTCCTACCCGGCCCGGGCCTTCGGAGTCCATTCCGGCATGCCCACCTCCCAGGCGCTGCGCCTCTGCCCCCGAGCCGTCGTGGTGCCGGTATCGCGAAAGGCGGTGGGGGCCAGAAGCCGACAGGTGAGGGCGGTACTGGAGGGATTGGCGCCGGTGGTGCAGGCCGCTTCCGTAGACGAATTCTACCTGGATCTCTCCGGAACCGAGCGTCTCCTGCACGGCGAGCCCCTGGAGCAGACAGCCCGTCGTTTCCGGGAACGGGTGCTGGCGGAGACCGGGATCTCGGTGTCCATCGGCGGCGGGACCCGAAGGCTCATCGCCAAGCTGGCGGCAGGGAGGGCCAAGCCCGGAGGCGTCCTGGTGGTGCCCGCGGGGGAGGAGGGGAAGTTCATGAAGGGCTTCCGGCTCGGCCAGATCCCGGGGGTGGGCCCGGCCCTGGCCCAAGCGCTGGAGGAGAGGGGATTGGTGGAGGTGACGGACCTCCTCCCGGTGGAGGAGGAGTGGCTGGCACGGTGGTTCGGTGAGGCCAGGGCCCGGTGGCTCTGGGAGCGGGCCCGGGGGCTGGACGGCTCCACCGTGGACCCCCGGGAGCCCAGGAAGTCCATCAGCTCCGAGCGTACCTTCGCCACCGACCTGACCGAGGGGCACGCCCTGGAGCGCGAGCTTCTGCGCCTGGCTTCTTCCGTGGGAGAGTCCCTGCGCAGGGAGGGGCTGCGCGGGAGGACGGTCTCGGTGAAGATCCGGGACTCGGACTTCAGGACCCGGCAGGCCAGCCGAACCCTCCCGGAGGCCGTGGAAGCCGACGGAACCCTCTTCGCTCTCGCCCTGAGGCTCCTGGAGGACCTTCGCCGCCAGCGGCGCACCGGGGTCCGGCTCCTGGGTGTGGGAGTATCGTCCCTGGTGGAGGGGGAGCCCCCCCCCCAGCTTGAGCTCTTCGGCGGGGAGTCCCCGGGGGAAACCGAACGGCTCCGGACCCTGTCGCGGGTGGTGGACAAGCTGAAGGCACGGTTCGGGGAGGATGCGGTGCGCCCGGGACGGATGCTGGAAAGGGAGTGAGACCCGTCTCCGGTAACGGCTCCGGGGCCGTGGCCGGAGCCCTCTCGTGGGAAAGGGCAGGAAGCATGGCCAGGAGGGATGTTCCGGTCGGGTTCGACCTCTGGGGGCAGGAGAAGCCGGTGGTGGGGGTGGTCCACCTCCGCCCCCTCCCGGGCTCCCCTCGTTGGGGGGGCTCCATGGACGACGTCGGGGCCCGGGCCGTCGCGGAAGCGGGGAAGCTCCAGGAGGGAGGGGTGGACGGGGTCCTGGTGGAGAACTTCGGGGACGCGCCCTTCTACCCGGGACCGGTCCCCCCCGAGACCGTCGCGGCCATGGCGGTGGTGGTGAGGGAGGTGGTGCGGCAGGTCGCCCTCCCGGTGGGAGTGAACGTCCTGCGGAACGATGCCGCCGCCGCTCTGGCGGTCGCGGTGGCCACCGGAGCCCGCTTCATGCGGGTGAACGTCCACACCGGATCGATGTTCGCCGACCAGGGATTCCTGGAAGGCCGGGCCCACGAAACGCTCCGGCAGCGCCGGTCCATGGGCGTCCCCGTCGCGATCCTGGCGGACGTGCTGGTGAAGCACGCCTCCCCTCCTCCCGGCGTCACCCTGGAGGGCGCCGCCCGGGACACCTGGCATCGCGGGCTGGTGGACGGGCTGGTCGTCACCGGAAGCGCCACGGGCGAGCCGGTGGCCCTGGAGGAGATCCGCCGGGTCCAGAAGGCGCTCCCGGAGGAGGCCCGGATCTGGGTGGGGAGCGGGGCCACCCCCGGCACCGCCAGGAAGCTCCAGAAGGAGGCCTTCGGAATGATCGTGGGGAGCGCCTTCCAGGCGGGCGGCCTGGCGGGGGGTGGGGTGGAGGTGGAGCGGGTGAGAGCCTTCATGAAGGCTCTGGGGAGAGGCGGGTGAGGCGGGCC
>JBFYZD010000079.1:0-10559 GCA_041309685.1 Gemmatimonadales bacterium | reverse complement strand
GGTGATCTGCATGAGGATGGGAGATGACCACCAGATCCAGCTGCTCGACGCCGTGCGCCCGAAGCATGGAGACGAGGTCGACGCCGGGTCCGGTGTCGATCAGGGCGGTCTGGCCCTCGGGCGACCGGATGAGGATGGCGTCCCCCTGTCCCACATTCAGAAAGGTCATGCGAACCGATTCCTCCTGGGCCGGCAGGAGCGCAGGCCAGAGGAGGAGCAGGAGCAACGTCCAGGTGGGTGCCCGTAGGATCTTTGTCATCCTCCGAACCGGGAGAGGGGCATGGGTCGATTCGATCTCCCTGGTTCCCGTTACGCCGGTCTCGCGAGGTGGCTCGTGCTCACGCCGCGAACACCTCGTTGTTGTGCCACTCCAGGAACTCCGGATCGGGCAGGGCGCTCGGGATCACGGGCGTCCGGGCCCGGGTGCCCTCGAACGGGTAGTAGGTGTGCCCGTTCTGGTACTCATCCCGCAGCTTGGAGCTGACCTTCACGATCCGATCCGGCGTCACCGTCAGGTAGCCCTTGTCGAAGAGCCGGTGGAGATCGGCCCGGAGCAGGAGACCGTTGGAGAGGGCGTGCGGTCCGCCCTGGGCGAAGGGCTTGATGTGGGCGGCGTCCAGGACGGGGAGGGAATGCTCGCCCGTCAGCGCGCAGGCCCTTCCGTACGCCTCGGTCACGGCGATCCTGAACGTCCCCTGTCCCAGGCGCGGCCGCGTCAACACGGGCTCTCCGTACCTCTCGTCCTGCACCCGCCCGAGGACCCGGGGCGGCGACAGCTCGCCCGCCAGAGCCAGGCACTCGTTCCAGACTCGCGCTCCCTCGCCGGTCTGGAGATCGTAACCCTTGGGGCGTTGGCCGTGGAGGGGCCAGTCCCGCGGCCGGACCACCCAGCGGCCCTCCGGGAAGAAGACGGGGTTCACGATCTGGATGCATCCGATCAGGCTGTCCCGGTCACCGGGCTCGTAGCGGAACCGCTCCCGATGCTCGCGGATCCGGTGCTCCAGCTCCTGGAGGCTCGGGCACCCATTGGCCGGCCCGAATGCATCCCAGGCCAGCCAGATGGGAAGGGCCGTGTACTGGGCGAAGAACCCGAAGCCGCAGATGGCGTTGTGAGGCTTGGGAAGCTTGAAGAAGAAGGGGGAGAACTCCGGCGCGCGGAACCTCAGCCGGGCCGACGGCTTCCAGAAGTTCACCTCCTCGAAGCTCGATTCCCGAAGCTCCCGGTACCATCTCGGGTCCGTAATGGCGACGGTGGCGTCCATGGCTCAGCGGGGGCTCTCTCCGTTGACGATCACCGGCAGCTTCCCGGTCCATGTGTCCCATGTGCCCTGGTCGGTCGCCAGTTCACACATGAAATGAGCGACGTTCGCCATGTTGGTGCTGCCCGGCTTGAACAGGCGGTTCACGAGGGCATCGTGCACCGCGTACTTCGTCGTCTCTCCCTCCCGGAGGGTGTCGGGACGAACCGCCACCCAGCGCACGAAGGGGCTGGCCGTCCCTACTTCGTCATGGAGGAAGTCCGCCGCTCGCTGATTGTCCCTGGCCGGCGGAATCAGACCGCGAAGCAACCAGAGGACCCCTCTGTCCAACAGCCCGCGACGCGGCTCGGAGGCCCCGGGGTGATTGACCGACACGCTGCTCATGAGGATGAATCTCGCCGGCTCGTCCGACCGCGACGCTTCCAGGGCGCGAGAGAGTCGCATGGTCGCCCGCGTGACCAGATCATTGGGCGGGCCGAACACCCCTTTGAAGCTGATGACGTGGCCGAGGCAGGAGATGACGGTATCGCACCCGTGGACATGCCGCTGGAGGTCCTCCTCCCCGAGGCCCAGCAGGTCGGCCTCCACCACATCGAGGTTGGGATTTTCCTGGGCCCCGGCGGGTAGCCGGCGAGCCGAGCGCACGATGGCCCGGACCCGAACGCCCCGATCCAGGAGTTGCATCAGGACGCGTCCGCCGGTGCGGCCGGTTCCTCCGACGAGCAGGACCTGGTGCGTGGGCATCCGGTTCCTTTCTGTTCTTCCTGGGTGGTTGTGGGGCGAGCGCTGGTTCCGGCACCTGGGTCGGTCTCGAGGGATCAGGTCATTCCGGTTTCGGGGCTCCCGGGGTCATGCCCGATTCGTCGCCGCCCCTCCGGCGTGTCCTCATGGACATGCCACTCGCGGATCTGCCCGCCTTCCACCACGGCCTTCCAGATCGCAGGTAGGGATCGGGATTTGAAGGGATAGGGCATCCAATGCCCCATCCTGGCCGAGGGCGCTGATGGAATCTGCCCCTCGGTGGCGGGATTGAGCAAGGAAGCGGGTGGCCGAAGCGGAGGAGGGGGTGAAGCGGAGGGCTGGTGGGTCGGGGCGCGTGCACCCGTGGCGGGACCCGGGACGAGGGGAGGTTAGGCGTCGCGGCTCTGGTCGAACTCGTCCTCCGGGACAGGATCGGGCTCGGCGGGGTCATGGTCCGGCGTTTGATCGAGGTCCTCCGGGGGGAAGTCCTGGGCGGCCTTGTCGGCGTTGGGGACACCGAGCGCGAAGGTGAGCTCGGCCTGGGGAGGCCCCCGTGCGGGGTGGAGCCTGGGAGGAGAGCTGGGCTCGCCGGTGTGGGTGAGGATCTGGGCGATAGGCTCGGGATCGGTGAGTACCGCGATGAACGTGAGAGGCGTCTGGCAGGTGGGACAGATCAGGGGGGTGACTTCGATGATCCGGGCCAGGGGGGCGGCCCAGCGGGAGGGTGGGGGCGAAGGAGGTGGGGAGTCAGGATCTGCCGGGCTCTTCGGTCTCGGCCTATTACCGGTGGGGGAGGGAAGGAGGAGCTGGGCTGAGGGGTTCCGGGCGGCGATCACGTTGTCCTCGTGGGCCCGTTCGGTGACCAGGGGCTTGAGGGGAGCGTTGGGGGCGAAGACGCCGTGGTAGCGGTGACGGTGGAGGCGAGGTGGGGGGAGGATCTTGGCCACTCGGTCGAGGAAGCTGTGGCGGGCCATGTGGCGGAGGAGCCCGCTGGGCCGGGTTGGTTCCCTCGCCCAGGAGGACGCGTGTCAGGTGCTGGGCCGCTACCCCGCCGACAAGTACCGCATCACCACCGAGGCGGTGATCAGGGCGCTGGCGAGGGTGTGCCAGGCCTCTTGGGTAGCTGCATTCACGCTCCTGAAGCAAACCATCGTTGCGTACCTTACGAGCAACTGAGAAGCGCACGCGAAGGACTTCTCGGTGCGCCGGCTCCCCGACGGGGAATGGCGGGTGACTCCGGCCTACGATCTCTCCAGCTCCCACCCCTACGGTGACATCACGATGGCGCTCAGCGTCAACGGGCGAAACCGCGAGTACATCGGGAGGGCCGACTTCCTTGCGCTGGGTGAAGCGGTGGGCCTGGGGGCTCGGGCCGTGGCGCGGGCCCTGGACGAGCTTCGGGAGAGGGTGGATGTCTGGCTCCCCGAGCTGGATACCCTGTTCTTCGATGGGCGGAGGACCCAGAGGCTGCGCCGCAGGACCGCTCCCAGTTCGACCGCACCATCCTGCTCAGGGAGGTGGCCGGGATCGCCGAGGCGGGGAGGACGCCCGGGAGAGGGCCGAGGGGATGTGGGAAGGATGGGGGGCTGATCCGGCAGCAGGGGGCCCTGGGTCTCACCGCCCACCTGGCCTGCTTGGGGAGGGGGGCGCTGGGGAGGCCACGGAGCTTGGGTCCGGAAGAGGACTCCCGCGTTTGCCGCGAAGGCACCTTGCTCGTCAGCGCACTGGGAGCGCGGCTATGGGGAGTGGCTCAGAGCACACTCCACGGCCGGGCGGACATCCCACGGTAGGTGAAGGTGTCGTCCCCGCCGTGGAGGAGGAGGGCAGGGGCGTCTTCATCCCCGACGAGGCGCCTCCACCTCTCGAGCCCATCGAACAGACCAGGGGGGGCCGTCTCCCCGGCCTTGGCCTCGATGGGAAGGAGCCGTGTGCCCTGCTCGATGAGGAAGTCGATCTCGTGTCCGGCGGAGTCGCGCCAGAAGTACAACGGAGGGCGCCGGCCCCGATGGGCGTAAGCCTTCACCAATTCGGACATCACGAAAGCCTCGAAGACGGCCCCACGCGAGGCGTGGACCCGCAGATCGTCGGGGCGGGTGATTCCCAGCAGAGAGCAGAGGAGGCCCGGATCGAGGAAGTGGATCTTCGGGCTCTTGATCAGCCGCTTCCCGAAGTTGCGATGGTGCGGTCTAAGGAGGAGGATCAGGAAGCTCGCCTCCAGGACCGAGAGCCAGCGCCGAACCGTGGTGTGGTCCACCCCCGCATCGTTCCCGAGGGAGGAGGCGTTGAGAAGCTGCCCGCTCCGTCCCGCGCAGAGACCGAGGAAGCGCGTGAATGCCCCGAGGTCCTGCACGTTCAGGACCTGTCGGAGATCCCGCTCCACGTACGTGGTCCGATAGTCCGCGAGCCACGAGGTCGCATCCAGGCCGCGGTCGTGGATCCGGGGGAAGAACCCGGCATGCAGGGTGGCGTGCAGCTCCCGTGGAGTACCTTGCGGCGGTCGGGGGGGCGGAACGACCTCCGACTCCGGGTCCCAGGGTTCCCGCGCCTCGAGCTCCGACAGGGAGAACGGGTAGAGGTGGAGGACGCGCGTCCTTCCGGCGAGGCTCTGGGAGACGCGGTCCAGGAGCAGGAGGTTCTGGGAGCCCGTAAGAATGAACCGACCCGGGCGCGCGTCCTCGTCCACGATTCCCTGGATGTAGGAGAGCAGGTCCGGCGCACGCTGCACCTCGTCGAGGATGGCTCCGTCGGGAAAGCCCCTCAAGAAGCCCCGGGGATCCGAGAGCGCCCGCTCACGGGCGTCGGGAGCTTCCAGCGTGGCGTAGGGGAGGTCGGGAAAGGCCGCTCGCACAAGTGTCGTCTTGCCCGACTGCCGCGGGCCGGTGAGGGTCACGACCGGCAGGGTCGCGGCAGCCTCCACGAGAGTGGAATGCAGAGTGCGGGGTAGCATGCGTGCAAGATGAGGATCCGATCCCCAATCTGCAAGGCACGAAGGATAAAAGATAAAGCATCCAGGGGTGTGGGTGGCCAAAACCCCATCCACGTAGGGCAACGGCGCACGGATGACCCGAGGACTGACCGGTTGCGGGCCGAAGGGCGGCCTGCGCCCAACCCGGCACCGTGACGGAGCGTCTCGCTGGCCGGCGCTGGCGGGCGCGCATGGTGAAGCCCGCCGACCTGGGAGAGGGCGACCACATCGCCCATCAAGCGCTCGCGGAACGGATTCCGCCACGGCGAGCCTGGAGCCGTGACGACCTCCTTGATGCCCATCGAGTCGACGCGCCGGGCAAAGCTGTTGCCGAAGATGCTGTCGCGGTCATGCAGCTTTACCTTGCAATTCTGTCATGCCATAGCAATATTACAAGCATGATTCCCCGAACCGCAGGCCGTATCCTTCGCACTGCCCTGGACCGGTTTCCCGTCGTCGCGCTCCTCGGGCCCCGCCAGGTGGGCAAGACCACCCTCGCCCTCGCTCTGGCCGACGAGATGGAGCCCGAGCGTTCCCGATACCTGGACCTCGAATCCCCCAGCGATCGGGCCCGCCTCACGGACGCGGAGGCCTACCTGGAGGCTCAGCGTGGGCGGCTGGTGATCCTGGATGAGGTCCACCGGGTACCCGGTCTCTTCGAGGTCCTCCGCGTCCTGGTGGACCGCCGCCGTCGCGGAGGGGAGCGGACCGGTCAGTTCCTCGTCCTGGGATCCGCCTCCCTCGACCTGCTACGTCAGTCCTCGGAGTCGCTGGCGGGGCGAATCGGCTTCGTGGAGCTCACGCCGGTGGGAGTGGACGAGGTCGAAGGGGCGAGAGCCGCGGTGGAGCGCCTCTGGCTCCGGGGGGGATTCCCCGACAGCCTCCTGGCCGGAACGGACGCGGACAGCCTCGCTTGGCGTCGGGCTTTCATCCGCACCTACCTGGAACGGGATATCCCGGCCCTGGGCCCGCGCATCCCCTCCGAGACCCTGCGGCGCTTCTGGACGATGCTGGCCCATCTGCAGGGGACCCAGGTGAACGCGGCGCGGGTCGCGGCGGCCCTGGGGGTGAGCGGGGGGACCGTAGCCCGCTACCTGGATCTCCTGGTGGACCTGCTCCTGGCACACCGGTTGGCACCGTGGTCCGGGAACGTGGCCAAGCGCCTGACCAAGAGCCCGAAGGTCTTCCTGCGGGACAGCGGGATCGTGCATGCGCTCCTGGGAGTCGAAACGATGGAGCACCTCCTGGGCCACCCCGTGGCAGGGGCAAGCTGGGAGGGGATGATGGTGGAGTCCCTCATCCACGCCGCTGACGGTGCCGACTGCTCCTACTTCCGCACGTCGGCGGGGGCCGAGGTCGATCTCGTGATCGAGGCGGGACCCAAGAGGAGGATCGCCTTCGAGGTGAAGCGCTCCTCAGCCCCAGCCCCTAGCAAGGGGTTCCAGCTGGCGTGCCAGGACCTGGAGGTTTCGGATGCGGCCCTGGTGTACCCGGGGGACGAGCGCCTGCCCCTGGGGAAGGGCCTGGAAGCCGTGGGTGCCAGGGAGGCGGCAGCCTGGCTGAGGGAGAAGTTGCAGGCCCCCTGAGGGGAGCGGAGCTCTCGAGAGAATCCGGGCTGCCGGCCACCCCCCTTCCCCCCCTCCGTCGCTCCGTTGCCCCGCTACCCCGTTACCCGCCGCCCTCGGGGCGACATTTCGCCCTGCCCCCTCCTGTTGTTTCACGGGGCAAGGCGGGGACTCCGTCACCCCGCTGGCACGAAACCCCGTAATCCAGAACCTCCTCATGAGCATTCGGCGTTTGCTGGTCCTCGGCCTCCTGATCCTCGGCCCGGTCACCCCCTCCCACGCCCAGACCCAGGCCCGGTGGAACCGGTACCCGGCCCTCTCCCCCGACGGTAGCACGATCGTCTTCACCTACCGGGGAGACCTGTGGCGGGTGCCCGCCAGCGGCGGCACGGCCGTGGCCCTCACCACCCACGTCGCCCACGGCTACCTGCCGGTGTGGAGCCATGACGGGCGCCACATCGCCTTCGCCAGCGACCGAGGGATTCGGCCTGGGGCGGTCCCCGTGCGGGGTGGAGCCTTGGTGGGGAGGTGGGCTCGCCGATGTGGGTGAGGATCTGGGCGATGGGCTCGGGATCGGTGAGGAGCGCGATGAACGTGAGAGGCGTCTGACAGGTGGGACAGATCAGGGGAAAGGTCTCGAAGATGCGGGCCAGGAGGGCAGCCCAGCGGGAGGGTCGGGGAGAGGGAGGTGGGGAGTCAGGATCCGCCGGGCTCTTCGGTCTCGGCGTGGTACCGGTGGGGAGGGAAGGGGGAGCTGGTCTGCTCTCGGGGACCCAGGCCGCCATCGCGGTGAAGATCTTCGGAACCGACCTCTACCGGCTCCGGGTGTTGGAGAAGGACATCCGGGCTGTAGTGGAGAGCCAGGTAACCCTACCTCCGGGGTACTACGTGCAGTAGGGCGGCCAGTTCGAGAGCGGGCCGGCGGCCGCTCGGGCCATTGGCCTCATGTCGCTGGCCTCCATCGCCGCCATCTTCCTCATCCTCTTCCAGGAGTTCGGCAAGGCCCGCATCGCGCTCCTGATCATGGTGAACCTCCCCCTGGCCCTGATGGGGAGCCTTGTAGCCACCGTCTTCCTGGGGGGCGTTCTGAACGTGGCCACCATGGTGGGCTTCATCGCCCTCTTCGGCATCGCCGTCCGCAACGGGATCCTCCTGGTGAGCCACTACAACCACCTCCTGGAGGAGGGGATGGGGCTGGAGGAGGCCGTCCTCCAGGGCTCCATGGAGCGATTGGTGCCCATCCTCATTGCCGCCCTCACGGCGGCGCTGGCGCTGATCCCGCTGGCGTTGGGCGGGGGCGAGCCGGGCAAGAAGATCCAGGCCCCCATGGCCGTGGTGGTCCTGGGCGGACTCCTCTCCTCCACCTTCCTGAACATGCTGGTGGTCCCCGTGCTCTTCCGATCTACCGGTCAGTAGCGTAGGGCGTACTGGAACTTGAGCATGAGCTGGGACCCATCCATCACCCAGCGCCGCCTCCGGTCCCAGCTCCCCGCTGAGGAATCGGGATCGGTGAGCTGGTCCTGGGCATTGTAGTTGTAGACCAGGAAGAACTCTCCCAGGGGGTGGAAGGTCCACCGGAGGCGGGTATTGGTCCCGATCTTTCCCGATTCGTCGTCGTATTGAACGAAGCTCGTGAGCTGGAGGTCGGGCGAGACGTTGGCCACGGCGCGTAGCCCGTACACCTGCTGGTCGAAATCCCCACCCTGGAGCCGTCCGATGTTTCTGGTGGCATTCAGGTCGAAGACCACGAGCTCCGAGGGTCGTATCTGGACCCGAGCCTGGATCTCGTCGAGCTTCCCGTCATAGAAGTCCCCGAACCACCAGGTGAGCTGGCCGCTCACGATCCGCTTGGCGGCCATGGCCCACTCCAGCCGGTAACGGATGAAGTGGTAGGATCCCGAATCGATCACCACGCCGTCGGAGATCTCGAAGGGGTCCTCCAGCCGCTCCCCCTCGGGATTGGCGTTGATCTCCAGGCGATCACCGCTCTCGAGCCGCCAGTTCACGGGAGCCATGAAGACCCGGTAGCTCTCCCACCGCCCGTCCAGCCCCCAGACCAGGGTGGGCATGAACTCGTAGTACATCATGCGCATCCAGGGCAGGGAGGAGGGATAATACCGGTAGTTCGCCCCACCGGTGAGCTTGTGGATGCCCGGGCGGGGCACGAATCCCAGGGACGGATCGAATCCGTCTCCGATCCGGAGATAGGTGAGGGCGATGTCCCAGACGTCGTTGGGGTAGTCGATCTTCGCTCCGAAAGCCGTCTTGTCACCGGTCAATCCGTCCCGATCCGTCACCATGCCCCAGGCGCCGGCGATGAAGTTCTTGCTTCCCCGGAATCGGGAGGTCTGGAAGGTGGCGTCAGCTCCCAACAGAAAGCTGCCATCCGCCCCCGAGGGATCGCCGAAGGTCCCCAGGAGCCCGACTGTGGATTCCTCGAGGACGTTCTGCCTCGCCCGAAAGGCTCCCATGGTGGCAGCGGTCACCAGGCCCTCCACGTCGCCGGTCCGGGTGACCAGCCCCCCGAAATTGGTCTTCCCCACCTTCCCGCTGACCTTCCCGCCGACACCCAGGGGAACCGATTCCCCTTCATTGAGCCCGATGCGCCGGGAGAAGAAGGGAACGATGTCGGAATTGTGGAAGGTGGTGAGACCCACGCCGAAGTCGAAGATGTCCGACCCCTCCAGGAAGAAGGTCCGCTTCTCGGGAAAGAAGAGGGGGAAGCGTGTCAGGTTGGTCCTGCGGGTGTCCACCTCCGTTTCCGCGAAGTCGGTGTTCACGGTGAGCATGGCCGTGGTGTTCGTCCCCAGGCGTTGGAAGACGTCGAGGCTCGGCTCGAAGCTCCCCTCCCACGCCTCCCCTTCGGACACCTTTTCCACTCCCGCGACAGCAGCGGGCCGGACGGTGAGCCCCAGCCCCGTGTCGAAGGTCGGCAGGTCGGTCAAGTACCCCGCCCGGACCGTCTGGGCGATCTTCGCGTCCCGGAACGGGCTGGCCCATCGGCTCACCTCCTGGAGGCGTTCGATTCTCCGCTCCACATTGAAGCCCCAGCGGTCCAGCGTCCCGTCGAAGGTCAGGCTCTGGAGAGGGATCCGGATCTCGGCGGACCAACCGGAGGCGTCCCTGGCGGTGGCGGCTTCCCATACGGCGTCCCACTGGCTGTCCTCCCCCTCCCCACGATTCGCGACCAGCGCGTCGTAGCGGGCCCCTCCGGGATTCAGGGCGAAGATGTACCCCGTCCGGCCATCGAGGAACGGGTCCAGGACCACCTTCACGTAGTCTTCGCTCCGAAGAGAGGGATCCCGTGCCTTGGAGGTGCTGACGATCCCCGACGGGTCTGGATCCGCAGCCTGGATGCCGATGACCAGGTATCTGGAATTGGCCAGCACACGGACCCTGGTTCGACCCGTGACCGTCCCCCCTTCCACGGGCTCGATCATGGTGAGGCCCTCAATCACCTGCTCGGTCTTCCAAGCACTTTCGGCCAAAACCCCGTCGAGATCCAGATTCCCCTCCAGCGCTCCGACGGGAAGAGAGGGACGCTGCGCATTCACCTCCTGGGCGGACACTCGGCCATCCCCTGGTTGGAGTGCGGGAACGAAGACCACGCCGAGGAGGGGAGCCAGGCGGAAGAGGAAAGAGAAGAGGCGGCAGGTCACCAGGTGGCTGCTACGCGAGGGATGGCCGGGTTCCTGTGGTGGATTGCGGTTGCGGAGCATCGGATCTGCCAGATCAGGGGGAAGCGGTCCATCCAAACGCGTGGCCAAGATAGGGCGGAACGGGATTCCGGGGGAGACTCGCCTCAGAGCACCCAGCTCGCACTTCGAAAGAGGGCGTTTCCCCACTCCGGGCTCTCGCCGGACCCCGCCGTCCCCCTGGTTTGCCGCCTCCTCCATGGCCGGAAGGCCCCACTTCCACCTGCCTCCGGGTTCCGAAATGACAAGCGGGCTCTTTTCGGACCCGGACCCGGACGACGACAGCACCTGGATCCACGTGGTGCGCGCCAACCAGTACTTCATACAGGACCTC
>JBFYZD010000078.1:0-2705 GCA_041309685.1 Gemmatimonadales bacterium | reverse complement strand
ATTGGGATCTTATCGGGGAGATTGCCCGGCGAAGAGGCCTCCCGGTGGTGGAGGACGCTGCCCAGGGGCTGGGGGCCACCTGGAGGGGGAAGCCGGCCGGCACCCTCGGCGACCTGTCCGTCCTGTCCTTCGGGCGAGGCAAGGGCTGGACCGGGGGGAGCGGAGGGGCGGTGATGGCACGGAACGGATGGGGAAGCAGGCTTCCGGGGAGCCTTCCGCCCAACCCGGGATCCCGGTGGGTGGAGGGTGGCAAGGCCGCCGCGGTATGGCTTCTGGCCCGCCCGGCCCTTTACGGTGTCCCCGCCCGGGTTCCGAGCCTCGGCCTGGGCGAGACCCACTACCGCGCCCCCACCGCGCCGGCCGCCATCTCACCCTTCGCCGCCGCCCTGGCCCTGGCGACCCGGGAGGCTTCCGTCGCCCAGGTGCGGGCACGCCGGGAGAGGGCAGCGGTTCTTCGAAGGGCGGTGTCAGAGTCCGGTGCCGGGGTCGCCCTGCCTCTTCCGGCCTCCGGCGGAGAGAGCGGAGAGCTCCGCGTGCCCTTATTGGTGCCCGCAGAGCCCCGGGAGCGCCGCAAGGCCGGGTTCTATGCCAGCTACCCCCGGCCTCTGCCGGAGCTAGCAGAGGTGCAACCCCTGACAGCCGGATCACTCCCATTCCCCGGGGCCTCTCGATTGGCCAGGGAGCTGGTTTCCGCGCCGACCCACACCCGAGCTGGAAGGGGAGTGGAGGGGGCCCTTCGCCAGCTCCTCGGGGAGCACCGTCCCGCCAGGTAGGGGGATGGAGCCACCGCCCCCCTGAATCCCGCTCTTCCCCTACCTGCGTGTGGGCTCCCAGATGGCATTCTTGGTCCCGCGGAGGGACCGGACCGTGGATTCCAGCACCGCCACGTTCGCCATCAGGAGGAAGGCCGGGATCGCCAGCAGGCGGGGCAGAGGCCGGTCTCCGGCGAAGGCCCACGTCACCGCACCTACCGTGAGGACGATCAGCGCGAACGCGAAAAGGACGAGAGCCCAGCTCTCCCGATAGCCCAGAGCACCCAGCGCCGCCAGACCCGCCACCGCCGCCCAGGGGAGGAGCCAGCGGCAGACCTTGTGGCTGAGGAGCATCCAGGAGTAGAGACCGAAGCGGAAGGGGTTGAGGAGGGACCGCTTGTACAGGAGGGTCTCCATGCCCCGGGTAATCGTACGTACCTTCCGGGGATACTCCTTGCGGAGGGAGCGTCCCCGGGGGACCACGGCGGTGGCGGCGCTCACGGAGATCGGCTTGAGCCCCCTCTCCCGGGTGTTCAGGGCCGCGGCGAAATCCCGGCTCAGCGCCTCGGGAAGGCGAAGCCCATGCAGCTCGCGCCGGATGGCGTAGCAGGACCCGGAGGCGCCCACGATGCCGCCCAGGCGGGTCTCCAGATCCCGGATCCACATCTCGTACCCGACATAGCCGGCCTCCCCCTGGTTGGCCTCTCCCCCCTCCTTTCCCACGCTCACGTCCCTGCCGGAGGTGAGACCGATGGCGGGATCGGAGAAGGGGGCGATGAGCTTCTTCAACGACCAGGGGTGGATGCGGATGGAGGCGTCGGTGTTCACCACGATCTGCCCCTTCAGCCGGGGAGCCACGGCGTTCTCCGCTGCGGTCTTCCCCTTCCTTTCCTCCTGCCGGACCAACTCCACCCCTCGGCCCGCGTAGGCGCGCACGATCTCGTCGGTCCGATCGGTGGAGGCATCGGACACGATGAGGATCTGCTTTCTCTCGGGCGGATAGTCCAACGCCAGCAGGCTCTCCACCGTCTCGGCGATCTGGTGCTCCTCGTTGAAGGCAGGAACGGTGATGCTCACCGGTGGCCAGTCCGCCCCCTCGGTCGGGGAGGAAGGGTCCTTCCGCCCCAGGGTCAGGAGCTTCAGGAGAGCCGGATACCCGAGGTAGGTGTAGAGCCCGAAAACAACGGCGAGGAAAAGGATGGCGTCGGCCATGCGCGTCCGAGGGTCCCAGCAAGAAGGGGGAAGCGAACTCTCCAATCGATCCCTTATCTCGCAAGAGGTCGCTTGTGGGTCAAGACACCCCTCTTCCCGGACAGGCGCCGGGGTCAGGGACCGGCGTCCCTCCGGGTCGGAAAGGACCGCTCCTCCGCAGGAAATAACTTCCCATCTCCAGTCCCATCTCGAGGTCCAGCACCGGGTCCCCTGCGGGCAAACCAAACGCCGGCGGGCGCTGGCGTATCGACCGCTCACGTCAGGACTTCCCCCCTCGAGGCATACTCCTTGCTCCGACTCCAATGTGGAGTCGCATCGGTGCCGCCGATGTCGACGACCGCTGCTCAGAGCAAACCCGTCGAAAGGCGGTGACGCAGAGTCACGGGGCTACAGGGGCGAACACCGACTCCCAAGCTCGCCGGGCCGCCAGCGGATCCGAATGAGGGCCTCTCGGATCATCGGGCGGCATAGTACCAAGGACCCGATCGGGCCGGACGGCGTGGGAGCAACAAGGATGAACACCAAGGGGAGCCTGGCGAGGAAGCGCAACGGATTCCGCCCAGGGGGAATCGCACCCGGACACGGGCACACGAAAGGCTTGTCAAAGGCCCTCCCCCGTTCCTACTCTTGGTGGGGGAACATGTGTTTAGTTCCGGGATCCCGGTACCTGTCGGGTTCTGCCATCTCGCGTCACGTCGGAAGGATCATGCTCTGGTGTCCCCGGGCCCCCCACCAGCCAGG
>JBFYZD010000077.1:0-6907 GCA_041309685.1 Gemmatimonadales bacterium | reverse complement strand
CCTGGGAGGAAGTGCGGAGCCAGCTCATGGAGGGGTACCGCCGGGAGCTCCGCAACCCGTCCGTCCGGATCACCCCCCTTCGGCGCGTCCATGTGCTGGGGGAGGTGAACCAGCCTGGTCTCTACACCGTGGATCCCACACTCAGCCTGTTGGGGGCCGTCGCCCTGGCCGGGGGGGCTCAACCCCAGGGGGACCTGAGGAACCTGCAGGTGGTGCGGGACGGGGAGGTGATCCTGGACCGCGTGCCGGCCGAGAGCGCCCTGGCGGCCATGGACATCCGCTCGGGGGATCAGGTCTTCGTGGGTCGGCGGAGCTGGTTCGAGCGAAACAGCACCTTCCTGGTGACGGCGTTCCTTTCCGTCACGAGCATCATCGTGACGCTGGTGGCGCGGTAGCTACCAGGGTAGCCCGCGCACGCTGAACGCCACGTTCAGGTTGAAGAGGTCGTTCCCCTCCTCCAGGTTCCGGTTCAGGTTGAAGGCCGGGACCAGGCTCGCCCGCCACTCGTATCCTCCCCGGAAGCGGGCCACCTCCCCCTTCACCGCGTAGACCACGTCCGCCCGGTTGGCCCCCGTCGGCCCTGCCCCCTCCCGCAGCCAATCCAGCCGGAGGGCCCGGGAGAGGTCGAGGCTCCACCGGCCGCCGGGGTCGTACACGTCCACCCCAAGCGTCCACCCCGAGCCCCCGTAGGCGGTGGGGGAGCCCAGGATCTGGCCGTACTGGGTGTGGCCCTGGGGAACGCCGCCGTGCTGATACCGGGGCATCGGCCGGGGATCCAGCCGCCCGTCCCGGAAACGGTCCCCCCGCTCCGAGTGGTGGACCTCGGAGCTGACCACCTCTCCCCGCAGGGCCACCAGGCGCTCCGCCGCCGGCGCCCATACCTTCTGGAACCCGAAGGTGCGGGCCATGAGGTCGTCGGGCTCCACCAGGTAGTGGCGCAGGTCCCGGGCGAAGTCCTCCCGGAGGATCTCCCCATAGAGCTCGAACCCCCCCCGGGGAAGGGCCCACCGGAGGAACGCCCCGGCCATCTGGTTCTCGTCCCTGAGGTTCGCCTCGTCCCCCGGCACCGAGATGGGGTCGGCGAAGGGGCGGAGGACCTCCCCCAGCCCGATCCCTCCCGCGGGCCAGATCCTTTCGCTGAAGCGGGTGGCTCCCACCTCGAGCCCGTCCAGGCCCCGGGGGAGAAGGACCAGCACCGCCGCCGAGGCGAAGCGGCGAAGCTCGCCGGTCTGCCTGGGAGAGAAGTCGGACTGGTCCATGCGCCCCCCGATGAGGCGGAGGTGCACGCGGGCGATCCCCACGCTCACCGGCTCCGCGGTCTGGGCGAAGGCGTGGAGGAACCCCCCGGCGTTGCTCCCCAGCATGAGGGGGTAGTGCTGGGCGGGGCCCCACCACTGGGCGGCTCCCGACGCCCCCACCGTGATACCCGGCAGCTCGAGGGCGAGGGCGGAGGAGCCGGGGTCGGCCCGGGTGTAGGCGGCCTCCCCGAAACGTTGGGGGTGGTCGATGGATTTTGCCCCGTGCGCATTCAGGAACCTCTTTTCCTCCGCCCACCCGTTCGGCGCCAGCTCGAACTCCCCGTTCTCGGCCCAGAAGAGCTCCGGGGCCAGGCGCAGGTGCAGGCGGCCGAAGCGGGCCCACCCTCCGGCCCGCGCGGCGCCGGTCACCCCCTTCCCGGCCCAGAGGGCTCCGTCGTTCTCCCCGAAGGGGAAGGCGGAGTTGTAGATCACCTCCCCTTCCGGCTGGACCCATCCGTATCCGTTGGCTGCCAGGCCGCCCGGCGAGAAGTCGTAGCGGGCCTGCCAGGGGTGGGGGGTGCCGGGCTCGGGGAGCACTCGCTTGACCTCGCCGGGCGTGATCCCCCGGAGCGTCCAGGGATAGGCCGGCGCCAAACCCGCCACCTGGAGGACCCTCAGGTAGCGCTCCGCCTCCGAGCCCACGGGAAGGCCTCCCCGCAGGTCCCATGGGATCCCCTGGGGCGCGACCGGGGCAGGGGCCGGAGCCAGGCCCAGGGGACCCAGGGCCAGGGCCGCCAACCATGGTCCCAGCCCCCCTCTTGCCGGCCGGCGGGGGGAGGAACGGGAGGCGCGGGACCGGAAGAGCGGGTGCATTCCCTCGGGAGCCTGGATGGTATGGAGGGGAATCCGGCGGATTTCCCCGCCCCACATATGGCGTTATCCTACCGTCCGTGTCCAGTCTCCGGACGCCTGGTCCCCGAATCCCAGCGCCATGACCCGAACCCGCCGAGCCCGCTTCCGGCACCTCCTGGGCCCCGCACTGGCCCTCGCCCTCCTCTCCCTGCCCGGGAGCGGGACGGGACAGGGGTTGTCGGTACGGGGGCTTCCCCTGCTGGCCGGCGAGGCCGAGGACCGCGTTCGGGTGGCGCAGCTCCGGGGGGAGTGGGATACGGGCGGGTTCCTGTTCCGCACACCGTCCCTCCTTCTGGAACAGGCTCTGGGGGAGGGGCGGGAGGGGTGGTCCCTCACCCTCCTGGCTCCCGAGGTCGCCACCCTCTGGTCCTCCGATCTTCCCTTCTCCTTCAACGACGGGCCCCTCTGGGCGGGCCGGGGTCTCAACCTCCGGGTGACGGCGGGTCTCCGGCTGCGCCTGGGCCCCGTGACCCTGGTGGCGGCGCCCCAGTTCCTCCAATCCGAGAACCGAGCCTTCCAGACCATCCCCTATCCGTTGAAGGCGCACCCGCCCCGGGATTACTGGGCCAATCCCTTCCACCCCCTTCCCGAGTCGCTGGACCTGCCCGTCCGTTTCGGGGAGGGGGAGATCTCGGAGGTGGACCCGGGGCAGTCGAGCCTGACCCTGGCTCTGGGTCCGCTCTCCCTGGGTGTCGCCACGGAGAACGCCTGGTGGGGGCCGGGGCTCCGCAACGGGATCCTCCTTTCCAGCCACGCCGCTGGCGTTCCCCACCTCTTTTTCCGCACCAACCGCCCCCTGGAGACCCGCATCGGGGCGTTCGAGGGGCGCTGGATGCTGGGACGGCTCGAGGAGTCGGCCTTCTTCGACGAGGTGGACGCCAACGACCGCCGCACGCTGAGCGGGCTGGGGATCGCCTTCCGGCCTGCCTTCGAGCCGGGGCTCACTCTGGGGGTGGCCCGGATGGTCTATGCTCCCCTGGAGGAGGGGGACGCCGGCCTCGGCGCTGCGCTGGACTTTCTCAGGAGCGTGGGCCGGCCGGGGCAGCGACCCTGGCCCGACACCCCCGACCCCTGGGGGGAGGACGAGCCCCTACCTGAGCCGGAGGCCGCCCCGGACCAGATCTTCGCCCTCTTCGCCCGCTGGGTCCTTCCCGCCGCCGGCTTCGAAGCCTGGGGGGAATGGGCCCGCTTCGAGGAGCCCGGCGGCCTGAGGGACTTCCTGGAGTTTCCCCAGCACTCCCAGGGCTACACTGTGGGCCTGCAGTGGGTGGACCGGAAGGGGGAGACGGGCCTGCTCCGCCTTCAGGCCGAGATGACGAACCTGGAGCCTTCCTCCACCTGGCGGCACCGGAACGTCCCCTCCACCTATTCCAGCCGCGTGGTTCCCCAGGGGTACACGCAGAAGGGGCAGGTCCTGGGCGCTTCCATCGGCCCCGGCTCCTCCTCCCAATGGGTGGCCCTGGACTGGCTGGACCGGGTGTGGCGGATGGGTGCGCTCGGGGGGCGCATCCGCTGGGACGCGGCCGCCCACTACCTGGATGTGGTGCCGCTCCCCAAGCGGGAGGACGTCTCCCTCTTCTGGGGGTTCCGGGGTGGGGTGGACTTGTGTGGGTGGACGGTGGGAGCCGAGCTTTCCACGGGCGTGCGCATCAACTACCTCTTCCAGACGTTCCAGCCCGACGCCGTGACCGGGAAGTCCGAAGGGGTGGACGTGGCCAACACCGCCCTGGCCCTGTCCCTTTCCCGGAGCCTGGGGAGATGAGCCTGTGAACGAGGCCCTGACCCTTCGGGAGCTGGTGCTGCGACTCCTGCGGCACTGGATCCTCATGGGGAGCGTCTTCGCCGTCGTGGTGGCCGCCGTGGTCGTGTGGACCCTCCTCTCCACGCCTCTCTACCAGAGCGCCGCGGTCCTCAGGATCACGGACCGGACCCCCGAGATGCAGCTCGCCGAGCAGCTTTCCTCCCTTCCGGGGGCGGACCTCATGGGGCTCGGCCGAGACGACCTGGACACGGAGATCGGTGTGCTCCGCAGCTGGCGCATCACCCAGGCCGTGGTGGACTCCCTGGCCCTCACGGTCCAGGTGGCGAAGCCCGCGGGGGTTCGCTCCCGGGTGGTGGAGCTCGTGGCGGTGGGGGACCCGGACCGGGAGGGGACGCTCACCCTCCGCCGCCAGGGTGGAGGCGAGTACCGGGCGCGGGTGACGGAGCCCGGCGAGGAGAGGTTGGAGCTGGGGGTGGTGGAGATCGGGGGCGAGCTGGAATGGGCGGGGTACCGTCTTCTCCTGTCGCCCGATCTGGCGGCGGATCCCCCCGGGACCGTCCGCGTCGAGATCCTCCGGCGCCACGCCGCCGTCCAACGTCTTCGGGAGGATCTGGAGGTCCGCCGGCAAGAAGGGGGCTCCCGGCTGGTGGAAGTCTCCTACCTCCTTCCGGATCGGGAGATGGCGGCCGCGGTCGTGAACGGGATCGTGGGGGAGTACGTGGCCTACAAGGGCGCCACGGAGCGGGGTGAGGCCCGCTTCACCGTGGAGGAGCTCCGGGTGCAGGTGGCGGAGTACGCCCGGCGCCTGGCCGACGCCGAGGAGGCGCTGCGCCGCTACCAGGAGACCCACCAGATCGTGGCTCCGGAGGAGCAGGCCACCCAGCAGGTGCGACGGGTAGCGGAACTCCAGCTCCAGGTGGACGCACTCGAAGTGGAGCGGGGGGCGCTCGGAGATCTCCTGACCCTGATCGGGGAGCGGGCGGCCCCCGGCGGCGGCGGCGCATCGGCGTACCGCCAGCTCGCGACCTTCCCCTCCCTGATCTCCAACCGGGCCATCCAGGATCTCCTCATGGTCCTCCTGGGTCTGGAGAACGAGCGCTCGGCCCTCCTGGTCCGGCGCACGGAGGAGAACCTGGACGTGCGCCGGCTCACCGACCGCATCGCGGAGCTGGAAGGCCAGCTCTTCCGCCTCGGCGGCAACTACCTGGAGGGCCTGGAAGGCCAGCTCGCCTCGGCGAGCGAGGCGCTGGGGCAGCTAAGCCAGGAGATGGAAGCCCTTCCCGCCCAGGAGATGGGGTACCTTCGGCTGGTCAGGGACCGGACCATGCTGGGGGAGGCCTATCTGATGCTGGAGCGCCAGCTCCGCCTCGCGGAGGTCCAGGACGCCATCCGGGATGAGGGGGTGAGGATCGTGGACGTGGGGCTGGTGCCCCACGAGGACGATCCCGAGTATCCCAAGCCCCTGGTGAACCTCTTCCTGGGCGTCGTTCTCGGTGGGGCGCTGGGGGTGGGGGCGGGGTTGCTGAGGGACCTCTGGGAGGGGTGAGGGCGGGGCGAGGCGCTATCGGTTCCGGAGTACCCGTTGGATCCCTGCCACACGGGCCCGGGGCACTCCGGCCCCCTGGGCGTGTCGGGGCCAACCGGCTACCGCTTCGGCGACCTCCTCCTGGATCAGCTCCGCCTGCCGCGCATCGACGTCGAGCCTTCCGGCCAAGCGGAGGATGTGCTCCCGGCCCGGGGTCCGTCCCTCCCCTTCCACCGTCATCGAATGCTCCCCACCGGGGCCGGAGGCGAACACCAGGTCGTAGGCGGGCGACAGGGCCCACCGGCCGGCGGAATCCATGAGATACGCGAAGTTCTTCACGTGATCGTCCCGGACGTGGGCCAGCACGTTGAAGACCATTCTCCGGAAGGCCTGGAGAAGCTGGCGGCGGTCACGCGTGAGCGCGAAGGTCACGCGCAGATATCCCTCGTAGTCGAGCGAGGGATGGTGGTGGCTGGCGTGCAGCAATCCACCCAGAGTGTGCATGTGGAGGCGTCCCGCCTGCGGGCGATCGAAGCGATGCGCCCCGAAAAAGGCATCGCCGCACCCGGTCTCGAAGAGCCGGGTTTCGGGGAGCTGGAGCCCCGCCTCGCGGGCCATCTCGGCGTAGGCGGCCTCCACCCGCCCCGCGTCGGAACCGTCCTGGCGGGCGGGGAACTTCACGATCCAGTGGCGGAATCCTTCCGGCAGCAGGCCGGCTCCCGCCAGCATCCGGTCCCCCGGCCCCACCCCCACGACCACCTTGGGACGCGCTCCGCCGGGTGAGCCCCCGGCCCATCGCAGGGCGGGAAGGACCTCCTCGGGACTTCCCTCCAGGATCCGCCCTGCCTGGGCGGCGACCTGGGCCAGGTCCATCGAGGTGGAAGGCTCACCCTCGGCGTCGGGCGGGTGGTAGGTGAGGGCCCCCATCCCCCGCGACCCGATCCAGGCCAAGCGATCCAGGGGGGTGAGCGTCGCGGCCTCCACGCCCCGGCGCCGAAAGTCCCTGTCCATCAGCAGGAGCCCCCAGGCGTCGGGGAGGGAATCCTGGAAGAGGCCGAAGAGAGGTCCGTAGTCCCGGTCGGTGTGTTCGCGCACGCCCGGGACGGGTGGAAGCTTGAAGGGGGAGAGGTCGAGCGCGGAGCGAAGGAACCCGGGCTCGAACTCGAAGAAGACCCTCCGCCCTTCCTGGGCCAACGTTCCCACGGTGGCAGGAGCATTCCCCCAACCGAGACCCACGGTGAGCGTTCGCAGGGCACCCCGGGGGCCGGCTCCCGAGGCCGTCACCCCTTCTCCTTCCGTCGGCCCCGCCTGCGGGGGCGGCCCGCGTTGCGCTCGGCCATCTCCGCGATCGATGCGGCCCTGGGTGGCTGGAAGAGACCGTCCACCCCCTGGGCGGCGTCCAGGATCAGGGTCAGGTTCAGGAAGCGGAGGAGGGAGATCCGTCCCGTGCGCTCGAAGACCCGGTAGGTC
>JBFYZD010000076.1:0-3691 GCA_041309685.1 Gemmatimonadales bacterium | reverse complement strand
CTCCATCGGGTTCTTTCGGCTCCGTCGGGATGGGCCGGGGGGCGCTTCTCCCGGAGGGCTCCACGTCTCCGGCCGCGGGTCGCCCCCGGCGAGTCCGCCCGGGGGGGGGGCTGGACGGCGGAGCGGGGGGTGGGAAGATTGCCCGGGTGTGGGGATGGGAGTGGGGAGGACCGGACCCGACCGAACGGAAAGGAAGCACACCGCCATGAACCCAGGCCGGACCGGAGGGATCTGATGGGGACGCTGCGGGGCGCCTTCTCCCTCCTGCTCATGACCCTCAACACGCTCTTCTGGACCTTGCCGCTCCTGGCGACCTTCCTCCTGAAGGTTCTGCTCCCCGGGAGGGAGTGGCGACGGTTCTGGAGCCGGGCGCTGAACGGCATCGGCGTGGCCTGGGTGTCCTTCAACAACTGGAACCTGGCGTTCACCAACCCCGTGCGCTGGGACGTCCAGGGGGTGGAGGGCCTGTCGCCGGACCGATGGTACCTGGTGATGGCCAACCACCGGAGCTGGGTGGACATCCTGGTGCTCCAGCGGGTCCTGAACGGACGCATCCCCTTCCTGAAATTCCTCCTGAAGAAGGAGCTCCTCTGGGTCCCCTTCCTGGGGTTGGCCTGGTGGCTCCTGGACTACCCCTTTCTGGAGCGGGGCAGCAGCGCGGCCAAGGACCTGGAGACGATCCGCCGGTCGGCGGTGAGGTTCAAGTTGACCCCCGTGTCCGTCGTGAGCTTCGTGGAGGGGACCCGCTTCACCCCTGCGAAACAGGAGGCCCAGCGCTCCCCCCACCGGCATCTTCTCAAGCCGAAGGCCGGGGGGCTGGCCCTCGTGCTGGGGGCGATGGGGGAGGGGATCCACGAGATCCTGGACGTGACCATCGCCTATCCCGGAGGGGCTCCGACGCTGTGGGAGTTCCTCTGCGGCCGCGCCCGGGAGGTGAGGGTCAGGGTGAAGTGCATGCCCGTCGGCCCCGAGCTCCGGGGGGATTTCTCCCAGGACAAGGCCTTCCGGCGGCGCTTCGTGACCTGGCTCGGCGAGCGTTGGGAGGAGAAGGACCTCCTTCTGGGCGAGCTCCTGGGCTAGCGTTCGGGACGATCGGAGGGCCCTGAGGCCTCCAGCAGCTCCCTGCGCAGGCGGAAGGGGTCCTCCCCCTCCAACCCCCGCACCCTGAGGGCCAGGCTCCGGTAGAGACGGCGGAGGAGGCGAACGGCCTCCCGGTGCCTCGGGTCCGGCCGGCGCCGGCCGGCCTCGTCCAGATCGATGAAGGGAGCGGCCACCTCCCCCAACGTCCGCCCCTCCCCCTTCTCCTTCTCCCAGACCCAGGCGGCGTGAAGGGCCGCCCCCAGGGCGGCTCCCTCTCCCCGGACCGGCACCACCGGGGTGTCGAAGACGTCGGCCAGGAGCTGGCACCAGGCCGGGGAGGCGGAAAGCCCGCCGGTCACGCGGATCTCCCGGGGAAGGACGGGGAGGCGGGTGCATCCGTCCCAGAGGTTCAGGACGTGTCCCTCCACCACCCCCCGGCAGAGGGCGCCGGCGTCGAAGTCGGTGGGCCCGAACCCGAAGGTGAGGGGCGCGGCCAGCGGAAGGTCCGGAGTGCGCTCTCCCTGGTACCAGGGGAGGATGACCCGGCCCCGGTTTCCGGGAGCCGAGCCCAGGACGAGGCGGTCGAAGGCCTCGTGGGTGAGGCCGAAGCGCTCCCGCACCGCCTCGTAGCCGTTGGCCAGGTTGGAGACGCAGAGGAGGGGGAGGTGGTGCCCCGTGCTGTCGGAGAAGGCGGCGATCTCCCCCGTGGGGTCTAGGAAGGGCTCCTCCAGGATGGTGTAGGCCGTGCCGCTGGTTCCCAGGCTCACCGTGACGATCCCCGGCTCGATGTTCCCGGTCCCCACCGCCCCGTACATGTTGTCCCCGCTCCCGGCGTCCAGGAGGCAGCGGGGGGAGAGGCCGAACCGCTCCGCCAGGGCGGGGGAGACGGTCCCGATGGTCCGGTCGGAGGGGAGGATGGGTGGGAGCTTCGCCGGGAGGGCCGGGTCGATGGCGTCCAGGACCTTCCGGGACCACTCCCTTCGGCCCGGGTGCCAGAGGGCCATCCCCGAGGCGTCCCCGGGCTCCATGACGGCCACCCCTCCCTCCGGTCCCCCCGTCAGGTGCCAGTTGATGAAGTTGTGCACCAGGAAGAGGGTCCGTGCCCGGTCGTAGCGCTCCGCCTCGTGGCGGCGCATGTGGAGGATCTTGGAGGCGGTATAGCCGGTGCGCTGGGTGTTGCCCACCTCGGCGATCATGGCTTCGGGACCGCCCACCGCCCCGGTGAGGAGGGCGCACTCCTCCGCGGTGGAGAAGTCGTTCCAGAGCTTGCTCCGGGGCCGGGCGAGCTGCCCTTCGCCGGTGAGGGCCACGAGCCCGTGCTGCTGGCCGGCCACGGAGAGGCAAAGGATGTCCCAGGCTGGCACCCCGGCGGCGGGGAGGTCGCCCAGAAGACGCTCCACCGCGTCGATCCACATGCGGGGGTCGGACTCGGAGACGCCCTCGCCGAGCCCGGGAACCACCCCCTGGATGGTTCCATGCGCGGGAAGGTCCCGGTCGTACTCCACCCTGGCCACGTGGCGCACGGCCCCGGCGGCGGCCTCGATCACCACCAGCTTGCAGCTCCGGGTGGAGACGTCGAATCCGGCGAAGAGGGGGCGCCCCCGGGTCGCGTCCGGCATGGATGGTCCCTGGTCCCTCACAGGTTCTCGATGAGGATCTCCTCCAGCTCGCCACGGTGCAGCGCCGGCTGGAGGTGGCAGGCCAGGATCCGCTCGTGGGGGAGGCGGGCCACCCGTTCCTTCAGCCGCCTCAGCGCCCGGATGTTCAGCTCCACCGCCTTGCGGACCGGCATGTTCTCGGGGTTGATGTCGATCCCGAACCACCCCCGGTAGCCCATGGCCCAGAGGGCGTAGAGGAGCGCCTCCGCCTCGTGGGGGTTCACCACCCCCACGTTGTTGTCCTGGTCGTAGTTCCCGTCGGGCTGGCTGTTCCAGTGGGTGTGGGCCAGGCGCCCCTCCATTCCCACCAGGGAGAAGGCGGCGGGGAGCATCTCGAACCCCATCTTCACGTGCCCCGTCTCGGGGTTGAGCCCCACCAGGGCGTGGCCTTCCCCCAGGAGGCGCCGGTTCTCAGGGTGCCGCAGGCGGGCCTCGATGCGCTGGGCGGCCAGGATCCCCTCGGCGGTGGTCCGGTAGATGTTGTTGGCGGCGGGCTCGTAGGGTTTGGGCTCGATGGCGATGCGCACCCCCGGCACCTCGTCCATGGCTTCCGCCATGGCCCCCTCGAAGCGGTCCCAGAGCGCCATGTAGGGGGTGCCGTGCAGGTAGCGGTACCCGTCCATCCCCGGCCAGGAGATCGCCAGATCGGCGCCCGCCTCCCGGATCAGGCGCAGGCCGCCCACGGCGATCTCGATCGCCCGGTCGCGGATGGCGGCGTCGGGGCTGGAGAGGCTCCCGAACTCGAAATCCCTGTCGAAGAAGTGGGAGAAGGGGACGGCCACCAGGCGGATCCCCGCCTCCTCCCGGAGGCGCCGGTAGAGATCGAGGTTCCCCTCGTTCACCTCGGCGGGGTAGTGCGCCTCGATCCCGGTTACGCCCAGCGCGGCCATTCCGGCGGCCATCTCCAGGCGCTCCTCCAGGGAGGCTTCCGGGACGAAGCGGTCGTGGAAGCG
>JBFYZD010000075.1:0-4238 GCA_041309685.1 Gemmatimonadales bacterium | reverse complement strand
ACTGGGTCCCGGGGCGGCCTGTCCCCGTGGTGACCCGCCCCGCGTAGCGGACCGTGAGGCCCGGGAGGTCCAGCTCCACCCCGAAGCTGGGGGTCCACTCCATCCAGCTCTCCTCCTGCTTTCGCCGTGCGACCTCCACCCGGTTGAACTGGTCCAGCTCATAGGCCACGGAACGGATCTGGAGCCCCCCCTGAAGGGTCGCCCAGCGCCAGTCCCAGGCCACTCCGGACCTCACCAGGGCGTTCATGAAACGGAAGTCGTTCTCCACCGTCCTCTCGCCGGCAGGGATCTTCACCCCCTGGGCGGAGATGGTGTCGGTGGCCGCGTCGGCCCAGGTCTCGCTCCGGATGGGCTCCAGGATCAGATCCACGGCGAAGCGGGTGGGTCCCTGGGCCTTGGCCAGCCCCGCCCCCAGGGCCCAGGCCCAGGTGTCCCCGGGGTCCCTGGGAATGTTCTGGATCTCGTAGTTGGGGATCTTGGGGTGGTCCTTCCGGTTGGCGGTGAGGGACCATCCCACCGTCCACCCGGGGGCCTGGAGGGGGCGCCGGAAGGCCAGGTGGGCTCCCCAGGTGTCGGTGTGGTCCAGGTTCTTCTCCACCCGGGTCCGCCACTGGGGCACCGGGATGGTGTCGGGGGGGAGGGGCTCCCAGGCCAGGTCCAGGTAGCTGACGTCGTGGCGCATGCGGAAACGGTTCCGCAGGACCAGGAGCTCCATGGACCGCTCCCCCTCCCACTCCTTCAGGATCCCCAGGCGAAGGTCCGTGAAATGGCCCGACTGCCGGATCTCCTGGCTCAGGGCGTAGAGGAGATCCACCCCGTCCACCGCCCCCAGGTCGGCCCAGTGGGCGCTCCCGGCCAGCGAGAGGCCGGACCCGGGAAAACGGTACCCCAGGAGGGCGAAGGCGTAGAGGTTCCGGGCCGAGGCCTCGGAAAGGGGCGCCTGGGGCATCCCCCACCACCCCCCGGGGCGAACGAGCCACTGATTCCTCTCCGCCCCCTCCACCTCCTGGATGGAGAGGGATCCTCCCCCGAACCACTCCCCTGAGGAGAAGAGCGCACCGAGGGGGAGCGTCCGGCCGGTGCCGTTCCGGCCCGAGATCCGGTAATAGGTGGGGGAGCCGAAGAAGAGGCTCTCCCTCAGCCGGGCCCCTGCGGCTGGATTGGAGAAGGGATCCCCCAGCGTGTCCGGCAGGGCCAGCCCGACGCTGCCCATGGCCAGGTGCTGGGAGGGGGAGAGGAGGAACTGGTCACCGCTCGCCACCGGGACGGTTCTCACCGGTACCAGCTGGGCCGCCCCACCCCCCGGCAGCGCCAAGGCGAGGAGGAGCAAAGGCGCGAGATGGGCGGTTCTCATCGTGCCGGCTCTCTCAGGCTTCCGCCGGGTCCACGAGGACCCCGGCGAAGAGGATGGTCTGGGAGAAGCGCTCCCGGATGACGAAGACGAAGGGACGGTCCGCCCGGAAGGTGAAGCGGTCGGGCATGGAGGTGAGGCGGATCTCCACCGAGGTGACCCCGGCGGCTTCCGTCCCCTCCTCGTTCACGTCCACATAGGTCTTCTGCTTGACCTTGCTGATGAAGAGGCCCAGCTCCCGGGCCTGCTCCGAGAGCCCCGTGAAATCGGCGGAGCCGGGACTGAAGGCGTCCACCATCCCCATGGCCTGGAGGGTCCCGTTCAGGACGCTCTCCCACTCCAGCTTGAACCGGGGGAGGTACACGGTGCCCTCCCTGGGCTGGAGGCTTCCCACCATCTGGGCCCAGGACGCGGGGTCCAGGGAAGCCACCACCTCCCTCGGGGTGCGCCCCTCCCGCGGGAGGAGCACCGTCATGGAGAAGGCCTTTCCGCCGTAGGGGAGGTCCACCGCCTGGTAGAGCTCGTTCTCAGCGTACAGGAGGGTGTCCTCGAGCTGCATGAGGGGAAGGGTCCCCTGGGATCCGTCCCACGCCGTGAAGGGGGCGTTGGCCGTCTCGCTCTTGGGAAAGCGGTGGGTCCAGCTCCCTTTGAAGTAGACCGCGTTGATGAGGAACATGACCGTGGCCCAGTCGACGGGGTTCTCCACGATCTCCGCGATCTTCCCCCTGGTCTGGTCCTTCACCCATCCGTTGATGATGCCAGCCGTGCCGGGGTCGGCGAAATCCAGCGACCTGGCTTCGGCGTCGAAGTAGGTCCTCGTCCGGTCCAGGAAGTCGGTCCGCACGCTGAACCCCTCCCGGTACCAGATGGAGTTCCCGATGGCCAGCTCCACCGTCGGGTCCAGCTCCAGGAGGAGCTCCATGAGGTCCCGGTACCCCACGTTGATCTGGTCCAGGGTGAGGTTCCCGAACCCGAGGGTGGAGCGCATCTGGTCGAAGGTGGTCCCCGCGGCGCCGTTCAAGGTCATTCCCAGCGCCATGGAAGCGCTCAGGGGGGCGGCGAAAAGGTTGGAGTCCGGGGCGGCGTCGTGGAGTCGGCCCAGGAGGTCGAAGGCGAACGCGTTTCCCGCCTGGACCAGCTGGGTCTCCGAAACCGACAGGGAGCGGGGAAGGCCTTCGATCTCGTCCACCGGGCTCGTGGGGGAGCCATCCCCGCAGGCGCCGGCCAGGAGGGAGAGGGAAAGTGGGCCCAGGATCAGCAGAATCGGGCGCCCTGTGCGCTTGGCGGGTGTCATGGTCTCCTCCGGGGATGCCTCAGGCATCGTGTGGTCCAGCCGTTTCACGTGGAATCGAATCCGTCGCGGGGGCCGCCTGGCCGTCCCGGGCGTGCGATCCGTGGCTCTGTCAGGGAAACGATCGAAAGGGGCGCGGTGTGACGGATCAGAACCGCCACTCCAGCCCGAGAAGGGGGAGGACCGGGAGCTCGGCCAGGGGCTCGGGGCCCTGGGACCGCCAGGGATCGAAGTGGTAGAAGAGAGCGTCCCGCCGGTTCAGGGCGTTCAGGACCCGCACGTAGGGCCGGAGCTCCATCCTCCGGCCGCCCCAGGAGGGGAAGAAGGTGCCGAAGAGCTCCGCCTCCACCCGGAGGAACCCCTCATCCGGTCCCGTGGCCAGCCCCGGGGCCTCGTTCAGGATCACGTCTCCCTCCAGGGCCAGCGCCTTGGGCTCCTCCACCCCCGGCTGGTTGCCGTCCCTCAGGACCGGCACCGAGGTGTAGGGCAGGCCGTCGCCGTAGCTGGCCCTGAGCCGGAGGCCGGTGCGAGGGGTGAGGCGGGCCGCCAACCCCGCCGAGAGGAGGTGCCTTCCCGAGAAGGGGGAGCTTCCGGAGGCCAGGATGCCGTCCGAGGCCCAGAACCAGGTGAGGGTGTAGCCCAGCCACCCGGAGGCACGCTCCCCGTCCCGGGCCACCCTCAGGTCCACCCCGGAAGCCTTGAGGCTTTCCTCCCCCGTTCCCGACACCCCCCGGAAGTCCTTCACGAAGCCTTCCAGACCCAGGCGGAGAGCGGGGAGGAGGAGCTGGTCCAGGGAGACCACCAGGTGGTTGGCCGTTCCCACGGCCAGGGGAGAGGCGGACTCCCCGCCGCTCCCGACCGTACCCTGGTCCGCCTCCAGGCTCCTCTCGATCTCACCGGAATGGAGGTTCGAGAACTGGTGGTAACGCCCCGCCGCCACCGTCAGGACCGCCTGCTCCGTCAGAAGCCAGGTAAGGGCGACGCGGGGGGCGAGTCTGACCCCGGGGTCGCCGGTGTAGCGGTCCATCCGGATTCCCCCCCTCAGGCGGAGGAAAGCCCCCAGGGGGTGGCGGGCCTCCAGATACACTCCCCCGGTGAGCCCCTCCTGTCTTAGCCGGGTAGGGATGATCGTTCCGGGCGGCGGTCCCTGGGCCGTGTCCAGGGCGAGCGCCCGGTAGGATGACCCCATCCGGTCCAGGGATCCTCCGAAAGTGAGGACCCCCGCCCCCCAGGGGTGGGAGAAGTCCGCGGTGAGCCGCGTCCGATCCGAGCGCCCCTCGGCGAAGAGGGGGAGGGAATCGCCCAGGGGGAGGCGGGCCTCATAGCGGCTCGCAGCCAGCCGAAGCTCCGCCAGCGTCGCTCCCCACTCCCCCCGGAGCCCCGCCGAGAGGGCCCGGTTCCCCCAGCGGGCCTGGTCCTCCTCCGCCAGGGCCAGAAGCTCCTCCACCCGGGGGCCCGGCTCCTGGGCCAGGGTGGCGCCCTCGTCCATCGCCGGGAGGTCCAGGCGCACGTCCTCCTGGTTCCAGAACCCCGTCAGGTAGGCGTGATGGCCTCCGGGCACGTCCCATTCCAGGCGGGCCAGGACGTCTCCATATC